>JAYTMY010000048.1:0-49670 GCA_043748535.1 Lentisphaeraceae bacterium | reverse complement strand
CCCTGGCGCCGATGGTACTGCGTGAAGATCGTGGAAGAGTAGGTAGCCGCCAGCCTTTATTTTTAGCCCCTGACGAAAGTCAGGGGCTTTTTTGCGTTTGGATTCTCGGTTGCTATCGGACAATAATGAAGTATGACTCGGTAAAGCTGATATCGAAGAAGAAGGGGAGGGCAGGTGGGTGAGATTTTTAAGTTCTTGATGCGTTTCGCCCTTGCGTTAAAAATGCCGAGATTATATCTTCATCCTCACACATGAGGCCATAAATCTAGATGGTCATACGTCTAAATAGTCAATCAGCAAGGGAGTTCAATCCTAATGTCTAGGTCCGATCGCCGCCAATTCATCACCCTCAGCACCAAAGCTTTCCTCGCTGCACAAGCCCTTCTGCCGCTGTTGGCGGGATGCGGTTCTGGAAGCGAGCTTACAGCTGCGCCTCCGGCTCCAGCCCTGCTCACCTGGGAGCAATTGCTCGCCCGTCTGAGAAAACTGTCGGAAGTTCAATTCACTCCTGGATGGGATCAAGAAACCCAAGTCCGAGATGTCGAGGCCGCACTCCGCATTGCCGATCTCGATTGTCGCCAGGTCCGCGAATTTTGTGCCGCTTACAAAAACAGCCGCAGTGACTTCCCCGAAATTCGAGTCATGCATGAAGAACGCTCGTTTCAGATTTCGCTGCTCGAATTCGAACCGGGCGAAACCATCCCCTTACACGATCACCCGGGCATGACCGGCGTCGCCTTCTGCACCGAAGGGGAGGTGGAAGTGAAAGCCTACGACCCGCATGGCGAGATCAGCAATCAACGCCTTTGGCTAAAGCCTCGTCCGGCAGTCATCGCCAGCCCGGGGCTCGCAGTCACCCTGACAGCGACACGAGGCAATATCCACTCGCTGAAAGCGACGCGTTTCACTCGGATGATCGACATCTTTGCGCCTCCCTACAGTCGTGAAATCATCAGCCGCTGCCGCTATTACTCTCCCTTGGGTGAGCTCAATAACGAGGGCTTGCTGGAAACCGAAGTCCGTCTTTCCCCGCCCGCGAAAACCTGATTTATTGAAAGGATCCTTGCGCCATGAATGCCAAAGTCTTTTTTTCTCTCTCTCTGGTCATCACCGCTGCCTATTTCATGGGCACTCGCAGCAGCTGCGCTGATAGCACTGCCACCGCACCTGTCGCTCGCCCCATCCCTGCCTACCTCGGCGCCGATGAAGTCAACAACATCAAGATCTTCGAAGAAGGCGTCGCCTCGGTGGTTCATATCACCAATATCCGGCTGGCACGCCGTGGCTTTTTCTCCGATCCGGTGAAGATCCCCGCCGGCACCGGCTCGGGTTTCATCTGGGATGATCAAGGACATATCGTCACCAACTACCATGTCATCGAAGGCGGCAGCGACTTCCAAGTTTCCTTCCATCAGGACGCGGCCAATTACGAAGCCAAGCTCGTCGGCGTCTGCCCTCGCCTCGATGTCGCGGTTTTGCAGCTGGTCAAGAGACCCAGTATTCTGCGACCACTTCGTGTCGCCTCGTCACAGGAATTACGAGTCGGTCAAAAAGCCATCGCCATCGGCAATCCCTTTGGACTCGACCACACATTGACCACCGGCGTCGTCTCCGCCCTTGGCCGCAGCATCGAAGGTGGCGGCGGGGTCGAAATCCGCGACATGATTCAAACCGATGCGGCCATCAACCCGGGCAATTCCGGTGGCCCTCTGCTTGACTCCCGCGGTTTCCTGATCGGCATGAACAGTGCCATTTATTCGGGATCCGGCAGCTCCGCCGGCATCGGCTTTGCCGTTCCTGCCGATGCGATTTCCTACATCGTGCCAATGCTGATCGAGCATGGCCATGAGATTCGTCCGAGCATTGGCATTAGCATCCTTCCCGACGCCTGGCTGAAGCGCTTCGGCGTGCCGCAAGGCGTGGCAATTCAAGAAGTTGTCGCTAAGGGCCCCGCCGCCAATGCCGGACTCAAAGGGGTGCGTGAAGATCGTCGCGGCATCTATCTCGGCGACGTCATCCTAGCCATCGACGGCGAAGTGCTGCGCAGTGTTTCGGATCTGTATTATCTCTTGGCCAAGAAGAAGGCGGGCAGTGAAGTTGAGCTTGAACTCTTACGGGAAGGCAAGAAGGAAAAACTCAAGATCACTCTCGCGGCCGGAACTTGAACGCACTTCGTCATCCCGGGGTTCTTGCAGCGCTTGCCGCTGCCGTGCTTTTCGGCTGCGGCACCCCCTTGGCCAAGCTTTTACTCGGCACTTCGTCGCCCTGGCTGATGGCGGCGCTGCTCTATCTTGGCGCCGGAATCGGCTTGCTGATCTGGCGCCGGATCAGCGCGCAGCCGAATCTCACTTTGCCGCGACAGGAAGCCGGGTGGTTTGCCGGCGCGATTGTATTTGGCGGCATCGCCGGACCGCTTTTGCTGATGTGGGGACTGCAGCATATGCCCGCCTCGTCGGCCTCGCTGCTGCTCAATGCCGAAGGGGTTTTCACTGCGCTTCTTGCTTGGTTCGTCTTCAAGGAGAATTTTGACCGTCGCATCGCCCTCGGCATGGCGGCGATTGTCGCCGGAGCCCTCATTCTCAGTTGGCCTGAAAAGCTCGAAGCCTCGGCCTTGCTGCCGGCGCTTGCCGTCTGCGGCGCCTGTTTCTGCTGGGCTATCGACAACAATCTGACCCGCAAGGTGTCGCTCAGTGATGGCACTTGGATCGCCATGGTGAAAGGCCTGGTCGCCGGTAGCGTCAACTTGCTCATTGCCCTTGCCCTCGGCTGCAAATGTCCGACGCCACTGCATCTCAGCGGCTGCCTGCTTCTCGGCTTCTTCTCCTACGGCCTCAGCTTGGCTCTTTTTGTCGTCGCCCTGCGTCATCTCGGCGCCGCTCGCTCAGGTGCCTACTTCTCGCTGGCGCCCTTTCTTGGTGCCGGCCTCGCCCTCCTTCTTGGCGAGCCATTGACCCTTGCCCTCCTCGCGGCTGCCCTCCTGATGGGCTTCGGACTTTGGCTGCATATCAGCGAAAATCATGAGCACGAACATGTTCATGACGAGCATGAGCATGAGCATGAGCATAGCCATGACGAACACCATCGCCACAGTCATGAATTTCCTTGGGATGACAGCAAGCCGCATTCGCATCCTCATCGACACGAAGTGCTCCAGCACAGCCATCCGCATTATCCCGATAGCCATCACCAGCACAAACACTGAGCCCCCGACCTCACGATCGGGGGAGCTTGTTTTCACTGAAGCTTGGCCTCAGCTCATGCGGAAGTCCCAGCCTTTGCGGTATTCCTTGGTGAGGAGGGAAGTGGCGAGTTCGCTGTTGGTGAAGCGCATCGCGGCGGCGTCGTAATCGAGCTTGCCGCCGATGACTTCGACGAGGGTGGCGGCGAGCAGGGTTTCAGTGAAGGGCGCAGCGTAGGCGAAGTTGGCGGCGGGGTAGTCGAAGGGCTTGTCGCCTTTGGCGGCGGCGAACCATTCTTCCCAGTGGCCTTCGGAACGCTTCAAGCTCTTCGCCGGGGCCGAGATATTGCCGAAGATCTTGCAGCCCTCTTCCTGCACTGGCTTAGCGGCGGGATCGGCGTCTTTCATGTAAATGACGATGTTGTTGCAATAGTCGTCAAGACCGACCAACCAGCCCTTCTCGCATTCGAGCAGGACGCCGCTGGAGTTGAGATTGATCTTGAGGCCCTCGGGCACCTGCGGCTTGCGGCCGCCTTCGTACCAAGTGAGACTGAGCTCGGGCATGGTCTTGCCGTCAACCTGGCGTTCGCCGAAGACGAAGCGGACGGTGGAGCCGCCGGGAAGTTCCGGTTTGGCGTAGTCCTCTTTGGCCTTGGGCCAGGCGTTGGCGTCCTTGCCGATGCCCGCGCCGTCAACCAGCTCGACCGACTTGAAGTGATTGAGACCGAGGGCCCAGAAGGTGCCATCGAGAGTGTGGCAACCCATGTCGCCGAGGGCGCCAGTGCCGAAATCGCGGATGCCGCGCCAGAGGAAGGGATGCATGCCTTTGTTGTAGGAGCGGACGGGGGCGGGGCCAAGCCAGCAATCCCAGTCGAGGCCGGCGGGGACCGGCTGTTCGCCTTCGGGGCGGGGCATGCCCTGCTTCCACCAGTTGCCGCAGCGGTTGGTCCAGGCGTGGGCCTTGAGGACACCGCCGAGGAGGCCGGAGCGGACCCATTCGACCAGGCGACGATTGCCTTCGTTGGCGTGCATCTGGTTGCCCATCGAGGTGGCGACCTTGTAGCGATCACGGGCGGCGAGGAGCTGGCGCGCTTCCCAGACGGTGTGGGCGAGGGGCTTCTGGGTGTAGACGTGTTTGCCGGCCATCATGCCGAGAATGCTGGCGGGGTAGTGATGGTGGTCAGGAGTGGAGACGACGACGGCGTCGAAATCCTTGGCGTGCTGATCGTAGAGCTTGCGGTAGTCGCTCATCACCTTGGCGCCGGGGAAGGTCTTGACCGCATTCTTGCACATGCCGGGGTCGACATCGACGATGAAGGGGCAGGATCCGTACTGGTTGATCTGCGGCACGCCTTGGCCGTTGGCGATGCCGCCGCCGCCGATCATGGCGACTCGGAGGCGGGCATTGGCGCCGGGAACATTGTCCCAGCTGCGGGCGCTGAGGGCGAGGCCGGCGACACCGGCGCCGACGACGAATTCACGGCGGTTGATCAGGTAGGAATTGAGTAAATTCTTATCCACGGTTCAGTCTCCCTAGGGATGCGGTTGAGAAAGCGACATGTCCTGTCTGAGTCGGAGCCGGGACAAAAGTTCCTTTGAGAGGCAGAAAAATCATATTATCAAGACCTTCGGCTCATGGGGGGCGTGGTTCGCATAAGTCGTATCCCGCCGTAGTCTCTGCGAAGTAAAAAATTTGGCGCAACAAAAAAATTCGGGATAAGCACGATGTCGAATCAATGGGATGTGGTGATTGCGGGTGCCGGCGCGGCAGGTCTGATGTGCGGTGCCGTCGCGGCGCGCCGGGGACGTCGGGTCTTGGTGATCGACTCCGGCGACAAGCCCGGACGCAAGATTTTGATCTCCGGCGGCGGCCGCTGCAACTTCACCAACACCGGTGCCGGACCGGAGAATTACCTCTCTGGCAATCCGCGATTCTGCGTCTCCGCCCTGAGCCGCTACACCGCCAAGGATTTCATCGCCTTGGTCGACAAGCATCAGATCCCCTGGCATGAGAAGAAACTCGGCCAGCTCTTCTGCGACCGCAGCGCCAAGGACATCATCAAGATGCTTCTCGATGAGCTGGAAAATGCCGGCGCGACGCTGTCGCTCGGCTGCGCTCTGGAGAGCGCCGAGAAGCTGCCGGAAGGCGGTTTTCGGGTCCAGACTGCAAAAGGACCTTTGACCTGCCAGAGCCTGGTGGTCGCCACCGGTGGCCTGGCGATTCCGGAGATCTCCTCGCCCGCCAGCTACAAGCTCGCCGAAGCCTTTGGTTTGAAGCTGCTCAAGCCTCGCGCCGGACTGGTGCCCTTCACCTTGCCGCCCGAGACCCTGGTCGACTGGAGCTCGCGGGCCGGCCTCAGCTTCGACGCCGAGGTCAAAGCCAAACGCGGCCCCGCCTTCACTGAAGCGGTCCTGGCGACGCACCGCGGTCTCTCCGGTCCAGCCATCCTGCAGGTCTCGTCTTATTGGCAGGAAGGCGAAGAGATCACCATCAATCTTCTTCCCGGCATCGACCTCAAGCAAGAACTGGAAATCCGTCGCCAGAGAGATCCGCGCGGTACGCTGCCCGACATGCTGGTCAAGATTCTGCCGCGCCGCCTGATCGAGCTCTTGCTCGAACGCGGCCTGCCGACGCGCCAGTTCGCCCAGCTCAGCAAAGCCGAACAAGCCACCGCCTTTAATCTCCTTCAGGCGATGACGGTCAAGCCCGGCGGCACCGAAGGTTGGCGCACCGCCGAGGTCGCCATCGGCGGGCTGGACACCAACGAGCTGTCGTCGAAGACCTTTGAGACCAAGAAGGTGCCGGGCCTGTATTTCATCGGCGAATCGGTCGACGTCACCGGTTGGCTCGGCGGCTACAACTTCCAATGGGCCTGGAGCTCGGCCTGGTGCTGCGGCCAGTATTGCTGAGAATCAGGGGATTGGCGCTTCTTGAACAATGACACTTAATCGGGTCGCGATTTACGGCAGCCGCGACAACAATTGCTCTTTGTCGGCGTCTTCTACAAATCACGCCCGTCACGCAATCTTTTTCCCCGTTCGGCCCCATGAAAAGCATCGACCCGATTCCTGATCGCCCCTTCGCCTTTGCCCTTCACTTCATCCGCCATTACCGCCTCGGCCTGGCGCTGATGCTCTTGTTTGAAACTGTTCAGGCCGCTTGCCCGGCCTTGATCGCCTCGACGATCAGCGGCTTAATCGATACCATGAAAAATCTCGAACCTTCGACCCTCGGCGGACATCTGCCCGACAGCCTGTCCCAGCCGCTTCTGCAATTCATTCTCCTGAGCGTCGCTCTGGTCCTCGCATCGCGGGCTTCCGGTACCATCCTGGTCTTGATCGGGCCGGTCTTGCGCAATCGCACCCGACGGGCGCTTTTTCGCTACCTGCAAGACCATTCGCAACGCTTCTTCGCCAATCAATTCGCCGGCTCGATCGCCAATCGCATTTCCGAAACCGCGACGGCGGTGAACCACACCTTGTGGACCCTGATGTTCGATTTCTGGCCGGTGATCGTCTCCTTCAGCGTCTCGATCACATTGCTCGCCTTCGCGCATAGCAGTCTGGCGCTCTGGCTCGGCACCTGGCTAGCGATTTATGTCAGCCTCTCCTTCCTCCTGGCGCGCCGCTGCCGCACCCTGGCGAAAGACTTCGCCGCTGCCCGCTCCGCGGTGTCGGGCAAGGTGGTCGACGCGGTCAGCAATCAGCTCACCGTCCGCCTTTTTGCGGGGCAAGGACACGAGCAGAAGCTGCTCGATGCCGCCCTCGAACATGAGCTGAAAATGGCGCGTCGCAACTTCTGGTTCATGGAGATCATGCGCTGGTTTCAGTTCATCGCCTCTTACGCGCTCCTGATCTTCATGATTCTCTTCGCTTTGAACTTGTGGATGGCGGGCGACATCACTCTCGGCGTCTTTGCTCTGGTCTTCGGTCTAAGCACCGCTCTGGTCCACGACGCCAGCGGCCTGTCACGCCGTTTCCTTGAGTTCTTTGAGCATCTCGGCAATATCAACGACGGCGTCGCCGCGATCATCAAGCCGCATGACTTGACCGACGCTCCTGATGCCAACGCCCTCCACCTCGAAAGTGCTGACATCGATTTCCAGGACGTCACCTTCGCCCACCCCGGCGGTGCCGAGGTCTTCAAACATCTCAATCTGCACATTCCCGCAGGGCAAAAAGTCGGGCTCGTCGGACCTTCCGGCGCGGGCAAAAGCAGCTTCGTCAACCTGCTCCTTCGCCTCAGCGATGTCGATCAGGGATCGATCAAGATTTCCGGTCAGGATTTACGCGCTGTCAGCCAGGACTCGCTGCACCAGCACATCGCCATGATTCCGCAGGAGCCGATGCTCTTTCATCGCAGCCTGATCGACAACATCCGCTACGGCCGGCCGGAGGCCAGTGACGACGAAGTCATCGCGGCCGCCCGGGAAGCTTCCTGCGATGAATTCATCAGTTCCCGTCCCGAAGGCTACGCCACCTTGGTCGGTGAACGAGGCATCAAGCTTTCCGGCGGCCAACGCCAACGCATCGCCATTGCCCGCGCCATCCTCAAGGACGCGCCGATCCTGGTCCTCGACGAAGCCACCTCGGCCCTCGACTCGGAGTCCGAACGAGTGATCCAAGAAAGCCTCGGCAAAATGATGGAAGGCCGCACCGTGCTGGTCATTGCCCACCGCTTGTCGACCATCGCCGCCATGGATCGCATTCTGGTCTTCGAGCACGGCAGGATCAGTGAGGACGGCGATCATGCCGGCCTCATCGCCCAAGACGGCCTGTATGCGCGACTGTGGAAGACGCAGACAGGTGGCTTTATTACCTGATCTCGGTTGAATTGGGCTGCCTGGCGGTGAATAAATTGTGACATCAAGAGAGGTCAGCTAGCTCAGTTAGGTGAATTCCTGGCTGTCACAGGCGTGCAAAGGTCGCGACGGCGCTTAGATTCCGGCACGAAAAAAGTCAAAGGAAAGCCGCTCATGGAAAAACTGCTTCTGCCCCGCCTCCGCTCCGTCGCCGGTGATCTCTTGCTGCCGGGTTCAAAATCCCTCTCCAACCGGGCTCTCTTGGTCGCCGCCCTTGGCCGCGGTCCGATTGCACTGAGCAATTGCTTGGAGTCCGACGATGTCGACCGCATGGCCGAAGCCCTGCAGAAACTGGGCATCCCCTTGAAGCGCGATCTTGCTGCCCGCACGGTGACTCTCACGGGCTGCGGCGGCCCGCTGCCCGCCGGCAATTTCGATCTCTATCTCGGCAACGCCGGCACCGCAGTGCGCTCGGTCACCGCCGCTATCTGTGCTAGCCAAGGCCAATACCGCATCGACGGCAATGCCCGGATGCGGGAGCGCCCAATCAAAGCTCTAGTCAATGCGCTGAAGCTCTGGGGGGTCAAAATCGACTACGAAATCAGCTCCGATTGTCCGCCGCTTCTCATCGACGCCCAGGGCCTGCCTGGCGGCCGCACCGAGGTCGATGGCTCCTTGTCGTCGCAATACATCACCGCGCTGCTCCTCGCCGCGCCGCTCTGCCGCAGCACCGCAGTGATCGAAGTCACCGGCGAATTGGTGTCGCGTCCCTACGTCGAAATGACGGTCGACTTGATGCGTCGTTTCGGCGTTTCGGTGGAAGTCGCCTCCGACTGGCGCCGCTTCGTCATTCCTGCCGGCCAGAGCTACGTCAACCCGCCGCATTTCGCCATTGAAGGCGACGCCTCCAGCGCTTCGTATTTCCTCGGCGCGGCGGCGATTTCCGGCAAGGTCCGGGTCCGCGGCTGCGGCAGCGACTCAGTGCAAGGCGAAGCTGGCTACGCCCGCGTCATGGGCAAGATGGGCGCGGCCGTCGAATACGGTCCCGACTGGATCGACGTGACCGCCTCCCCCAACGGCCTGATCGGTGTCGATGTCGACATGGACACCATGACCGACACCGGCATGACCCTTGCCGTGGTTGCGTGTTTTGCCCGTGGTCGCACCGTGATCCGCAATATCGGCAACTGGCAAGTGAAAGAGACCAAGCGCATCACCGCGGTCGCCACCGAGCTCCGCAAGGTCGGCGCGATGGTCGAAGAAGGCGCCGATTACCTCGTCATCGATCCCCCGGCCAAAATCGGAAATGCCGAGATCTTCACCTACGACGACCACCGCATGGCGATGGCCTTCTCCCTGTTGTCCCTAGGCAGTGATGGCATCACCATTCTCGACCCCGGCTGCACCCGCAAAACCTTCCCCGATTACTTCGAGGTGTTTGGCGGTTTAGGAAAGAAGTAAGCGGCAGTTTTGCCACGAAAGACACGAAGCACACGAAAAGCGAGACTTGCCTCCTTTCGTGAGGTTCGTGTCTTTCGTGGTCAACAAGCCTTCCTAGATCAGCTGTAAGAGATCTTCCGGCGAAATCAGGCCGGCGAGCATTTTCTGCACCGCGTCGTGGGTCAGATGTTGATGGCCGTCCGCCTTCTGCTGTTCATCGAGTTTTTCCTCGCCGACATTGGCGGCGATGAGGCGTGAAGTCGCTTCGTTGACGGCGCAGAACTCAAAGATGCCGATCCGGCCGCGATAACCTTTGCCAGCGCAATACAGGCAGCTGCCGGCATGATAGACGGTGGCGCCATCGAGCTCGGGACGGCCGAAGGCGAGAGCCATGCCTTTGTTCAACTTGCTGGGCTTGCGGCAGCGTTGGCAAAGACGCCGCACCAAGCGCTGAGCAATCGACAGACGCAAGGTGGCGCCGAGCAGATAGGGTTGAATGCCCATGTCCATGAGACGGGTCACGGCGCCGATGGCGGTGTTGGCGTGCAGCGACGACAGGACCAAGTGGCCGGTGAGGGCGGCGCGGATAGCAATATCAGCGGTTTCACGGTCGCGGATTTCACCGACCATGATGATGTCGGGGTCGTGGCGGAGAACGCTGCGCAAGGCGTCCGAGAAGGTGATCTTCTCACTCTCGATTTCGACCTGGGTGACTTCCGGCAGGGCGGCTTCGACCGGGTCTTCGATGGTGATGACATTCGGGGTGCCGTGAGCGACGAGGCGCCGGAGCATGGCGTAGAGGGTGGTCGACTTGCCGGAGCCGGTGGCGCCGCAGACCAAGATGAGTCCGTGCGGGGTCGACAAAGTGCCAGTGACCTGGCCAAGCTGGCCGGGGGTGAAACCGAGCTGCTCGAGCTGCAGCGACGAGGCGCCGAGGCCGATGAGACGCAGGGTGAGCTTTTCGCCCAATTTGGCAGGGATCGAGGCGGCGCGTAAATCAACCTCGCGCCCATCGGGCAAGCGGTGGCGGATGCGTCCGTCCTGGGCCGCGCGCTTCTCGGCGATGTCCATACCGGCGAGAACCTTCAGCCGCGACAGAAGGGCCGGTTGGAGGGCGAGGGGGACGATCCGTTCGAGTTCGAGAATGCCGTCGATACGGAGGCGGATGTGGAGGCCGTCGGGCCGGGGATCGAGGTGGATATCGGAGGCACCGCGCAGCACTGCAAGGCGGATCACTTCATCGCTGATGCGGATGGTTTCATCGCCATCCAGATCTCGTCCAGGCTGCTGAAAAGTGGTGCGCTGTTGCTGCGGGTGGATCTGACGCAACTGACGGCGGATCGACTCGGGATCGGCGGAGAAGAGGCTGATTTCTTCGCCGAGGTGGCGAGCCAAAGCTTCTTCGAGTTCCGGGTTGGGAGGGACGCCGACGGCGACTTGTAATTTACCGTGGACTATCGAGCAGGGCAAGGCCAGCCGCTGCCAAGCGACATAGGCAGGCAGCCGCAGCGCGAGCGACGGGAGGATGCTGATGTCGTCGAGGTTGAGCGGTTCCATGATGGCTTTCTTACTCGGCTTTTTTGGCGTCGGGATTGGCCGCTTTTTCTTCGGCATCCTTGAGCTTTTTCTGAATCTCTTTGATCTCTTCCTTGTACTCGGCGATACGCCCGTTTTGGGCATCGGTGCCGGCCTGGCCGAAGCTATGCCAGCCGTGGGTCGAGAGTTCGGCGGCGCGGGCCTGAGTGATCGCTTGGCCTTCTTCGCCGGAGCGGATGATGCGAGGCGTGATGATCAGAACCAGTTCGGTCTTTTCATTGACATTTTCTTCGCTGCGGAAGAACCAGCCGAGGTAGGGGATGTCGCCGAGCCAAGGCACTTTCTCGACCTTGCGGGAATTCTCGTTGCGGATCAAACCGCCGACCGCGACGGCAAAATTGTTCTTGGCGTTGACCGTGGCCAGTACCTGGGCGGTTTCGACTGAGTCGACCTTAACTTCGGTGGTGCCGAGAACCGGATCGGAGACCAGAATCGTGTTGCCTTGGAGATTGACAGTCGAGTTATCCTGTTCGATGTAGAGAGTCACGGTGTCATCGTCATTGATGTAGGGGATGAGTCGCAGAGTGGTGCCGACATCACGAACCTCAGTATCGAAGGCGACGGTCTGGTTGGCGACGCCGGTCTGGTTAGTGATGGTCTGGGTAGTGGCGCCCGTGGTGATCACTTTTTCCTCCGCGACAACGATGCGGGCCGAGCGGTTGTTGGTGGCGACGAGCAAAGGTGTGGCGAGGGTTTCCACTCGATCATCGGAAGCGAGGAGCTTGATGCGGGCGCGGAGATTGTCATCTAGGTACTGATAAACGAAAGTAGGAGAGAAGGTGCCATCCTTACCGGCTCCCCCGAGGTTTTGGCGACCGGTCGTAGCCGAGGGATTAAGCGGGTTGAGATTGAGTCCGCTGGGAGTCGTCGTCTCCACCGAACCGCCGGCGATTTCATAATCGAAGGACGAGCTCATACCATCTCTAAGGCGGAGCTTGAGGATCTTCATTTCGAGCAGGACCTGCGGCACCGGTTTATCGAGGCGCTCGACCAGTTTGGCGACGTCATCGAGGACCTTGGGGTCGGCGGAGCGGATCAAAACCAGCGAGTGTTCCTGAACTAGCGACAGGTAGATCGGGGTGAGCGTCCCGGCCAGCTGACTGGCACTGGGCTGGAGACCTCCGGCCTGGCGGGTCCGTTCTAGGGAGGCGGCGCTTTCGGCGCTGACGGCGGTGGGCGGGATGACCGGTTGCTGTGAGTATTGCTGTTGCGGCTGGACCAGGTTATTGGAGAAGTTGGAGGAGTTGCGCGACAAGCCGCCGTTGCGATTGGCGGTATTGCTGTTGCTGCCATTATTGCGGTTGCTGTTGTTGCGATTGTTTGTCGAGCCATTGCGATTGGAGCTGGAGTTCGAATTCGAGCCGTTGCCCGTGCCGTCGGAGTTCAAGTCATCGTTGCCGCCGATGACTTCGACGGATTCCTGCGAAAAGTCGCGCGGCTTGGAACCGAAGTTGAGTTCGACTCGTTCGCCATAGAGGTCGCCGATGGTCTGGGCGATGGTGCCCATGTTGGCGGGGTTGACCTTGAAGCTGCGGATCTCGGGGGAATCGGTGAGCTGCAGGCCGGCGCGGTATTCTTCGATGGTCATGACATGGTAGACGCCGGTTTTTTCGTCGCGGCGCCACGCCAGGCCGGCGGCTTTCACCATCGCCTCGAGGGCGGCAGAGGCCTTGATGTTGCTGATGTTAAGGATGAGCAGCGAGCTCGACGCCTTGGCGCTGACCGACACCGACAGGCCGCTCAGAGCGGCGAGACGGGCGCAGCCTTCGTTGACGGTGCAGCCGTTGAAAGTGAGGCGATCAAAAGACGTTTCGCCTGGGGCATTGGGGCCATCGGCGAAGGCGAGTGAGCCGGCGAGTATCAGGGAGAGGGTGGACATAATGGACTCCGTGGGCTCAAAGGAAGTTGTAGACAGTGCCGTCGGGACCCCGAACGACGATCTCGTTCAGGTCGGCGCGGATGAGCTCGAATTCCTGATTGCCTTCCGGCGTGCGGACGAGGAATTTCCCCACCTTGCTGAGGATGACTTGCTCGGTCGCGCCCTTGTCGCCGATCTTGGTGTTCAAGACCAAGCTGAAGCGTCCGTCGCGGCCGCTGAGGAAGGAGCTGACCGCGAGGCGGATGTCCTGGGCCGGCGCTTCGGCTTCCTTGCGGAAGGGCGAGGGCGGGATAGGTGCCGCAGCCGCGGGCGACACCGGAGCCGCGTCGGCGGCTGGAGCTGCGGCGGGCGCAAACAGGAGCTGGATGCAGAGGAAGTGGGAGATCATGCGGGATTCCTTATCGTTTATTGAGAGCGATGACGCACTGGAAGAAGGCGAGATAGACATAGCCGACCATGGCGCCGATGACGATCAGCAGTGCCGGTTCGAGCATGCGACTGAGGAGCTGCACGCGGCGGTCGAGTTCCATCTGGTAGAAGTTGCCGATCTCTTTCATCACGCCGGGCAAGGCGCCGGACTGTTCGCCGACGGCGATCATGCCGAAGACGGTGGGAGGCAGGTGACGCGACTGCAGGCCGTCGCGCAAGGAATAGCCGTTGAGGACCCGGTCTGCGCCGCGCGAGAAAGTCGCGGCCAGAGCCGGCACCTGCATCAGGCTTGCGGTCATGCGCAGCGAATCGATCAAGGGGACTCCGGCGCCGAGAAGCAGGGCGAGGGAGTGGCCGGCGCGGGTGACGGCGGCGGTGACCAGCAGCGGCCCGAGCAGTGGCAGGCTGAGGGAGTGATCGAGGATGCGGCCGCGGATGCTCGGCACCTTGAAGCAGATCCAGATGGCGAGCGGCGACAGGCAGATCGCGGTGAGGATCATGGGCCACCATTCAAGCACGACATGAGACATAGTGAAAAGCGAACGGGCCATCCAGGGAACCACTGCGAGCTTCGCCCCGAAGGCTTTTTCGAATTTCGGCACCAGGCTGACCAAGAGGAAGAGCAGGACGCCGAAGCCGAGCAGGAGCACGATGGCCGGATAGAGAGCCGCCGCCATCACCTTGCCGCGCAGCTCGCGCCAGAATTCCAGGTTTTCGGCGATGGCGACGCAGGCGTCGGCAAGCTGACCCGAGGCCTCGGCGGAACTGACGAGGCGGCAGACCAGCGGCGAAAACATCCCCGGCTGGCGCTCCAAGGCCTCCGAAAAAGGCCGGCCGGAACGGATGTCATCACGGAGACGGGCGAGCACATCCCGGAGCTTGATCTTGTGCGCCTCGGCCTCCAGGGTCTCGAGGATGAAGGCGAGCGTCAGGCCGCTGCGCAGCATCAGCGCGAGCTGACGGAAAAGCATGACCTTGTCCTGCGTCGTCACCGGCCAGCGCGACAGGCTGCGACGAAGGCGCTCGACTTCCGAGATCTTCACCGGAGCCAGGCCGCGTTCCTTGAGCAGCCGCCAGGCCTCGGCCACATCGACGGCAAGGATCTCCCCGGACTCTTCTTGTCCAGTGGAGTTGCGGGCGATGTAGGTGAAGGGGATCATGGTTTTTTGAATTAAGAATTAAGAGTTAAGAGTTAAGAGTTGAGAGCTCAAGTTTGTAGTCCCGGCTTCAGCCGGTGGGTTCTGTTATTTCGTTTGTGAGTTCAAGTTTGTAGTCCCGGCTTCAGCCGGTGTGTTCTGTTCCGTTCGAAATTTGAGCCCAAGGACCGGCTGAAGCCGGGACTACAAACCATGAACTCGTGTCGATCGAGGTTTCGACTCACGGTTTTTTTCCTCGTCTGATGTGATTCAGTCGTTCCTCGAAGAGTCGCGAGGTAGCAAGGGGCCGGGCCTCGGCTTCATTCACCGTGCCGGCGGCGACCAGCTCGGCGAGGTGCTGATCGAAGGGCAGTTGACCTTGCTGGGAACCGGTTTCAAGGACGGTGTAGATCTGCGCCAGTTGTCCGGTGCGGACGAGGTTGGCGACGGCGGGGGTGAAGCGCAGGATCTCGACCGAGGCGGCGCGGCCACCTTTGGCCTTGGGCAGGAGACGCTGGGCGACGACGGCTTTTAAGCAGTGGGAAATCTGGCGCAGGACGCCGGCTTGTTCTTCGGCTGGGTACATCGCGGTGATCCGGTCGATGGCGCCGACGGTGTCGGAACAGTGCAAGGTCGAGAAGACCAGGTGACCAGTCTCCGCCGCGGTCAAGGCGGCGCGAATGGTGGGAAGGTCGCGCATCTCACCGACGAGGATGACATCGGGGTCTTCCCGCAAGGCGTCGCGCAAGGCGTCGGCGAAGCTGCCGACATCGCTGCCGAGTTCGCGCTGGTGAACTAGCGAGCGTTGGTTGGCGTGAGTGTATTCGATCGGGTCTTCAATGGTCAGGATATGGCAGGCCCGTTGCTTGTTGATCGCGTCGATCAAGGCGGCGAGCGAGGTCGATTTACCCGAGCCGGTGGGACCGGTGAAGAGGACGAGGCCATCGCGCAAGGTCGCCAGTTCCGCCAGCTGCTTGGGCAGGCCGAGTTCGTCGAAGCTGTGTGGGCGGTTTTCGAGGCGGCGGATGGCGAGGGCGGGCCAGCCGCGTTCGTGGTAGGCGTTGAGACGGAAGCGGCAGCCCGGCTCGGTGGAGAAGGCGTGATCGGCGCTGCGGTGGTGACGAAAAGCCTCCAGACGCTGGGGCGGCAGAAATTCCTCGATCAAGGCAGTGAGCTCTTCTGGCGACCAGACGGCGGCGTCATTCAAGGGCAGTAATGAGCCATCGAGCCGCATCATCGGCGGGTTGAAGGAGGAGACATGCAAGTCGGAAGCGCCGGCGGCGACGGCGGCGGCGACGGCGGCATGCAGGCGCTCGACAAGAAGGCGGCTCATCATTTTTTCTCCGGGTTCGCGGTGGCCGGGGCCAGGCTCAAATCACAATTCAAGCGGCCTGACTTGGCCTGGACATCGACCGCAGTCACGGCCAGTCCAGGTGCGGAAGAGGGGAAGTCGCGCAGCAGCACGACCAGTTGCTGATAATCGCAGGAGATCATCAGCTGGGTTCGGCCTTTGGCGTCGGTGGCGTAGCTGATGACCCGCAGGCCGTCGGAGCGGATCTTCTGCAAGAGTTGGGTCAAGGCCTGTTCCGGACTCACCTGGACGATGACAGCCGGCTTCGAGGAGCTGGGCATCCGAGCCTTCAAGTCATCGCGGCGCTGGCGCAGCTGCGTCACTTCGTCACGGCTCGGCGCCGGAGTGGCGGCAACCGGGGCAGGGGCCGACAAATCCTTCAATTCAGCATTGGCCCTGGCGACATGCGGGGCGACGAATTTGTTCCGCCAGATCCAGGGAAGCAGGGTTCCGAGGACGACGAAGAAAACGATGCCGATTATCATCTGGCGGCGAAGTTCGTCCGGTTTCATGGCGACACCTCCGCCGCTTTCGATTCTAGGATGAAGCTTGGAGCCTTGCCGAGCTCGCGCCGGGTCTGGACGCGGAATTTCGGCTGATAAGCGGCCGCAGCCAGGTTCTGATTCAGCTCCGCCGCGGCCCGCTGCACTTCGACGACATCGCTGCATTGGCCGTGGATGGCAATTTCACCGTTGGCGGCAGCATGGATGCGTTCCAAGCTGATCCCGGCGCCGAGGCGCCCCGAGGCGAGAAGGAGTGCCGCCAGCTCGGCGCTGCGGTCGGAGATGCGCTGTCCTTGGCGCTCCTCCTCCTTCAGCGCGGCGAGGCGATTTTCCAGTTCCCCGATTTCCTTGCGCAATTCGGCGGCTTCGGTTCGAGCCTTGTCCTCTTCGCTTTGCTGCAGTTTGATCTCCGCCACGGCCTGACGCTGCGCCGCGACGGCGGCATCGAAAGTGTTCATCTTATTTTGGCCATCCCGCCAGAAATACAGGCAGCTGGCAAGGGCCAGGACGGCGCTGGCGAGGAGCGACCATTCGATCTTGCCGAGGCGGCGCGGCGGCGGCAGGAGCCCGGCGGCTGGCGGCTCCACCGGGCACTTCATCCCGAGGGCGAAGGAGGCGGCACCGCGAATCGCCGCATGGAGCGGCAGTTCGAGGATCTCGGCCGATGCGCGGGAGCCGAGCGCCTCGCGCAGGATCGCCGCGGCGCCCAGGTCGTCGGCGACGTAGAGGCGCTTCGTCGGAGCGGCGATCAGCTCGCGCAGAAGCGAGTCGGGCATCTGATCTGCATGATATTGGTGCCAGCTCAGTTCCGGCTTGCCGTTCCTGTCGAAGCTGGTGAGGAGGAATTGACCAGGCATTCTCTCGAGCAGCCGGACCTCGGAGCCTTCCGGCAGCAGGGCCCAGGCGGCGCCGCTCATCGGCAGCAGGCCGAGCAGGGTGATTTTGCGGCTCTTCAAGGCAGCCGCGACGAGGCCGACCTGGGGCTGCGACCAGGCGGTGACCAGGCCGCCATCGGCACAGGAGCGCGCTGCGACACCGGCAGGTGGCGGAATCCCCTGCCACTTGTCGCTGACGGCGCTGAGTCGATCCAGCTCCTCCTTGCTCACGGCACCGCTGCTGATCAGCGAGCTACGCCACTGCGTCGCATTGAGACTGCTCAAGCCGATGGTGGCGCCGAGCATCGCGTCACCGCTTTCCTGTTTCCATTTTCCCTGCCAGTGCAGCAGGGTCGAGGGGCCGGGCGCATAGATCAGGGCCGAAATCTGCGGCTCCAGCTCCCAGCGCAGCATCTCTTCGCGGCGGGACAGTTCCTGGCTGCTGTCGGGCAGGGAGGAAACGACAAAAGGCAGGGCGAGAGAGCTGACGATCAGGGCTTCCGACGGCAGGGAACCGAGCTCAGCCAGAGCGGCTTCGATTCCGGCGGCCTCATCGAAGCCGGACTTTTCGACGAACCTGATCAGCTCAAGGGTGCCCTCGCGTTGCCCGGCGATGGCGGCGCGGAGACGCAAGGGGCTGAGCTCCAGGATCAGGAGGGTCTTGCTGCGGCGGGAAGGATAGGGGTTGATGGAATTCATTGAATTGTAAACATTATGGCTTCGTTGGTGAGAGGTGTGCCGCGGGGAAAGACCAGCATGGGGCTTTGCGGTACGACGATAGGACGGGAATCAGAAGTTGACACAGGCACGATTTTGTCTTTCAGCAAGGAGCCGGTGCGAGCAGTGTCGATGAATACCAAATTACGCCGCCCCCAAGGCAGCTTCTTGGCGTTGATGAAGTTGAAATAGGTGATCGAAGTGGCGAGGAAAGTCGGCGCTGATGCAGGCATGGTCACCGCCTCGCTGGCCCAGTCGGAGGCGGTGATGCCATTGGCGGAGCCGCTTGGCCAGGTGAGATTGGCATTGGCATCGGTGATGAAGGCGAGACGGATGCTCGTCTTGCTGGCGAAATTGGAAGTGCTGTAGGAAGTGAAGGTGGAATCGAAAGCGACTCGCACTTTCAAGGCGCTCAATGGAACTCGGCACGCGGCATCCCCGAGAATGAGGCTCCTGGCGGCATCGTAGCCCGTTCCTCCGCTGACGCCGTCTTTGCCGTAACTCGTCACCGTCAAGCTGCCGCCGCTGCCGTTGAGGATGGCGATCGACGCTGCAGCCGGATAGCTCCAGCCGAAATTCGTGCTGTCGTCGCTGACGCCGAAATTGCTCCATGCATCGCGGAAAGCACTGTCGCCGACGGGGATTTGGAGATACGGGCCGCGCCAGCCGCTCTGCAAGGTACTGTTCCAGGAGCTGGCTGTGGCGGTGCCCGGAGTGATCGGGGCTGTGAGCAGTTCACTTAGAGAATTAGGCAGGCGTCCCATGTCGGCGAGGAAGCCTGAGACCACCGGATTCCGACTGGACAGACTGGACTGGTCGCCGCAGATGGCCATCTGAATCTGCGCTAGCCTCGCCCGGTTGTTGTCGTCTTGTGCCTGGTCGGCACTGCTGGTGGCAAGGTAGACGCTGGCCGAGGCGAGCATTGCCAGGATCAGGCAGACCAGGATCAGCTCCAGCAGGGTGAAGCGGCGAAAGGGGCTGTGGAAGAGCTTATTCATGGCAGGTAGACGGTGATTACCAGTGGGTTGGTCGATGAATAGGGCAGGCTCTGCCTCGGATGCAGGAAGAGTGGGATTTCGGTCTGCGCGACAGCGATGACATGGTCTTTGAGGGTGCCGGCGCCGCCGCCAGCCTCGTCGGTGAGGACCGCAAGATAGCGTCGCCCCCAAGGAGCTCGCTTCTTCAGGCCCTGGCTGTTGTTGGCGCTGAAGTTGACGTTGAATGTATTGGCAACCGCGCTGTTGCTGTCAAAGCTGCTGACCATGTCCATACACTGTGAGCTTGCTGAGGTCGACCAGGTCAAGCCGGCGTTGACGGCCGTGACGAAGGCGAGGCGCACGTTTTTGCTCTTGATCTGGCCATTGAAATCTTCCTTCTTGGCGAGTTCATCGAATTTGAATTGGACATAGAGATTGGAGATGTCGACATTGTAGTCGTTGTCGGTGATGGTTGCCGAAAGATCGGCATCGTAGCCGCTGCCTCCGACGAGCCCATCCTTGCCGCGACTGGTCAAGATCAAGCTGCCCCGCCCATTCAGATTAAGAGTGGAGATGCTGGATCCGCTGGGTAGAAGCCAGCCGAAATTCAGGTTGTCTTCGGTAGCGGAGCTATCGAGGTTTTGCCAGCCGTCGCGAAAGCCACTGCTGCCGACAGGGATCTGCAGGTAGGGGCCGCGCCAGCCATAAGCCATGCCGGGACTGAAGAACTTGCCGCTGACAGTGGAAAGAACATCCACCGTCCACGACGGCTGCGAACCCTGAACCAGCAGTTCGTTGAGGTTGAGCGGCAGCCGCCCCATGTCGGCGACATAGCCGGAGACCACTGGGCTGAGAAGAGCCGTATCGCTGTCGAGATTGCCGCAGATCGCTTCCTTCAGCGCATCGAGCCGCTCGTGATTGAGCCGATCGACTTCGTCATCGGCTTGCCGCGAGGGCAGAAAAGCGGCGCTGCTCGCCACCAGCGCCAATAGGAAGAGAAGAAAGACCAACCCGAGAAGGGTGTAGTGACGGCGCTGGCTGGGGATTGGCTTCATTTCAGGATATCCAGCTTGATGTCATCAGAGGTATTGAGTATGCCGTCGGGGCCGTAACATTGCAAAGTGGCCGAAATGGCATTGTAGGAAGGGGTGCCCGAGGTGACAATGATGTAGAGAAAAGGCTTGCCCCAGGGATCGAGGATCTGAGGTGCAGCAGGCAATCCACTGATAATCACCGCATTGACACTGCCAGTGCAATAAGGGCCGCGCCAGGCGCGGCTTTTACCAGGAATGTTATCCCAGCGAGTAGAGATCGTCTTGTCGACTGGTTTGTTAAAAATCTGATGGAAGTTGGAGGAGTCGTCGAACCAAGAGGCATTGGTACTGGCGGGAAGAGTCACATTTGTGCTATGAATCACCCCTTCTTTCGGCAGAACCAGCATGTCTTGACGGAATTTCTGGAAGGCGCTGCGGATCTCGGCCATGTTGTTCAAAGCCATTTTTGTCCTGGAATCATCCGCCAGTCCTTCATAGCTGGAGACGACGGCGCCGGCGATGATCGCGATGATCGCGACGACGACTAGCAGCTCCAGCAAGGTGAAGCCTTTTCGGACTCTGCGTTTCATCGGGAACCGCCGCGGTTGAGGATTCGGAAACAGACTCCGGCCCCCCTTGTGAGGGAGGCCGGAAGCCAGTAAGACATAGGAATCAGTTAGCTTTGGCGGCAACGGCGAGCTCGTCGATGGTTTTGCCATTGGCGTCGATCATACCGAGGAATTTGGCATTGGCCAAGGGGGTGGTCGAGGTGCCGATATCGTAGATGGCGAAGTAGCGGCAGTACTTGGTCTTCAAGGCATCAGGGCTTGCAGGGGCCTGGCCGAGAGTGACTTTGGAACTGGTGTTGGTGACAAGCGTGCAGTTATTGCCGATCGGGAGGGCTACGAGGATTTCAGTGGCGCCAAAGCCGAATTTGGAGTTGAAAGTCGCAGTGTTCAGCTGGAGAACTTTAGTATTGCTCGCAATGGAGATATCAGTAGTGGAGCCGTCATAGACGCGGTTGGGTGTGTTAGGTGCGGTTGCACCATTGGTGTAAGCAGTCGCTTTGAGTGCTGTGATGCCTGCAACTGTTAACGGGGCCGCAGTAGTGGCCGACAGGGTGTTGATAGTAAAAAGTGTAGTATTGGGCAGAAGATCAAGGATTGCTCCTGCGCTGTCCAAGCCGCTATCAAACTTATTGGGAGCCGTGTTGTTTATCACGGTGTATTGGCGAATGATCTGGTCGCAGCTGGCTGTGGTGTGGGACGACGTGCTGGCTGCGGCGGTGTCATCCAATCCGTCATACGACGAGATGATGGCGCCGGCGATGATCGCGATGATGGCGACGACGACGAGCAGTTCGAGGAGGGTGAAGGGATTGCGGCGTTGGGCTTTCAACTGGCTGCGGCGGGCTTCGAGTTTGGCGATTAGTGTCATTTTTCTTCTCCTGGCTTGGGGTTCAGTGTCAGTCGGCTTGTTGACTGTCTGGATTCATTGTATGCAGATGCGGTGCCAGGCACAAGAGCTGAGTTTGAAAAAATCATCTAGCAGGCTTGACATTTGTCAAACTTAACTCAAGTCCCTGTTTGAGGAGGCCAGTAATTATTATCTTAAACCGCTGAGATTCAATTGATTGAAGTTTTGTAGTGGCGCCTCTGTATGATCCAGAAAAAATTCAACACAAAAAGCCGATGTAGACACAAAAAAACCGCGAAACCACAAGTTCCGCGGCCTTTGATCTCCGAAAAGCCTCAGGCCTTCCAAGCCGAGAAGTAGGGCAGGCGAGCCGCGGTGACGGCGATCTGCGGGCGATTGGCGAGAAGCTCGGCGGAAACTCACATCCAGACACAAAATCCCCATGAATCCCCATGAATCCCGGGGGCTCCGATTAGGCCGATCACGACTCACCCGATGAGCTGGATATCGTACTTTGCAAAGACGCCGTCTTGAGACAAGACCGGAATGGCTTCGGCGCGAGCTTGCGCGATCATCAGGCGATCAAACGGGTCACGATGCCAGAAAGGGAGCGAGGCCAAGTTCAATAAATGACTGGGTTTGACCGGAAGAATCTCAAAGCTGTGAAATTCCAAATCGGCGAAAAACTGCTCCAAGCTGACAGGGAGCTTTAATTTTCCGGCGTTGACCTTGATGGTGATCTCCCAAAGACTGGCTGCACTCACCACTGGCGTATGGAGCGGATCCTCCAGATAACGTCGTTGATCTGGACTCAACTTATCGATACTGCTCGCCGCCCAGAGCAGCACATGGGTATCGACCAAAAGCCTCACGAGGAAAATTCCCGGAAGTCCTCCAGCGGCTCATCGAAATCCGGGCTGAGCACAAGGATGCCCTTCATCCAGCCGAGTTGACGCTTCGCTTGTGCCGGAGGCAACTCAGCCAAAGCGCACACCGTGATACGCAGATCCTGGTCGACATATTCCGGGGGCAACTGAATGGTCAGCTCCCGGCTGTGTGGACAAACGATAGTATCGATCATGGCGATGGCCCTCCCTTTGAAATTTAAATCCAAAGCATCTGTCTGTCAATATTTTTTATCATTTCCTCGGAAAAACAAAAAATCTCCCTTCGCGCTCAGCGCAAAAGGAGATTCCGGCTGCTGGCGCCTCAGGCCTTCCAAGCCGAGAAGTAGGGCAGGCGAGCCGCGGTGACGGCGATCTGCGGGCGATTGGCGAGAAGCTCGGCGGTGACGTCCCACGAGCCGGCGAGGAACTGCTGGCGCGGGCCTTCGGCCAATTCCGCCTTGACTTTGAGGGAGTCAATCCGAACGCTGAGAGTCTCGAGATCGACTTCCACTTCGGCGGCAGGATTGGCTTCCACTGCATCTTGAAGAGATTCGGCATCGGTAGCGCTGACTTTCAAGCAGGGAACTCCGAGAGAGATGTTGTTGCCAAAGAAGATCTCGGCGAAGTCGACTCCGACGATGACCTTGATGCCCCAGCGCATGATCGCTTGCGGCGCATGCTCGCGGGAAGAGCCGCAGCCAAAGTTGGCGTTGACGATGAGGACCTTGGCGCCCTGATGTTCAGCCTTGTCGAAGGGGTGCAATTGACCCTTGGCTTTCAGCTGCGCCCGGTCGTCGGCGAAGGCGTGGGCACCGAGGCCGTCGAAGACGACAGACTTGAGGAATCGGGCCGGGATGATGCGGTCGGTGTCGATATCATTGCCACGGACAGGAACCGCGCGACCGCGGACATTTTTCACGACGAGTTCGTTCATTTGGGATGGCTTCCTCAGGTTGGTTTGCGGCCCTAATATGCCCATGGACAGACGCATGGCAAGGGACAGAAGGGGTTTAGGGGTTGTATGAGTTTTAGGGGTTTTAGGGGGGGAATGAAACATCTGATTGCCATCTTCACTCCCCTGTCCTGCTCACTCCCATGCTGATCTACTCCCCTGCTGCTCCCCTAAAACCCCTAAAACCCCTAAAACCCCTAAAACCCTTAAAACCCGTGCAAGAGTGATTTTCAAAACCGCCATGCCGCCTATCTTGTGCGCCTTGAAATCAACCCCCAGCTTCGCTTTTAAGGAGAGATTCGTGGCCTCACGCCCCGCCAAACCGCTGTCCCTTGATGAGATCCGCAAAATGGAGCGGGTCTGCCGCATGGCTGCCGAGGTGCTGCAATACGCCAGCACCCTGGTCAAGTCCGGTGTCTCGACCATGGATCTCAACAACGCCATCCACGACCGTACCCTCTCCCTCGGCGCTGAATCGGCCCCCCTCAATTACCACGGCTACCCCGCCGCCATCTGCACCAGCGTCAACGACGTCGTCTGCCACGGCGTGCCGCGCATCGACGAGATCCTCAAGGATGGCGACATCATCAACGTCGACGTCACCCTCAAGCTCGACGGCTTCTTCGGCGACACCTCGGCGACCTTCTTCGTCGGCGAAGTCAGCGACATGGCCAAACGCGTCACCGCCGCCGCCAAAGACGGCATGTACGCCGGCATCGCCCAGGTCCAGGCCGGCAAACGCACCGGCGATATCGGCTACGCCACCCAGAAAGTAGTCAAAGCCGCCGGCTTCCACTGCGTCGAAGACATCGGTGGCCACGGCATCGGCCCGGCCTTCCACATGGAGCCTTTCGTTCCCGCCTTCGGCCAGCCCAATCGCGGTGAACTGCTGATCGAAAACTCCTGCCTCACCGTCGAGCCGATGGTCAACCAGACCGGCAAGCGCTTCCGCACCATGCCGATCCCCGGTTCCGGACACTCCTACTACACCACCATGGACGGCACCCTTTCCGCTCAATTCGAGCACACCATCCTGGTGACCAAGAAAGGCCATGAGATCCTGACCGCCTGGTAAAAATCTTTCCCCATTTTTCATTCCCCAAGCAGAGGCCCCTAACATGTTCGACAACCTGAGCAACTCCCTCCAACGCGCCTTCCGTGGTCTCACCGGACGCGGCGTCATCAACGCTTCCAACATCCGCGAAGCGATGGAGGAAGTCCGCGCCGCCCTCCTCACCGCCGATGTCAGCTACGACATCGCCAACCAGCTGGTCGAAACCATCGCCCAAAAAGCTGTCGGCGAAGAAGTCCTGCGCTCGATCACTCCCGGACAACAGGTTGTCAAAATCGTCTACGACGAACTGGTCAAGTTGATGGGCGAAACCGATTCGCACCTGTCCTTGCCGAAAACTCCCAGCGTCATCCTCATGGTCGGCCTTCACGGCGCCGGTAAAACCACCACCGCCGCCAAGCTCGGCCTCCTGCTCCGCAAGCAGAACAAACACGTCATGCTCGCCGCTTGCGACGTCTACCGCCCCGCCGCGATCGACCAGCTCGAAGCCCTCGGCCGCCAGATGGCCATCCCGGTCCACGCCGAACGCGGCGCCACCGATGTCGTCGCCATCGCCCAGAACGCCTACAAAGAAGCCAAGGCCAAGGGCTGCCACGCCCTGATCATCGACACCGCCGGCCGCCTCCAGCTCGACACCGACATGATCGACGAGGTCATCCGCCTCAAGGCCGCCCTCGGCCCCTCGGAAATCCTCCTCGTCGCCGACGCCGCCCTCGGTCAACAAGCCGTCTCCGTCGCCACCACCTTCGACAAGGCCCTCGGTCTCACCGGTATTGTCCTCACCAAGCTCGACGGCGACGCCCGCGGCGGTGCCGCCCTCTCGATGCGCCAGGCCACCGGCAAACCGATCAAGTTCATCGGCACCGGCGAGAAACCCGGCGACTTCGAGCGCTTCCGTCCCGAAGGTATGGCGCAGCGCATCCTCGGCATGGGCGACATCGTCAGCCTGGTCGAACAAGCCGAGTCGATGATCAAGGAAGATGAAGCCAAGCGCCTCGAACAGAAGATGCGCGACAACACCTTCGACCTGAATGACTTCCTTGGCCAAATGGCGCAGCTCCGCGCGATGGGTGGCTTTAAGAAAATCCTCGCACTCATCCCCGGTGCCGCTCAGCTTAAAGACTCGCTCAACATCGACGACAAGCAGATGAAGCAGATCGAAGCGATCATCCAGTCGATGACCGCCCAGGAACGCATCCTGCCCGAGATCATCAACGCCGGCCGCCGCACCCGTATCGCCAAAGGCGCCGGCTGCACCGTCGACAAGGTCAACGAGCTGATCAAGCGCTTCAACATGGCCCGCGAAATGATGGGCAAGGTCGCCCGCGGCCAATCCCCCATGCCCGGCCTCCCCAGCCTCCCCGGCAGCTCCTCCACCAAGGCGAAAAAACTCTCCGCCAAGGACAAGAAGGCGAAGAAGAAATAAGCAGGGACACAACTGGGACACAGTCGGGACACAACTGGGACACAGTTGGGTTGACCGGCCGTCAAAGAAGTCCCTCGATTGTCCGAATGCAGCTCTTCCGCCTTTCAACCTTTCAACCTTTCAACCTTTCAACCTTTCAACCTAGTTGACTATGGACCGCATCTCCCAGTGGTATCCGCTCTTTGGCGAGGAAACCTTTCCGACGGTTTTCCTGAAGCTGAATGAAGCCGAATGCACCCAGTTTCTCCAAGCCGGCGACAGCCCCGCCGAGCGCGATTTGGAGAAGCGGGTCGACCGTGCCATCGACCTGCTCCCCGGCTCCTGCGTCGTCGGCCTCGATTCCTGCGCTCCCAGCGATTCCGCCATCTGGCAGAAAGACCGCTCGATCTCCTCCGGCGCCGCCGCCCTCAAGCTTTTGCGCAGCTCGTTACTGATGCGCGACCTGATCCAATCCGGCAAGGACACCACCCTCATCGTTCGTCCCTACCGCCGCATGGACCGGACCCGTGAATTCCGCCTCTTCATCAAAGGCGGCAAACTCACCGCCATGAGCCAGCGCCACCTCGATCGTCACTTCGCCCGTCTCGAAGAAATGAAAGACACCTATTGGCAACGGGCCGGCGATTTCGCCGAGAAGATCCTCGCCCCCCACATGTCCGAGAAGGACTTCGTCGCCGACATCTATTTCACCTCCGACGGCGCCATCCTGATCGTCGACTTCAACCTCTGGGGCGCCCCCACTTCGCCGCTGCTTTTCCGCACCTGGGAACGCGATTGGGCCCAGATCTCCGGCCTGAAGCTGATGCAGCCCCCCATGGCCCTCGGCGGAGATGTCAAAGTTTCCTTCTGAGCCGTTGCCTCGGTTCCAGTAGATGAAATTCCGCGTAATCCGCTTAGAGTGTCCCCATGAACACCGCCAAACCCTTCATCGACACCTCGGATTCCAGCTTCCGCTCCTTGCGCGAACGCGGCTCATACCTAGTCGACAAATCCCTCTTCATCCGCGATCTCATCGACGCCGAGAAGTCTCTCGTCGTGCCTCGTCCCCGCCGCTTCGGCAAGACCACCAACCTCTTGATGGCCTACGAGTTCTTCCGCATCGACAAGCAGGACCAGGCCGAGCTGTTCAAGGGCATGAAGATCCTCGATGACCCGGTCGCCCTCGCCCACATGGGCAAACACCCGGTCATCTTCCTCGACCTGAAGAGCTGGCAGCCGCCGGATCTTGATGATCTGGGAGATCGACTCGCCCTCACCATGAGCTCCGCCCTCACCACTCACAAGACGGCACTCCTCGCACTTGAACCAGAAGAGCAGGACCAGATGAAATCGGTACTGGCTTGCCAAGCCAATCGCGCCGTGCTGCAGAAATCACTCGCACTCCTCTGCAAGGCACTCGCCCTCCACCACCAGGCCGAGCCGATCATCCTCATCGACGAATACGACGCCCCGATCCACGCCGCCTACTCCAAAGGCTTCTACAACGAGGCCATTGATCTCCTCCGCCCCTGGCTTTCCGACGCCTTCAAGACCAATAACTTCCTCTTCAAAGGCGTCCTCACCGGCATCCTGAGGATCTCCAAGGAATCGCTCTTCTCCGGCCTCAACAACATCGAAGCCTACACCTTGCTGCGCGGCACCCGCCCACTGTTCCTCGATAAGTTCGGCTTCACCGAGGACGAGGTCGCCGAGATGCTGCGCGTCTTCGGCAAGGAAGAAAGCCTGTCCGAATGCCGACGCTGGTACAACGGTTATGTCTTCGGTTCCTATACGATTTACAACCCCTGGTCGATCACTCATTTTGCCCGCGAATCCGGAAGTATCCCCAAGCCCTGGTGGGTCAACACCTCCAAGGACGCCTTGATCTGGCAACAGCTTGCCATCGCCCACCCTCGTGTCCGCCAGGAGATGCAAACCATCCTCGCCGGCGGCTCGGTCCGTAAAGCGGTGTCGGAGGCCACCCACTTGTCTCAATTGCCCAACTCCGAAGCCCTCTGGTCGCTGATCGTCCTCTCCGGCTACCTCAAGGCCTCCGAGCCGATCACCGAAGAAGACACCGGCACCACCTACAAACTCGAGCTGCCCAATCGCGAAGTCTTCGAGGCCTTCCGCAATTTCGTCAGCGACGGCTTCGCCAAGATGCAATTGGAATTGGAAGACCTGCCTTTCCAACTCCTCGCCGAGGACCGCCTTGAAGAACTCGAGGAATCCTTGCGCGAGCTCTTCCTCGCCTGCGCTTCTTATCACGATCTCAATCGCATCGCCGAAAGCTTCGTCCAAGGCGTCTTCTTCGGTATCTGCATCCACCTGCGCAAAAGCTTCCTCATCCGCTCCAATGTCGAAACCGGACGCGGCCGCGCCGACATCCTCCTCACCCCCCGCGACCCCGCCTCCGGACTCAGCGGCAAAATCCTCGAAATCAAGATCGCCAAAGACAACGAGACCCTCGAACAAGGCCTTGCCGCCGCCTTCGCCCAGATCGATAAGCGCGACTACGCGTCCAGCCTGCGGGAAGCCGGCTGCGGCAAGATCCTCAAAATCGCCATCGCGGTCAAGGGCAAGGACATCGCTATCGGCTTTAACTCCCCAGGCTAATTCATGAACCGCGCCCATTCCTTCACATTCTTTTGCTTCCTCTCGCACTTGGGCATGAGACTGGAACAGGATCTCCGGGCTGATGCAGCACCATCGGCTTCTGAAATCAGAAGCTGAGTCATGGCCAAATACCGCGATATCAGCTTTGATGGCATGCGGACCAGCGCTATCTTGACTTCCGATAACTGGGCTTCGGCTTTGATCTCAAAGCCAAAATCCACTCCCGGCCACTCCCCGCTCCCCGTCTGGCCCAAACTGATAACCAACCGCAAGTCCAAGACGACACCCCAAACCCAGGCAAAGAGGCATCCTAATAAAAATTAGGCATGCATACTTTGGCGGAAAAAACCACATTGGTACTAACATCATGACAATATCAACATATTTCAAAACCGACCACTTGTTTTCTACCAGTAGTTATTTTTCACAAAAAAATTTCTGGGGCTTTATTTATGAAACTGATTCGAAGTATGGATGCATTGTTTTTCATAAAAAAATAGAATTTATAGAAATTTCTTTTAATATTAAGCCATCAAAAAATGGAAGTATAAACTTTGACTGCAATGATTATTTTTTCATGGTTTATGCTACAGATGGAAATATAACAGAATTACACTCTTGTGACTCTAATTTCATTAAAATAGATGCATTTACTAAGCAGATATTTAAAGATTCAATTTACAACTCTACAGATGAATCAATATTCAATACTATCACTAAAAAAACAACATATTTAAATAATGTTTTCCCTTTCGGTTTCTGTGAAATGGCGGCCCAAAATATATTCTATGTGAGGTCTTCATTTTCTTCACTAGAAGAAGAATCAATAAGTCATAATTCTTGCATCGAAAAAAAAAATGAGACCAAGGATAAATCTTATTTTTTTGATTCAATAAACGATGTTTTTACAACTAGAAAATTAACCTATCGTGATGATCTATATATATCCCGAAAAGATGGCTCTACAGTTATCTGCGATGACAAATTTAATCCCATCGATATATACCCCATTGACGTCGTCATTTCTGCGACGAAAAAACACCTCATTGGCTGCAATGGTTTCTTAAACATGAGCTCGAAATCTTTTATCCAATTTTCTAGTGCTCCTTGGAGCAGGCAATCAATAATTGGTGACTTACTTTATCAATTTAGTTGCGGTCATTACAATGATTATCATTTGGATATATACCACATTAAAGAGAATTCACTAACCATTAAATCAACAACGCCAATTCCATTAAACAACATTATCTGCCTGCACTGCATCTCACCTTCTGTCGTCATAATAATAACAAAAACAAAGTCAACCTACACTGTGCACAAGGTTGATGTTGGTCCAGATAATTTAGATTGGCCAACTCCTAACTGTGATTTCACCTTGAATAAGGAGAAATCCGAGAAGGTTAATCATTTACAATCCCAGCCTTTGTTGAAAAAACAGTCTCAACGTCAATTGGAGTATAGAAATGTTACAGAATTCGACTCTTGCCTTGAAATAAACAGCTTTTACAAAGGCCAATCCAAATCAATGTTGGGCAATCGCAAGAAATCCATAAAAAATGTTCCCAACGAAGCCATGACTGGGGCTGATTACCTTGATCACATGTGTATTCTTCCTGTTCAGATCGAGCACGAAGCTGGCGGCATTGATGACTACAAATCCTATTTTGAGCAAATCTTCGCGTCTTCGCCCACTTCAAAAAAGGTCTCGAAGCTAAGCATTGAAGAGTCCAATAAGAATTTCCTACTCAAACTCACCGTGGCGAAAAAAGCCTATGAGGTCTCATTCCCCATTCCCGATGATTCTGACCTCGTATCCCATGATTTCTTTGAAGCGATTGAAGGGATACTGCTGACCCTATTTCCAGAATGGACACTTTGCACCTATGGATCCGTCGGGATCGTATCTCGGGATGCGCTTAAAAAACTGCTAGACATGGGGGCCATCTAATGCTTCTTCAGCCCCGTGGCTCGACCATTCTGGTCGAGATTCTCATGTATCTCTCACCGAGCTGGAAGCTCGAGTCCCGATGATCAAGCCCGCCTACATCCGCGCCGCCGCGGCCATCTCGCCTCTCGGCTCGAACCCGAGGGAAGTGCTTGAACAGCTTTTTGCGGGCAGCGCAATGCCCGGACGCGGCGTCGCTCAAAGCTTTTCCCTGCCCGATGGCAAAAGCTGGCCGGTGGGTCGGATCGAACAGGAATTGCCCGCCTTGCCGCCGGGTTGGGAAGGCTTCAACAGCCGCAATAACCGCCTGCTGCTGGCGACCCTGAAACGCCTCGAAAAGCCGCTGCGCGAGGAGTTGAAGCGCTGCCGTCCAGAACGCTTTGCCTGCGTCATCGGCACCAGCACCTCCGGCATCGAAGACGCGGCGCTGGCTTGGACGCAACGCGACCAATCCGGCAGCTTCCCGCCGGGATTCGATTATCGCCAACACGAAATGGGCTCGCCATCGGAATTCCTCCGGGCCTGGCTCTGGATCAATGGCCATTGCCTCACCGTGTCGACCGCTTGCAGCTCCGCCGCCAAGGCGCTCGGCTCTGCCCTTTTGCTGCTCGACAGCGGCGAAGCCGACTGCGTTCTGGTTGGGGGCTGCGACAGCCTCAGTTCGCTCACCGTGGCCGGCTTTGCAGCCCTCGAAGCGGCCAGTCCCGAGCCTTGCTCACCGCTGTCGATCCGGCGTCGCGGCATCAACATCGGCGAAGCCTGCGCGCTCTTTCTCGTGGTGCGGCGTCCGCAAGGCATTTCCCTGCTCGCCTGCGGCGAATCTTCCGATGCTTTTCACCTCTCCGCCCCGGAGCCCGAAGGACGCGGCGCCGAGGCAGCGATCCGCGCCGCCTTGGTCCAATCGGGATTGAGCCCGGAACAGATCGCCTATGTCAATCTGCACGGCACTGCAACGTCCTTGAACGACGCGATGGAATCAAAGGCGATGTCGCGGGTTTTCGACGGCCACGTGCCTTGCTCGTCAAGCAAGAATCTCAGCGGCCATTGCCTTGGCGCCGCCGGGGGCTTGGAGGCCTGGTTCCTCTACCTGCTGCTGCACCAGGATCGCCGCCGCTTCCGCCTGCCGCCGCAAGGCAATCTCGGCCCCGAGGATCTCGACCCGTCCCTGGCTCCTTTGCGCCTGCCGCAAAGAAACGAGTTCTTCTCTTGTCCCGAAGGACCCTGGGCCATGGCCTCAAGCTCCTTCGCCTTTGGCGGCAGCAACGCCTGTGTCATCTTGGGGCGCTGAGATGAAGCCCTTTGCCACCACGGAAAACACGGAAGACACGGAATCGAGTGGCCAACAACTTTACGCTCAGCGCAACGCCATCAACGCCCGTATCGAGTTGGAACACCTGAAGCTCGAACTGGAGCATCGCCGGACACAATATTTCCGGCAATTCATCGACCAGTATTTCTGCTACAAAAATGGCCTGGTGACGCGTGGCGGCTTGGTCAACTGGGGCGCCTTGCCGTGGAAATACACCATTTCCGCCGGGGCCGAAAAGATCCGTTTGGCCAACCCGCACAAGCTCAGCAAGGGCGCGATGGCGCAACTGGTGGTCAAGGAGCATGTCATCCCTTTGCGCGTGATCGAGGCGATGCTGCTCGACTTGGTCGACAGCGGCAAACTCACTTGCGAATCGATCGCCGCCGTGCTCGACCAGTTTGTGGTCTTTGCCACCATCACCAAGACCGAAGACCAGGTGCTGGTGCGGGCAGGCTTGAAGGACTCGATGCCTGAGGGCTGGTACCCCGGCACGAGCAGCGTCTTCGCTCGTTACGACAAGGTGGGGATTCGCTACACAGCGAAAATCTAGGAACGATTTTTTTGCCACGGAAAACACGGAGGACAAGGAAAGAGGTCGAGGACATTTTTTGTGTCGGCGGTCTTGAGTGTTAGCCTTCCGTGTTTTCCGTGTTTTCCGTGGTGGCCTGCGCTTCTATCGCCCTTAAAACCCATCCACCCCTTATTCCATGCTTTTGAGGATGTGATTGCTGGCGACGCGATAGGGGTAGACCACTTCGTTGGCACCGGCGCGGACGAGGCGTTTCTCGGCGCCTTCCTGGTGGCAGTTGGTGATGATGTTCAGCTTCGGATTGAGCTCGCGGGCGGTGAGGACGATGTACAAATTGGAGGCGTCGTTGGGAAGGACGACGAGCAGGGTCTTGGCTCGCTCGATGCCGGCCTCGCGCAGGATCGTCTCTTCGGTGGCGTCGCCGATGACGTGCTTGATCCCCTGTTCCATAAAAAGCGGCACCAGGGCGGGGTTGTTTTCGATCACCACCAGATCGCGATTTTGTTGCATCAGTCCGTCGCTGATGCTGCGGCCCATGCGGCCGTAACCGCAGATGATGACATGCTGATTGAGACTCTCCATGATGCGCTTCCTTTTCTTCAGACCGAGAATTTCCTTGAGCTCGCCTTCGAAGACGAACTGGGCGATGCGGGCAAGGGCGTAGACGGTGCACAAGCAACCGCCGATGATGTAGAAACTGGCGAAAAGTTTGAGAGCGGGAGTGAAGGGATGGACCTCGGTGTAGCCGACCGAAGCCAGGGTGATGACGGCACTGTAAAAGGCGTCGAGCAAGGTCCATTCCTCGCCGCCGACCCAGAGGAATCCCAGCACGCCAAGCACGAGCCAGGCAAGCAAGAGTCCGGCGGCAAAAAGGACGGATTGCAGCTTGTGGCGGAGCTCGTTCATGTCGACAACAGGAGGTATCGAGTTGAAAGGTTGAAAGGTTGGACTGCAATAGCAGCAGCAACGCAGCTTCCTGTCAACTTGGAGTTTCTTGCCTTGGCTTGGGTCATTCATGATTTTGCCTTTCAACCTTTCAACCTTTCAACCTTTCAACCTTTCAACCTGGCTCTCAATCAATTCGCTCAAGCTGTGAATGCGGAACTCGGCGTCATCAGCGCGGCGAGGGGCGATGACTTTCGCGTGTTCGCCGCCGGGACGGATGAGACGGAGGCTGGCCAAACCGAGTCGACGCGGCGCGATGAAATCCTTGTGCGGATTGTCGGCGATGTAGACGGCTTTTGACGCCGGTAATTCGAAGATCCGCAGCAGCTCTTCAAAGCCGTCCGGCGAGGGCTTCCAGGCGGCGCGGCCGCCAAGCTCGTCGGTGAAGACGACGGCATCAAAAAACGGCGCCAAACCGAGGGCTTCAAACTTCAGGCGCTGCACCGCGGCCCAGCCGTCGCTGAGCAGGGCGATGAGGTGGCCGCGCTGGCGCAATTCGCCGAGCACGGCGGCATCGAGGAAGGGCCGAATGTCGGGCCGATGTTCGCGGTAGGCGGGCACCAGAAGCTCCTCGACATAGCCGGGAGGGAAATCGACGCCGAGTTTCCTCAGGCTGGCGGTGAAGAGGTCGCCGCGCTGCCCGGCGGCGAAACGGCGGCGCAATTCGGGCTCGAGGTCGACACCGAGATCGCTCCAGGCGGCGGCGGCGGCGGCGCGATGGCCGGAGCGGACGAAATCGGCTTCGGGGTAGAGGGTGTCGTCCATGTCGAAGATGAGCAAAGTCGGCAAGGACGCTGCGGCGGGACGACGCGGCGGCAAGGCGTTTTCAGGCGGAATGAAGACCGATTCATCGAAGCGCGAGATGACCAGATGATCGAGGACGGGGACGTCGCAATTCGGGCTCTCGCCGCGGCAGAGCTGCAGGATCCAAGCAGGCCAATCGGCGCCGGCGGCGAGGCTCAGGGGCAGGCCGCCGCCCATGCGGGCGTTGAGCTCCATCGCGACCCAGCGTCCGGGCGCGGGCTGACGGAATTGCAGGGTGACCGGACCGCGACAGCCCAGGCCTTCGGCGAGACGGCAGGCTAGGGCTTCCAGAGCGGCATCGCGCTCGAGGATGCCGCGGGTGACCTCGCCGCCACGGACCTGCAGGCGACGGCGCGGGATGGCGATGAGAGCCTTGCCGGCGAAGTCGAGGAGGACATCGACGGTGGTCTCTTCGCCCGCGACCAGGGTCTCGAACATCGGGTCGATGGTGTCGGCCAAGGCGGCTTCGACTTCGGCGCGGCTGTGCAGGGCGCGAGCTCCGTACGAGGCCGAGCCGGCGGCGGGTTTGACGAAGATGGGGAATTTGAGATCGGGATCAGCGGGGTCGAGCGCCAAGGGCACTTCCGCACCGAGGCGGGCGAAGGCTTCACGGCTGCGGCGCTTGTCGCGAGCGGTGGCGATGGCCTCCGGCGACGAGAGAAGAATGCGGCAATTCGGCGCTCCTTGGCGGAGCTGCTCGGACCAGCGGTCGAGGCGGAGAAGATCGGGGTCGATGGTCGGGATCAAGAGGTCGATTTTCTCCCGCACCAAGAAGGCGCAGAGCGCGGCGACATAAGCGTCGGAATCCTGCGGCGAGGGCAACTGGACAATGCTGTCGACTTCCTGCAGGGCCGGAGCTAGGGGATTGGGATCAGAACCCCAGATCAGACCGGCACCGAAGCGCGGCAGGGTCCGAGCGAAAGCGCGAACCATTTCGCAGCGGCGGCCCGCATTGAGGAAGAAGAGATTCATAGGCTGGGACCTGAGGGTTTCCGGTGAGGAGCCACGGCGACAAGCGCCGCGTTCCGACAGGCCAATTTAGCCGGGATTTCTATTTGCGGAGCTAAGGAGCTTGAGAGTCACGAGTTCTTCGTTTGGAGCTCAAGTTTGTAGCCCCGGCTTCAGCCGGCTGGTTCTGCTGTCCCCGTCATTTAAGCTCAACGACCGGCTAAAGCCGGGACTAAAAACCATGAAATTTGATGATCACTCGCCGTAAACTTCGAGCTCGGTGATGAAGACGAAGCCAACGGGGAACTGAAGGACTGTGTCGTAGCGGTCAATCGCCTTGAGCCGGACATAGCGGGCGGGAGTCGCGGCCAATTTCAGGATCGCACGTTCTTCTTTGCCCTGCGTGAAGACTTTGCGGCCGACCTCCTGGAAGGTCTTGCCGTCTTGGCTGACTTCGGCCACCAAGGTCTTGGTCGAACCGAAGCCAGGAACGCCAAAAGCCAAGCCGCGGAGGGTTCGGACCTGACCGAGATCGACGGTGGCATCCTTGGGGAAGACGTCGTCTTCGTTGCTGGCGAAACAAGTCGCGCCGTCACCGGTCCAGGAGCCGTCGGTGAGCTGGCCGCTGGCGCCCCAGTTGTGGGTGTTGGGATTGCTGCAGGTGTAGGAAGCGCGAAGAGCGAGATTTTTCGGTCCGGGAGTACGGAAGGAATTCATCGGCAGTCCTTCGCTGTTGAAGACGTTGTGGGTCGGGCACTGGTTCCAGATGAAGCGGGCCTGCACCGGAGCCGGCACCTTGTCGCTGCTGATCACCAGGCTCTTGCCGTCGATGCTCGCCTGAGCGGCGACGAAGACGCCCTCGGCGCCACAGATTTCAAAGCCTGACAGGGGCTTGCCGTCGCTGGCTTTGATCCCGGCGGCGCAGTCGCTGAAGTCGACACGGATGGCGGCGCCTTCGACCTTGCTGGAGACGAATTGCGGACCGGTGGCGGCGACTTGTTTGACACCGTAGGTCTGATCAAGGGCGAGAAGGGCGAGGCGGCGTCCGACATCCTGTTTGTTCTTGGGATGGATGTCGCTGAATTCGCCGATGTCATTGGTCAGGGCCATGCCGGTGTTGCGGACCTTTTTGGTCACCGAGGTCTGGACCTCCCAGAACTCCGGCAGGCGCTCGGGCGGGTGACCGTATTTGAAGGGGGCGAGCTGGACGAAATAGAAGGGGAAATCGCCTTGACCCCAGACCTGGCGCCAGCCGCCGATGAGCGCGGCCATTTTATCGCCGTAGATCGCCGTGTCCGGATTGCCGAGATTGCTCTCGCCCTGGTACCAGAGTGCGCCGCGGATAGCGTAGGGGATGAGCGGATGGATCTGGGCGTTGTAGAGGCTGGTAGCAACACCGACATTGTTGATCGGGTGAGTGATCTCGACAGGAGGCAAAAGCAGCGGCCGTTTCTCGGCGATGGCGCGGCGGGCCTCACGGGTGAAGGCTTCGAGGGCATCGAGGTTTTTCACCACTTGGTTTTGGTAGTCGCTGTCGACCTTGCTGAGCCAGTCACTGGTCGACTTCAAGGAGGGGACTTGGGCGAAGCCTTCGGGCGGGGTCCAGGGCTCGATCAGGGTGCCGCCCCAAGCGCTTTGGATGACGCCGACCGGCACCTTGAGTTCACTGCGGAGTTTCTTGGCGAAGAAATAAGCGACGGCGGAGAAACCGCCCGCGTGGCCGGAATCCAGCCCGGCCGGGGAATCGAGCAACCACGGCGAGGCGGTGGGGAGATCGTCCTTGGGCAAAGGCGACATCACCTTGTTGATCGCCCGCAGACGCAGCAGCGGGTCGTTCGCTTCCGCTTTGGTCTTCTCCGGAGTGAGGCACGCATAGACGCCTATTTCCATGTTCGACTGGCCGGCGCAGACCCAGACCTCGCCAACCAGGACATTCTTGAACTCGATTTTTCGCTCGCCGCAGCTCACCGTCATCACCCGGTTTTCGGCTGAAGCTTCCATCATGTCGAGCTTGATCATCCAGCGTCCATCGGCTGCGCACACCGCACTTTTGCGCTGACCGCCAAACTCCACCGCGACTTCAGTGCCCGGAGTCGCACGACCCCACACCGGCACCGCCATGCCGCGCTGCAGGACCATCGCATCACCGAAGGGAGCGGCCACTTGCAGTCCCTGAGCTTGATCCGGAAGCACCTTGGCGGCGCTGGGCGGGTCCGCGGCGAGCAGGCTCGGCACGGCCAGTAGGAGGGCAAGGCAAGGGAGGGCGAAACGCAGCTTCATTCGAATCTCCTGGGTTTGGTACATGAACAGCAATGAGTCATAGAAGATGCTGAAAAAATGGGAATGTTCCCGTTCAATCGCGTGGGAATTGCCACAGCCGTCGGACTTCGGAAAGTTGGCCATCGCGGAAGACCACGCCTTCTCCGGCGAGCAAGGTGAGCTTCTTTTCCAATTCCGGCCCGGCTTCTTCGCCGGAGTAGCCGCCGGGGCTGAGTTTGCTGCTGATGATGCGGTGGCAGGGAGTCGCCGGGGCGTCGGGATTGCGGCGCAAGGCCTGGCCGATGGCGCGAGGCGAGCCGCAGTCGAGGAACTGCGCCATCTCGGCATAGGTGACGACCTTGCCGGCTGGGATCATCCGGCAGGCCGCCCAGACGCGGCGTTGGAACTCGGTGCCGCTCATTCGCCGTCCTGGCGACGCAAAAGCAGAAGCCAACCGGCGAGCAGAAGCAGGCCGCCGATCGGCGTCACCGCTCCCAGCCAACGCGGCGCGCCGAGGGCCATGGCGTAGAGCGTGCCGCTGAAAACCAAGGAACCTGAAAAGAAGCTCCAAGCCGCAGCTCTTGAGGGACGCGTTGACGCCGAGAGGGCGAGTAAAACCGCCGCGTGTAAACCTTGATAAAGCACCGCTTTCGACCACCATTCCGGACCTTTGTCGATCTGGGAAATGCTCGCCTGCAGGCCATGAGCGCCCATGGCGCCAAGCCCGACAGTGATGAAGCCGGAGATCGCGGCGAGGCGGCGGACGAGAAGAGGATTGGACACGGTGACTCCCGGATGAATTTGGACTCGTCCAAGGATGCCCGGATTTGCGGTGAGCGCAAGGGGAACGAGAATGGATCTTACTTTTCCGCCAACTTGCTCAAGGCCGCTGCCGCTGCTTGCTGATCGGCGTTGCGACGGGAAGTCCCTTCGCCTTCGCCGAGCACGGTGTTGCCGACTTTGACGGCGACGCGGAAAACCGGCTTGTGCTCTTCGCCAAGACGTTCAATCAATTCGTAGATCGGTCGTTTGCCGTCGACCCCGAGGAGTTCCTGGAGGCGTCCCTTGGGGTTGTCCTGAGCTTCTTTGGCGGCGGGATCGGGCCAGCGACGGCTGACGAGGGCGACAGCGACCTTTCGGGCGGTCTCGGCACCGGCATCAAGCGCGATGGCGGCGAGAAGGGCCTCGAAGGCATCGGCCAAAGTGGAGGGGCGGCTGCGTCCGGCGGCGTGGTCTTCGCTGCGGCCGAGACTGAGATAAAGGCCGAGCTGCAGTTCAGCGCCGAGAAGGGCGAGGGATTCCTCGCGGACGAGAGCGGCGCGGGTGCGGGTGAGCTCGCCTTCCTGAGCTTGCGGATAAAGCTGGTAGAGCCATTCCGACAAGGCGAGCTGAAGCACGGCGTCGCCGAGGAATTCGAGGCGCTGGTTGTCCTGCAGACCTTCTTTCGGGTGCTCGTTGACCCAAGACGGGTGACGGAGTGCTTGGAGGAGAAGTTCGCGTTGAACGAAGCGATGCCCGAGCTGCTTTTCCAGGTCACTCAGCGGCGGCATCGGCGATCTCAGCGGGGCGCATGTCGTGGACGAGGAGTTGACGGATGGGGCGGCCGTTGAGCCAGACGGTACGGGGCGAAGCCATGGCATCCATCTTTTTGCCGGCGACGAACTGGCTCAGGTCATGGGTGTAGGTGACGAATTGCATCTGGGTGCCCTGGCTGTCGCAGGAGTTGCCGCGGACGACTTCGTCACCGACCGACATGGCCTCGGAGAAGACCAGATTGCGGAAGTGGTAAGTGGGCTCAGGATTGCCGACGCCAAAGGGCTCGAGTCGTTCCAGGTCGGCGAAGAAGTCATCGCCGAGGTCGGAGAGCTCAAGGGATGCATCGGCGTGGATTTGTTCCTGTGGCGCCGTAGCATCGACGCAGCGATGGCGGAAAAACTCGATCAGGCGGCGGCGGAATTCATCGATCTTGTCAGCCGCGAGCGAGACGCCTGCCGCCATCGGGTGGCCGCCATAAGTGGTGAGCAGATCTTCGCAGGAGCGCAGACCTTCGAGGATACTGGTGCCGCCACCGGAACGGCCGGAGCCGACCAGAAGCTGGCCGCCAGCGTCATCGGAAAGGATCAGCGCGGGCATCATATGGAGCTTGGAAATCTTGGTGGCGAGAAGACCGACGACACCCGGGTGCCAGCCTTTGCCGACGATGAGGAGCATCGGCGGTTGCGACGGCAGTTGACGCTCTGCTTCGGCGCAGGCCTCGAGCATGGCATCGCGTTCGGCGACGCGACGGCGGCGGTTGTAGCGATCAAGAATGTCGGCCATTTCGAGAGCGGCGTTGAGATCTTTTTCCTGCAAGAGATGAACTGAGACCATCGGGTCGCCGACGCGGCCGGCGGCATTGATCTTCGGCGCCAGGCGGCGGCAGATGTCGTTGGCGGTGATCTTGCCATCGATGCGGCAGTTTTCGATCAAGGCGCGGATGCCGGGGCGGACCCGGCCGGAGAGGAGACGCAAGCCGGTGCGGACCAGCGCGCGATTTTCACCGGTCAGAGGAGCCAGGTCGGCGACGGTGCCGAGAGCGACCAGATCGAGGCCTTCGCGCAGGTCGACGGGCTCGTTGACGCCATGAAGAACGCCGTGTTTGGCGAGGGCGTGGCAGACCTTGAAGGCGACGCCGACGCCGGCCAGTCCCTGCAGGTCGACCAAGGAAGGATCAAGGCGGGGGTTGACGATGGCACGTGCAGCCGGCAGGCGGCTGGTCGGGATGTGGTGGTCGGTGATGATGAAGTCGATGCCGAGCTGATCGCAGCGATCGGCGGCTTCGAAGCTGGTGATGCCGCAGTCGGTCGAGATGATCAGGCGGATGCCTTTTTCGAACAAGCGGTTGACGGTGCTGGGGGTCGGGCCGTAGCCGTCGTCCATGCGGTTGGAGACGAAGACTTCGCTCTTGGCGCCGTAAGCACAGAGGAACCAGTTGAGCAGGACTGAAGAAGTGACGCCATCACTGTCGTAATCACCATGAATGGCGATCTTATCGCCGCGGGTGATGGCCAGCCAAAGGCGCTCGATGCAGGCGGTCATGCCGGGGATGCGGTAGGGATCGGTGAGGGCGGAGAGCGACGAACCAAAGGCGTTTTCGACCTTGGCGGGATCCATGCCGCGGCGCATCAAGCTACGGGCGAGGGCTTCCGACACCGGACAGCGCAGCCTGAAGGCATCGAGCAATTCATCGTCTTGCTGATGAATGGTCCAGAGGGCGCTGCTGACGGTGGTTTTCATTTGGCTTCACCGCTAAAAATTGTGATTGAGCCGTCGGCGAGTTCGAGCCGCTTGATCGACTGGAGAACCGGCACTTGTTCTGGCGTGGCCAGATAAGACAGCAGACTGGTCTCGCGAATGGCTTGCACCACGAGGCCTTCAAGCGCTTGGTTTTTGACCGTGATGGTGTTGAGTTTGAGGAAGAGGCTGCCGTGGTCGATGCGGGGTAGGAGGAGGCATTGGCCGTCGAGAAATTTGCCTTTCGCCGCCTCGCCCCATGCTTCCGGCAGGGGCATGCAGAACTCACATTGAAGGCCGTTTTTGTCGAGCTTGACCGGGTCGAGTCGGCCGTGACAGAGCTTGAGTTCCGGACGATTGATGAGGATGGCACGGAGTTCGGCCAGGGTCAAAGTGAGTGATTCGTTCTGGCCTGAGAGGGCAGCTTTGCTAAAGGATTGAATGCGGAGGAGAGCGGCTTCCGCCACTGCCGGATCGGCTTTATAAGAGAGTTCACGCGGCTGAGTGACGCCCAAGGCGATGATCGGCTTGACCGACATCTTGGTGAAGAAAAACATCAAGGCGACCGTTCCCCAGAATACAATGAAAACGCTGGCTCCGGTGAGGAGCAGCATCTTCCGCCGGCCGCTGCTGAACAGCGATTCACCGGTAATGGTGGCGTTGGAGTCCGCCGATGTGTTGGAAGTCTGGGTCATGATTTTACCTGCAATTGACCAAGATACTCCGTCTGCGGATGGCGCAAGCCGGAACCGGAGGAAGGCAAGATTTTTACCTTCATTTTATGGAACTTCAGCTTCCCGGTCGGAGTTGGAGCGACGGAAGAAAAAACTCGATTCTTGGTCGTTTTGCCCCCGCAAACGAATCCGGCACCAGCCGTCATCACTGCATTCGCCCGCGACCTTGCGGTCGACCGGAGTGTCACCGGTATGGATCCAGCTGATGAGGGCACCGTCTTTCTTGAATTCGCCACTGGACCGACGGATTTCACCGAGGCGATCACCCAGTTGACTGTGCAGGGTTTTGAGGGCCAGACTGGAGCGCGACTTCTCCTGCAGAATCTCGACCCGAGCGACCCGGATTTCCTGCAGCAGCTTGTCGACGCCTCCCGCTTGATCGCGGGTCGCATCGGGTAAAATCAAAGTGTCGATCATTAAATGCCCGGCGCTTTTTAAACGACTGGTCAGGCGTCCCGCCGCGCGGCTATCTGGGCAGCCGATCAAGGTGATTTTTCCGCCTTGATTGAGGAGGATGGCCGGCACTTGGCTGCCGCGCGGGCAGAAGACAAAAACACGCGGCAGCGGCTGTGGACGAGCAATGACGAAGGCGGCTGCAATCAGCAGAATCGCCGCCAGCGCCCGCCAGCGCGAGCGCATCCCAAAACCCTCGCAGACAAGCAGGCAGAGAAGGCAATACAGCGCCAGTAGCCAGGTATCCGGACGAGGCGTGGCGAAGCCGCCTCCAGATGCCGCCGCCGCTTCCGAAACCTGGCGAACCGATGTGCACAACCAATCGAGTAGCGGCGCTCCGCCGGGGACATGCAAGAGCGTCAAGGCGGCGGCCGGGAACATCGCCCAGCTGAGCAAGGCGAGGCCGAGATTAGCGGGGATCGCGGCGAAGGAGCCGACCTGTGACAAACTTGCGGAGAGCGCAAAAGCGCTGACCCATGAGGCTGTTCCGGTGAACAAAGTCAGGGTGACGGGGTGCAGCCGTTCGACGAGGGAAGTCCGGCGCAAGGGCGAGGGCAGCCAGGCCTGGTCCTGAGCGAGGAAGGCACGCAGACGAGCGGCGCCGCGCACCGCCGCCAGCAGGGAAAAGACCAGCAGGAAACTGTATTGGAAACCGGGGTCGAGAATCTGCCTGGGATCCCAAGCCAGGATGATCGCCGCCGCGGCAAAGGCGGAATTGGCTCCTGCCTGCGGCAAGCCTCGCGCCTTGGCCAGGGCCCAGATCGAAATCATCAGCCAGGCCCGCAGCGCCGACGACGGCATGCCGGTGCTGATTAGATAAACTCCCAGCAAGATCGGCAAAAGCAGCCACGATAGGCGACGCGGCAGCAGCATCACCCGCATCAAACCAAGGAGCATCGCCGCCAATAGCGCCATGTGCATGCCGGATACCGAAAAGAGATGGAATGTGCCGGCCCGCAGATAGGCCGCTTTTTCCTCGCCGGTGACGATGCCTCTATAGCCAAAAAACACCGCGGCACAGAGCTGCGCCTGCTCTGGCGCCAAAGACGCCGACAAGCGCAGTAAAAGACGGTCGCGGCAGGCATAGGCAAAACGCAGCAGTCCCCGCCCATTTCCCGCGGGGCTGAGCTCGGCGGCCTTCAAGATCCGGATCTGGCCATTCTGCCGCATCAGAGCGGCTTGATCGAAAATCCCCGCCCCGGAAATTTCTGGTGCCGGCAACAAGCCTCCTTCGACCAAGATGACATCGCCCTGCAGGGGCAAGGATTGGACCTCCGGTGGCAGCTCCAGCAAGATCATGCCGCTCATCGGCTGCCAAGCGCCGTCGACCTCACCCGCCAAGACCCGGGCCGAGCAGTTGCGTAGCTGCAGATTCCAACCCAATTCAGGCGAGGGGAAATACGGCGCCGCGACTTCCAGACGAAGGCGGACCCCGCAAGGTTCGGCACCGTAAATCCGGTCCACTCGATCCGCACGAGGCGTCACTTGAAAGGTCAGACTGATGGCGCTGAGCGCAAAAGCCAGAAAGAGCCAAGGCCGTCGCAGTGCCGGGCAAAACCATGATGCTGCCAAGACAGCCGCAAGGGACAAGAGAATGCCTCGTATCGGACTCCAGCCCCAGCTTTCCGGACCCAAGCCTGCTGGCAAGGTGGCAAGGACGCCAAGCAACACCGGCAAGGCCGGGCGACTCAGCCAATAATCTGACTGAGGGCTCGTTGGGATGGCGGGAGAAGGACTCATCGGACCCCAAAATTTTAGAAGCTTGGTGAACTTTATCAGCGAGAAGCTGCCGCGATCTGTGAAAAAGGGAAAGGGCGGCAGGAAAGATTGAGCTGTGTCGGAGCCGCCGAAGAAACTCCAGGATCGGTAAAAAATTTATTTGCTTTTCGTTCGGAACGAGTGCTAAGTTGTCCCCATGACCAACACTCTCGAAACCTTTTGGCGCGCCGAGCTGCGCTATACCCGCCGTCGCCTGGCCTTTGCCTGGTGGCTCGACCGCGTCCTGCCGGCACAAGCCATTCTGGCCCTGCTGCTGGCACTCTCCGGCTTCCTTGTCAAAGGCCTGCCCGGCCGCTGGGAGATCTGGGGGACCTTCTTGAGTTGGAGCGGCACTGCTTTGTTCTTCCTGCTCACCCTGATGGCCGCCTGGTACGCCCGCCGCCGTCTCCCCGGCGAAATGCAGCTCGTCGCCCACCTCGATAACCAGCTCAGGCTCAACTGCGCCCTGGTCAGCGCTTGGGAAGGGCGCGGCGACTGGCCGGCCCTGCCGGACCGCCTCGGCGAAGGCCGCAGCTGGGATTGGCGCCGCATCTTCGCGCCTCTGCTCGCCTCGGCCATCCTCCTCAGCGCCCTCGCCTGGAGCCCGGCCCGGCCCCTGCCGCTCTTCCACGGCAGCCCGCCGACCCGGCAGATTCCGATGGCTATGCAGGAAGCCCAACGCCTCATCGAAATTGCCGAAAGCAAGCCTGAACTCGATCAGAAAGCCGTCGCCGCCCTGAAGCAGCGCAGTGATGAAATGCTCAAGCAGCCGCAGGATTCCTGGTACTCCGACAGCTTTCTTGAAGCCGCCGAAAACCTCCGAAAAGGCGTCGAAGTCCAGCTCGCCCAGCAAGCCGCCGCCGCCAAGACCTTCGGCCAAGCCATTCACAGCTCCCTCGAAATCGCCGCCGCTCTCGATGCCATGGAAGGCATGCCCTTGACCCCAGAAGCCAAGGACGCCCTGGAGAAATTCCGCGACAAGCTCAACGCCAGCGCCAAAGAAGCCCTCGATCAACTCGCCGCCTCCGGCCTTCCCGCCTCGCCCGAACTGCTGAAAAAACTTCAGGACCTGGCCCTCGATAAGCTCAGTTCCGAGCTCTCAGCCGATGACCTCGCCCACCTCAAAAACGCCTTGCAGAACCTCGCCGATCTGGCCCCGACCGATCTCGGCGTCCTCGACTTCGACGGCGGTGACGGCAAAGGCGACGCCAGCGAGTGGGAAAACGAAGAAGGCGACCTGCTCGCCATGCTCGGCCTCCAGAAGGACGGACAGGACGGCCAAGGCAAGGGTCAAGGCAAGGGTGAAGGCGGCGTAGGTCGCGGCCCCGGCGATGGCGGTGACCCGCTCGGTGACGAACGCGAACGCTTCAAAGCCAACTCGCCCTTCCATCTCAAAGGCGGCAAAGCCGGCCAAGACCCTGGCATCATCATCAAGTCCAGCAAACGCGCTCCCGAAGTCGATAAAAAAGCCTGGAAAGGCCAGACCGATGGCGGCAAAGCCGTCGCCGGCGACGGTGGCAGCGACGCCGAAAACTCCGACCTCCTCCCCGAAGAAGCCCAGCTGCTGAAGAAGTTCTACAAATAAGCCACCCGCTTCGCCACTCCCTTCCAACCCCTAAAACCCTTACAACCCCTACATCCCTTACAACCCTTCAACCCCCCGGCCCCGCATGAACCATGATGTCCTGAAAGACCACGAAGCCCGTGACGCCGCCGCCAAATCCGCCCTCCTGGTCGATGCGATGGAGCGGGTCCTGATCGGCCAGCGCGAACTCGTCAGCCTCACCGTCTGCGGCGTCCTCGCCCGTGGCCACATCCTCCTCGAAGGCCTGCCCGGCCTCGGCAAGACCGAGCTGGTCAAAGGCTTGTCAAAAGCCCTTGGTTTGAGCTCGCGCCGGATCCAATTCACCCCCGACCTGCTGCCCGGCGACATCACCGGCACCGCCATCTTGCAGGAACAGGAAGGCCATCGCAGCATGGTCTTCAACCCCGGTCCGATTTTCGCCAACCTGGTAATGGCCGACGAAATCAACCGTGCCTCGCCGAAAACCCAGTCGGCCATGCTCGAGGCGATGCAGGAGCACTGCGTCACCTCGATGGGCGTCACCCGCAAACTGCCGGAGCCCTTCTTCGTCCTCGCCACCCAGAACCCGATCGAGCTCGAAGGCACCTATCCCCTCCCCGAAGCCCAGATGGACCGTTTCCTCTTCAAACTCGACATCCGCCAGGGCGGCCCCGAGTCGCTGCAGCGCATCGTCATGGAACGCGAAATGGGGATCTCGCCGGAAGTGCCGCAAGTGATGAGCTCCGACGACTTCGTCCAACTCCTCGCTCTCAGCCGCCGCGTCCACCTGCCGGAAGTCCTCGCCGCCTACATCGCCCGCCTCGTCGACGCCACTCACCCCGGCCGTTCAAAAGCCGCCGAAGGCGTCCGCTACGGTGCCTCGCCCCGCGCCGCGCTCGCCTTTGCCACGGCAGCCAAGGCCCGCGCCCTAATGCAAGGACGCATTCACGCCGGCTTCGACGACGTCAAAGCGCTCGCCGTGCCCATCCTCGCCCACCGCATCCTCCTCGACTACCGCGCCCGCCTCGACGGCCAAAGCCCGCGCGACATCGTCCTCAAATTGCTGGAGGAAATCAAGCCCGCTGACATCAGCAGCCCGAGTGTGTTGAGGTAAGTGGTAAGTGGCAGTCTTGGATTTGGATCTTACCCCGATCATCACGATCGGGGTTTTTCGTGACTGCATCATGATTGACATCTGGATATCTAGCCAAGCTTCTATCTTGCTCTATATTCCTTGCAAATTGAATGACAAGGTTTCAATATGCAAGATTTTTCTCGGACCATCCAATCGCCCATCGACGAAGCTCTCGGCTATTTCCCGGCCGTCTGCCTGACTGGGCCGCGCCAATGCGGCAAGACCAGTCTAGCCAAGCGCTTGGGCGCGGCGCGGCCCGACAGCGTCTATCTCGACCTTGAGCGCCCTGCCGATCGCCGCCGCTTGGAAGACGCCGACGCCTATCTGGAAAGTCTCGCCGGGCGCCTCGTCATCCTCGATGAAGTCCAGCATCTGCCGGATCTTTTTCCCGTGCTTCGAGGCTTGATCGATCGCGACAGGCGTCCGGGGCGTTTCCTGCTCCTCGGTTCAGTCTCGCCGCAGTTGCTTCGCCAAAGTCGTGACAGCCTCGCTGGACGCCTCGCGAATCATGAAATGGCGCCCTTGCGCCTAGTCGAGACGGGCCTTGAGCACCAGTCGGGCTTGTGGCAGCGCGGCGGATTCCCCGGCAGCCTGCTCGCCCCTTCGGAACGCCTCAGCCGCCAATGGCGCGACCAATATCTCCGCAACTTCCTCGAACGAGACCTGCCGCAGCTCGGCTTCCGCGTCCCCGCCGAAACCCTGCGCCGTTTCTGGACCATGGCCGCACATCTGCACGGTCAACAGCTTAATCTCTCTCAGCTTGGGCAATCCCTCGGCTGCTCCCACACCGCCATCCGGAATTATCTCGACATGCTGGCGCAGACCTACATGCTCCGCGAAATTCCGGCCTGGTCCGGCAATCTCGCCAAACGCTTGGTTAAAAGCCCCAAGCTCTACCTACGCGATAGCGGTCTTCTGCACAGCCTCTTGGGCATCGCCGACGCCAACGATCTGCTCGGCCATCCGGTCTGCGGCGCTTCTTGGGAAGGTTTCCTCGTGGAAGAGATCCTCGCCGCCACGCCCGAGTGGCAAGCCTCCTATTACCGAACCTCGGCCGGCGCGGAAATCGATCTCGTGCTCGAACGCGGCCAAGAACGCCTCGCCTTCGAGTTCAAGCTTAACAGCGCTCCGCAAGTCAGCGCCGGCTTCTGGCACAGCCTGGAGGACTTGAAGCCGAAAAACGCCTACGTCATTGCCCCGGTCCCCGCCGCATTCCCCCTCCGCCAAGGGGTCCAAGTTCTGCCTCCGCAGGCTCTTCTAGAAGTCGTAAAAAATTTGTAATCTGAAAGTCTATGCTTCAGTTTACAGACTTTTTTACGAATGCAAGCCAGTCCTGAGCTTGTCGTAAAAGTCGGGAAAGGGTCTGGGAAAACCCGGCGCTACGGGTTGTCCCAGCAGGAGCGCAGCGACGCCCAAATGGGGTTCGGGGACGCGTCCCCGAGCGGGGTCCGGGGCGGCAGCCCTGGGTCTCTGTTTACTTTGATTCCGGCGGGACAGGAAGACCGCTGTACTTCGCCACCACCGGACAAAATGCGCGGCAATTGAAGGGATCGCGCAGGCAGCGGAGTTCGCCGCGGCTTTCGGCGGCAAGGAGTTCCTGGCGGGCCTCGTCGTCGCGCAAACGCTCGATGCGGAAAACGCCGCCGCGTCGCCCCAAAATCTCGAAGGCGAGGCGACCCATGGTCAGACGTGGATTGATCTCGCAGAGAACGCGAAGCCGCAAGGCGCCGTCGGCCTGGCGGTAGAGAAAGGCATCGATGCCTAAAGGACCGGTGAAGCCGACCCGATCGAGGCTCGGCGACAAGCAGCCGGCGAGGGCCTTGAAGGCCAGAGGAAGCAGGGCTTCACCGTCCGGATTGAGGAAGCGCTTGGCTTCATCGGGAAGATCGCGCAAGAGATCGCCGCAAAGTGTGCCGCGATATTGGCCGCGCAAATCGGCGAGCTGACGGGTCAGCCCGATCAGGCGCAGGCGTCCAGGCTCGACCTCGAATTGCGCCGAGAAGTCGGCGAGGCGGGGCAGCCAGGGTTCGAGGACGAGTCCGCCCTGTTCTTTCAGGACGCGGCGTATCCAGCCGGCATCGGCGGGACGCAGGGGGCCGGGATCGAGACGAATCTGACCGGCGCCGGCGTTGCCGAAGGGGGATTTCAGGACGATGCGCTCGACTTGATGCGTGCTCCGCAAATCGGCCAAGGCGGCCTCGAGTTGATCGTCGCGGAAAATGACGCGGCGCAGCGCGTCTTCATCGGCGAGACCGGGGATTTCTGCGAGGGGCGCAAGATCGAGATTGTCGGGACGCAGCTTCGAAAAAAGCGGCGACCAGTCGTCGCGCCACAAAGTCGAATGCAGACGCGGATTTTGCGCCGGACGCAAAGCCGCGAGTTTGGCCTCGGCAGCCGGGCTGAAGGACCAAGGACGCAGACGTCCGAGTTTGCGTTGGGTCAGGCCGGCCAAGGTGCTTTCGTCGACGAATTCCGGCACTTCGAGCCCGGCGGCGGCGAGGCGTTCGCGGTCGTTGAGCGAGGGCAGGCGCGGTACGAGCAAAATGTCCTCGCGGTGAGCGACGGCGGCGAGCAGGGGCGCGAGGTCGGCGCGGAGATCGGCGGCGGGTCCGCTGACCGGGGCGGCGCCGGCGAGTTCGAGCTCGGCTTGGGGATTGAAGAAGAACACCTCGGGGGTGCGACCGCGCGAACCTCCGGCGAGGCGGAGTCCGGTGATGTAATCCTCGTCGAGACCGGCGAGGCGGCGTCCCTCGAGGTCGAAATCCTGATCGCCGCGAGCTCGCGCCAAGCTCAGGGGCGGGCTCAGCAGCGCGGCGTGTTCCGCAAGGAGATCAGCACCGGGCGGCAGCTCGCGTTTGAGCCAGGCGAGGCCGAGGCGGACGTGGCGGATTTCGTCCTGGCGCACCCGGTCGAGCAAGGCGGCGGATTCCAGGTCTCCGGCGGCGCGGGCCTGGCGGGCCAAGCCGAGGGAGAAGTCGAGATTCGCCTGCTCCAGGGTCAGTCCCATACCGGCGGCAAAGGCCCGCGGCGAGGGACATCCGCGAAGGGCGTCCCAGAAGAATCGCGACAGCGGCGCTCCTTGCGGCGCACCGCCGAGTTCGTCGATGCGCTTCAGGTAGAGGCGGCAATGTTCCTGCTCTTCGCGCAGGGTGAGCAGCAGCGAGCGCCGGAACATCCGCGGCGCTTGCGGGAAGCGCAACAGCGCGAGGGCCATCAACTCGATTGCCAAGAGCTCATGATTGGCGAGGGTGAGCAGCAAGGCTGCCGCCTGTTCCGGCTCGCCAAACCCGAGCTTCACCGGCTTGTCGGCGTGACGAGAAAAACTCCAGGCCTCTTCCCTCTGCGGCAGCTCGAAATCGTAAGTGCCCGGGACGCCGTCGTCCTCAAGACTCTCCGGAAAGAAGAGCTTGTCCTGCAATTGCGGCGAACGCAAAAGCTGTTGGCAGAAGTCGGAGAGGAGCATGGGCTTGAAGGGTTTTAAGGGGTGTAAGGGTTTTAAGGGTTTTAAGGGTTTTAAGGGTTGGAAGGAGCATCAGTGCAGAAAACAGCGACGCCCACTCATAAGGGGTTCGGGGGTGAGCCCCCGAGCGGGGTCCGGGGCGGCAGCCCTGGGTTTCTCTGACTGAGCTCAATTTGTTCCCGAATGAGCCCCGATCCACCGGGTGTTGCGGCGACTTCTGCCAACAAGGAGAGCGCCTCGGGGCTGTTCTGATTGGCGAGGACCGCAACAGCATTGCGGCGGAGTC
>JAYTMY010000047.1:0-6458 GCA_043748535.1 Lentisphaeraceae bacterium | reverse complement strand
ACCTGCCTTGTCGGCGGCGGAATCAGCATCGACATGGGCAAGACGGGGGAATTTGAGGAAGACCATGCCGGCCTCGGGCTGCTTGATCAACTTGGGCGTGACTGAGATATCACGGCGCTTGCCATCTCTTTCGATGGTGACAGAGCGAGTGCGTCCCGGATCTCCAGAATCATTGAGGGTCTCGCGGATCTGGTGAAACCAAGTCAGCTGATGGCCATCAATCGCGATCAGGCGATCGCCTTTGCACAAACCCGCCTGGGCGGCGGGCGTCCCTTCCCCGACTTCCCCGACCATCGGCGGCAACAGCTGATTGAGGCTAAAAGCCATGGTCTTCAGATTTTCGATATCGGGATTCTTCTTCGGAATAAAAGGGCCGATGAAAATGGTTTCGTCGCCGCGTTTGACCTCGAGCTTCATCTCGGGACTGAAGACATAGGCTTCCAGAAGTTGATTGATATCTTTGCACTTCTTGCCGTTGCAACTGAGGATGAAATCACCATCGCGCAATCCTGCGGCTTTTTCCGGCGAGGACTCTTCCAGTTTGCGAACTTGTAAGCCTTGCGGCGAGATGCTTTTCTCCTCGCCCATCTGCCAGATGACGCAGGCGATGATAAAGGCCAGAACCAAATTGCCGATCGGCCCCGCCAAAGCCACGACGATGCGGTCTCCCGGTCGAGCTAGGGGGACTTCCGTCCCATCCTCAGTCCGCGCCTTGCCGTCTTCGCCGGGATTCATCTGCGGCAAGAGGACATAGCCGCCGAAAGGCAGCATGCTGACGACATATTCGACCCCGCCGCGGCGGAAGCTAGCGAGCTTTGGGCCGAAGCCGATGGCGAAGCGTTCCACCTTCATGCCGCGCAAGAGCGCCGCCCGCATGTGGAAGTATTCGTGGATAATCACGCTCAGGCCAAGGCCACAAACGAGAAAAAGAATGGCGCCGATCTGTTGGACAATTTCAGGCATGAGCTCTCCAGTGATGAGATGATATAATACGGCCAAACCGGAGCACAGCCAAGATGAAACTCAAAGACTTCCCAAAAGATCGCATTCTACTCGCCCCTTCTCTCCTCGCCGCTGATTTCGCCCGCCTGGGCGAACAGGTCGCCGCAGCCGAGGCCGCCGGCGCCGAAATCCTCCACCTCGACGTCATGGACGGCCACTTTGTCCCCAATATCTCGATGGGCCCCCTCGTCCTTGAAAGCCTGCGCCCCCGTAGTGGCATGCTCTTCGACGCCCACTTGATGATAACACACCCCCTCCTCTACCTCGAGTCCTTCGCCAAGGCCGGCGCCGATCACATCACCTTCCACATCGAATGCCCCGACGACACTGGCGCTATCATCGACGCCATCCATGCCCTCGGCCTCAGCGCTGGCATCTCCCTCAAGCCCGGCACGCCATTCAGCGCCGTCGAACCTTGGCTCGAGCGCGTTGAAATGCTTCTCGTCATGTCGGTCGAGCCCGGTTTCGGCGGCCAGAAATTCATGCCCGCCCAGCTCGACAAGGTTCGCGCCGCCAAGGAGTGGTCCTTGCGCACCGGAAAGGCCTTGCGAATTCAAATTGACGGCGGCATCGGATCGTCCAACGCCGCCTTGGTTCGCGACGCCGGCGTTGACTGTCTGGTGGCCGGCACCGCCTTCTTCCGCCATGTCGACGGCATGGAAGCCGCGGCGATCCAATTGCGCGGCTGAAGTTAACAGGGACACGACTGGGACACAGTTGGGACAGGATTGGAAATGTTCGCGTGCTTGTTCACTCCGAAGGAGTCACAGATTTTAGCCCGGGGTTGAGCCGCATCGGCGACACCCCGGGTCAGCCGTCCAAAGAGTCGCGACCCCAAAGGGGTCAAGGAGCGCTAGAAGAGTGCTCATCGGGCAAACCAGGATTGTCACTTTCCGTGACCCCGTTGGGGTCGTTTCTCATCATTCTTCCTTACCCATGGTGTCGCCGATGCGGCTCAACCATGGGCTAAAATCACCGACCCACTTCGGGGTCGAACAACCAGCACCTAATCGTGTCCAAGCCAAACCCCCTCACGCCAAACGGCCCTGTTCAAGTCGGAAGTTGAACAGGCAACGGTGCAAGTGCTGCGCAATCTGATGACGAGGGATCTCCATCACCAGCACATCCTCGTGGAAACACAGCTTGTGCCCGATCGCCACCAAGGCGCCGCAGCCTCCCATGGCCTGCAGCTGACGCGCATGAGTCTGAAGATCCCGCCCTCGGCAATCTGAATCGAAAATCACCAGGTCGCGTCGCCACGAAGGCACTTGGCCGATCTCCCGATGCGGCCGGATCTCGATCTGCGTCCCGTCCGGGCAGAGATCAAAGGCGTGATCCAAGACCTCATTGAGAATGGGGCCAGTAGCATCAATCAGTATGCTGGGAGCGATCACCACTCAAGCCTCAAGCCTGACCTGATCGCCGCGAGGGCGATTGGGATCGACGCCGCTCATCCCCTCGAGAAGGGTAGACACCTGTTCTTTTTCATAATCCATCCCCTTGCGAAGAAGGGTGACCCCAACGGAGCTCTGGGCTTTCGCCGAGCTCAAGGCACTGCTGCTAGATTCGATTTCCATAAAACGGTCCTCCACTTGCCCCTCATCTATCGGCAGGGCAGGGATGATGTTTAGCGTGCTAGCTCCATCAGACAGGAACAATGATCCGCAAACCCTAATGCTGACTCTTTCAGCCGGGAGGACGCAGTGTAGCTTTATGCTGACTCATAACAGCAACGGACCTCAGATGCGAAATCCCTGTCAACGCCTGCTCGTCACCGGCGGCGCCGGCTTCATCGGCTCGCATTTGGTCCGGCAACTCCTTGCCAGAGGTGCAGAAGTCCTTAACCTCGACAAGCTCACCTACGCTGGGCATCTCAGCACTATTGCCGATGCCGCCTCCCATCCCCGCTACCAATTTCGGCAGATCGACATCGCCGATGCCGAGTCAGTGCGGCAGGTCATCCGGGATTTCCAACCTGACGCCATCTTCAATCTCGCCGCCGAAACCCATGTCGACCGCTCCCTCGAAGACTCTGGAGCTTTCGTGCGGACGAATATCGTCGGCACCGCCAATCTCCTGCAGGCGGCTCTCGATCATTGGCGCCAACTACCCGATGAAGCCCGCCTGAATTTCCGTTTTCTGCAAGTCTCGACCGACGAAGTCTTCGGCAGTCTCGGTGAGCACGGTCTCTTCGACGAGGACAGCCCCTATCGGCCCCATTCTCCCTATGCCGCCTCGAAGGCCGCCGCCGATCATCTCGTACGGGCGGCTCACTTCAGCCATGGCCTGCCGACGATCATCAGCCACAGCGGCAACAATTACGGCCCGGCGCAATACCCCGAGAAACTGATCCCCTTGGTCATTCTTAAGTCCCTCCGAGGCGAAGAGCTGCCGATCTTCGGCGATGGCGCTCAGGTGCGCGACTGGCTTTACGTCGGCAACCATGTGGCCGCCCTCGAAACACTACTCGATCACGGCCGTCCCGGCGAAAGTTACTGCATTGGTGGCTCCAACGAGCGCAGCAATCTCGACTTGGTGCGGCAAATCTGCACTCAACTCGATCGACTTCGCCCCGGGCCGCAGCCTTACGCCTCCTTGATCCGCTTCGTCGCTGACCGCCCCGGCCACGACCGCCGTTACGCCCTGAACAGCGGCAAACTCCGCCGCGAAACCCCATGGCAGCCCGCCACCTGCTTCGAGGTGGGACTTGAAACGACCATTCGCTGGTATCTCGATCAGCCCCAGTGGTGCGCCGAAATGCTGCGTCAATCCCCCCTGCAACGACGAGGCTTGGCGACATGAGCACTCCGCGAAAAGGCATCCTGATGGCCGGCGGCCGCGGCACTCGTCTCCTGCCCCTGACCGCGACTTGCAATAAGCATCTCCTGCCAATTCGAGGGCGGCCGATGATCCTCTGGCCGCTCCAGACCCTCCTCAATGCCGGCATCCGCGACATCGCCCTGATCACCAATCCCGGCGATATCACTGCCTTTGAGAAACTGCTGGGCGACGGCTCGGCCTTTGGCGTCTCACTCACTTATCTGCCGCAGCCGCAGCCCGCCGGCATCGCCGAAGGCCTGTTGTTGGCGGCGGATTTTCTCGACGGCTCCCCCTGCCTCCTGATCCTCGGCGACAACCTCTTCGATGGCACAGAACTGCCGCAATTCCTCACGTCGTCCCTCATCCCAACCGATGACGCCATCGTCTTCTGCCGCGAGGTCGTCGCTCCTGGCGATTACGGCATACTCAGCCGGGACGCCTCCGGTCAGCCGCAAGCCATCGTCGAGAAACCCGCTGCCAGCCCTTCGCGCCTTGCGATCACCGGACTCTACGGATACCCCGCCGACGCCCCGTCCTTCGCTGCCCGGCTGGCCCCCTCCCCCCGTGGCGAACTGGAAATCAGCGATCTGAATCAGCTTTATCTCGAAGCCGGCCGGCTGCACGCCATCGACCTGCCCGAGGACTGCGACTGGCAGGACATGGGCACCCACGCAGGCTTGGCGAAGGCGCAGAACCTCTGATCTCCTTCCTTTCTGACTGATCAAAGCTATCTTCCCGCATGACCCAACAACGCATCCAGACCAAGTTCGCCACATGACTACCAAACGCCTCCAGACCGCCACCGACCTCTTCCGCAAGCTGCGGGAGTTGGACGCCTACATCGTTGACAAATCCCTGCTCATCAAAGCCGTCCTCGAAGGCGATGAAATCATCCTGATGCCGCGTCCTCGCCGTTTCGGCAAGACCACCAACATGAGCATGATGGCGGAATTCTTCGATCGCCGAAAAACCGACCAGGGCTGGCTCTTCGAAGGCATGAAAATCCTCCAGGAAGGCCCGGAAATCCTTCAGCACAAAGGTGCCCACCCGGTCATCTTCATGACCCTCAAGGACTGGAAGTTTGGCAATGTCTCAGATTTGAAGTGTGCCTTGGTCGAAACCATGCGGGATCTCTATCTTCAGCACGACGACATCTTGCCCTTTCTCAAGCCAGAGCAATCCAGCGACTTTCGCGACATGGTTCTGCGCCAGTCCAACCCGGCCCAGCTCAGCTTGTCTCTCCAGAAGCTCTGCCAATGGTTGAACGAGGTCCACGGCGCCGCCCCCTTCGTCTTCATCGACGAATACGACGCGCCGCTGATCTACGCCTGGAGCAAGAATTACTACACCGAAGCCATAGAGCTTCTCCGCCCTTGGTTCAGCTCCGCCCTGAAGACGAACGCGCATCTCGGCAAGGCCGTACTCACCGGAATCCTCCGCATCGCCAAGGAAAACCTCTTCTCCGGCCTCAACAACATCGATGTCTCCACCGTCATCGACCCGCTCCACTACGGTGAATATTTCGGCTTCACCCAGGAAGAAGTCGAAAAACTCCTCACCGATTTCGGCAAGGCCGACCACATCGACGAAGCCCGCCGCTGGTACAATGGCTACACCTTCGGCGACAGCGTCATCTACAACCCCTGGTCGATCTGCCACTTCGCCCGCGATCCCAAATCGGAATTCAAACCTCACTGGGTCAACACCTCCGACAACCAACTGGTCTTCGATTCGATCGACATCCATCACGACAAAGTCGTGCAAAACCTGCAAGACATCCTAGAAAACAAAGAAGTACGCGTCGCCCTGCGCGAAGACACGGTGTTTGCGGACATCGCATCTTCACCGGAAACCCTGTGGAGCTTCCTCGTCTTTACCGGCTACCTCAAGGCGCTGCCCGCCGGGAAGAATTCCGCCGGGCGTAAAGAGTGGCATCTGTCTTTGCCCAACGAAGAGCTTCGCTCGATCTTCGGCACTCTTGTCGATCGCATCTGCTGGAAGCCCTCTTATAACGGCCTCGTGGATGTGCTCGACGCCCTTCTCGCCGATGATCCCGCCAAGCTCGAAAATGAGCTCAACGAGATGTTCGCCCAGATCCTCAGCGTCCACGATGTCGCCAAGTTCCCCGAAGCCTTCATCCACGGCTTTTTCCTCGCCCTCGCCGCCACCCTCGGCGACCGCTATATCGTCGAATCCAACCGCGAAACAGGTCTCGGCCGCGCCGATCTCATCCTCATCCCCCGCCATCCGAGTGACTTCGGGGTGCCGAAGGTGTTTGAATTCAAGTCGATCAAGCCCCGCGCCAAGGCTCAGCCAGCGATCGACGAAGCTCTCGGGCAGATCCGGAGCAAAGACTACGCCGCCCGCTGCCGCGCCGCCGGCTTCGATTCCTTCCTCGCCTTCGCCCTGGTGCAACAAGGCAAGAAACTCCACATCCGACAAGAAAGCCGCTGCACTGACAGTGCTGGCCTCAGTACCCTTCGCAATCTATCCCAGGAAGCTGCTCGATGAAAAAGCCCACCTCTCCGCCCAGCCGCCAGAAGAAAAGCCGCAGAAAAGTCGTAGCGGTCACGAGCCAAGAAATCCCCAGGTCTGGCCCGCAACGGGCCGCAGCCGGCAAAGGCACTTCGCTCCTC
>JAYTMY010000046.1:0-13484 GCA_043748535.1 Lentisphaeraceae bacterium | reverse complement strand
GCGGGCTTGTGGCGCAGCACTTCGAGCAGGCGCTGGTACTGGGTCCGCAGTCCTTGGTTAGGCAGGCGTTTGACACCACCGAGGGCGAAGCTGCGGGCGTTGAGGAAGGGCAGGAAGTCGCGGTGGAGATAGCTGCCGTCGCGGCTGGCGTCGACCGACAGGATGGCGCTATCGAGGAAAGGGCCGACCTGGGCCGCGAGGGGCGAGGCCGAGAGGAATTCCGCCAGGGCGACACGGTCGTCGTGGAGGAAGGCGTAGCCCCAGAGCGTGGCGTCGTAGAGGTGGCGCTTGCGCAGCAGCGACAGAACTTCGGTGAAGAGCTTTTTGTCACTCATCAAGTGGGCGCAGAGCGACAGATTTTGACCTTGCAGCGGCTTGTCCTTGAGCCAGGCGAGGATCTGCTCGGGTGTGCCTTCGCTGGCGACCTGTGACCAGGAGTCAATCTTCCCGGTGGGCGGCTTGGCCATCACCTCGTAGACGGGCGAGGGCGAGGAACCGACGACGCGTCCCTTTTGGCTGACTTGCACCGGCGCGCCTTTAAACTGGCCGGGAGCAGGGAAGTAGAAGAGGAAGCTGCTCTTGGCGCAGCCGTAGGCCGGCACCGGTTTCGATTCCAACGAAGTGACTTCACCGATCGGCATCGCGCCTTCGGGGATCTGGCTCAAGAGGCTGAGCTCGACCTCGCGGTCGGAGGAGTTGTTGACGACGATCTCGGCGCCGTAGATGACGCCGGTGGCGAAGGGGCCGCTGTGCACCTTGAGGCGCTCCTTGCCGTCTTCGACCACCTTGGCGTCGTCGGCGCGGTAGAAGCGCAGGCTGACCGGGAATTCCTGGCTCGGCTTGGCGTCGCTGACCACTGCGGATTGCGCAAAGATCAGCGGCGTCTTGGCGGTGATTTTGCCGTCCTTGATCTCCGGCGCCTCGGCCTCGAAGGGCAGGTCGAGGGCGGCGAGAGCGAGGAGCGCGGCGTTCGGGCTGGCCTTGGCGGTCTCGAGGATGCCGGGCGAGAAGAAGGGCTGACCAGCCGGCGCGGCGGCGTAATCGGCCCAGAAGCGATTGACCGGCACCAGGTTCGAAGTGAGTGCGCGCTCCGGGTGTTTCCAATAGCCAGCCTCGAGCCATTCGCGGACGGCGCCGACTTCTTCGTACACTGGGGCGGCAGCGGCTTTGTCCTTGGCCATTTCACGACGACTGAAGTCGGCGCTCACGGACTTTTTCTCCATCATTTCCTCCGCTGCGGCGGCAGGTTTTGCAGGCAATTTCGCAGCTCCATCGTCGCTGAGGGTCACCGACTGATCGGGAGCTGGTGGGGGCGGAGGTGGGGGCGGCGGCAAACTCGCTCCTTGGATGAAGGACGAGAAGAGGAAGTCGAACTCTTGCGACGCCAAGGGGTTGGCTTGCGCCTGTTCCTGCAATTGGCGGGTAAGCCCTGCATCCTGAAGGCGTTGAGCCAGGAGGGCCTTTTCGAAGCCGTTGAGAGTGGCGAAGCGGGCGGGACTCAGCCAGGGCTTCAGGTCGTCGCCGCGCAGCGCCAAATCGACGAAGCTCGGCTGGAGCAGCTTGTTGAGGAAGGGACGGATGTTTTTGGCGAAGAAGGCCGGATCACGACGGAAGAGGAAGAAATGGACTTCATGGCAGGCGTGTTTGCGATAGAATTCGAGCTTGGCTTTGTTTTCGAGTTTGTTCCACGACAAGAGCGGCGCGAGCTCAGCGAAGTTGGCTTGCGGCTGGGAGCTGTCGAGGTAGGTCCAGGCCTCGGCGAGGGTGCCGATGCGACCCGACTTCGAGCCGCCGATGGCGCTGATCTCGGCGCTCTGGCCGGGGGCGAGGAGGCTGAAGTCGCGGCGGCTGGCGAAGCGTTGCTCCGTCCCGAGGCCTTGCGCCAGGCGCAAATCCTTCAAGGGCAATTCGGCCCGGGGCAGGACAATGCGACGCGTCCACGAGGCGTCGCTGCCGGCGCAGGACAGGCTGAGGACATTGCGCGAACCAATTTCTTTGAGCGGGATGCGAATCTCGCCCTTGGCGTCGGGGAGAACGCTGCGGATCCACGGGGTTTCGGCGGCGAAGGAGAGGGGGCAGGGAGCGAGGTCTGCACACATAACTCCCCCGGCCAAGTCATTGATGGATCCAGGAATAGCGGCACCACTTCCCCCGAAGCCCGACATTTTACCTGACCGCGCCGACGCGCTTTTTCCTGCAAACATTTGGATAGTCTCGGTGATCGATTCCTTCACATCCCGCGGGTTAAGCAAGAGGCCTGGGCGGGCCAACATGACGCCGGCGCGGGCCGCTTGTTGGCGGCGCTCGAGGACATAGCGTGACTCGTCGTCGAGGCGGCCACCGTCGAGGAAGCGGTTTTCCAAGGTCCCGAGATTCCAATGCTCCGCAAAATTGGGTTGCAGCTCGGGTAGACCACTGTCTTCCCAGGCGGCGCTGAGGCGCAGTGGCGCCTGCGGGCCCTTGAGCTTGATCACCAGATGATCCTTTTCGATCTGCCAAGAAGTCACTTGCGGCAGAACTTGCGGCGCCGAGGATTGGCCGACGCCGTGCTTGGTTGCGTAGACCTCGCCGTGACGTTGCGCCTGATGGACGTGGATCAACAGGGCTTGTCCCGAGCCGCTTTGGAAGACGTAGTCGCCTTCTTCAAGCGCGGTGATCGAGACCTGGGAAGCTTCGACCTTCAGTTGCGAACTGAGATCGGCGAGGAGGATGCCATTAAAGGAAGCCGAGGCATCGCGACCGATTTTCACGGCGACAGGTTTCATTAAAGGGATATCAGGCGTCTCCACCGAATTCTCTTGTCGAGACGAGAAATGGATAATTCCATCTCCGATCTTGAGCAGTCGCGGTTTCCAGCGGCTGTCGGCCAGTGGCAGGCTGAGGGATTCACCGACAAGGAGACTGCGTGAGTCGGCATATTTGACTTGCTGATCGGCAGCTTGGTAGAAATCGGTCGATGGGCTGGCGACAGCGCCTAGGGACGCAACGAACTGGTCACGAATCGCCGTGATCAGCACTCCCGTCGGCACCTTGCCCAGGTGGATGAGACCTTGCTCATCGGTCTTGAGTGAGATGCCGACGGCTTCGAAGACCTCGCCGGAGAAGCGTACTGAGACGAGTCGATTCGCTAGCTTTTCGCCGTTGGCGCCGCGCATTTCGAGCAGGACTTCTTCGCCGTCACGGCGGAAGAAGAGGCCGTTGATCTCGCTCACATTTCCCTCCGAAAGAAGATAGGTCATGGCGCCGACACTGTCAGTCTCGCCGTTGAGTTTGTCGTAGTCGGCCTCGAAGGAGACTTCGACCCGATTGCAGCCTTCAGGAGTGACGAAGCTCAGGGGGATTTGGCCATCGGCAGCGACTTTGACATCCCGGCGAGTCTGACTGGCGAGTTTGTCAGTCTCGAAATAGAAAGCGAGCTCGACCCGCAGATTCTTCAGCAACTTGAGATCGGCCGGGACGCCGTTGACGCTGAGATTGGGGCGGAGGAGCAGCGAGTGTTCGCGTCCGGGGATGAAGTGTGCGGCCTCCGCAAACTCGACCTTCAAGTCGGCGCTTTCGGTCTTGCGTTGCAGCGGCAGCAAGGTGGCGAGGCCGCCTTTGCTGATCAGCAGCTTCTGCTCGGGGCCGCTTTGACCTTGATTAAGGCGCTTGAGGAAGGGGATGACGGCGACGCCTTCGGCATCGGTGGTGAAGACGGTTTCGCCAAGGGCGACGCTGGCGCCAGCGGCGGGTTTTCTGGCTTCGTCGAGGACGGTGACGAGCTGGCCGGCGGCGGAGTCGCGGACAAAGGCCTTGAGCTGGCCCTTGCGGAGGAAGGCGCGGGCAGTTGCGCCGTTGGCGATCAGGTCGACGACATAGAGTCCGGGTTCTTTCAGCTCGTCGAGCTTGAGGCGGAGTTCCTGGCGGAGCAGCGGATCGGCGGCGAGCTTGATCGTCTTTTCCTGACTCGGCTTCAGGCCGCTGAGGTCGATGTCGGCGCTGGCTTCCTGGCCGAAGCGTTTGATCGCTGCTGCGGCGTCGATCTTGTAGAAACGCAGGCTGAGTTCCTGGGCGTTTTTGACTGAAAGATGCAGCTCCGGAATGGCGTCGGCGGCGAGCTGGCGAGGGTTATCGGGGAGCAGGTCGAGCTCGATGCGATTCTTTAATTCTTCGAGCTGGGCCGCGCTGAGGGCTTTGGCGGCGGTGTCGGGATCCGGGCAGCCGCCGGTGAGGCGGGCTTCGGCGTAGATCGGCAGGAGTTTTTCCGCTTCGACCAGCTTCAGGAAAGGCGCGGCGACGGGGTCGGACGCGAGATCGGAGAGGCCTTGTTTTGCGTTGGCCGCAAAAGCCGCGAGGAGCTGGCGGCGGACGAGGGCGTTCTCATAGGTGGCGGGTGCGGGCAGGCCTGCACGGGCCTGGGCGAGATTGAGAGCGTGTGAGGCGTCGAAATTCTTCAGCACCCAGAAGCTCTGGCGCGGCAGGGCGAGGTATTCGGTCAGCAGCTCGGGCGAGTTCTTGCCGAGTTCTTCGCGGCATTGGATGAGCTGGAGGAGGAGGACCGCCTTGGCGCTGTTCTGGGCGGGCGGCAGGGGGCGGGTGAAGTCGAGAGCCTTTTCGAGACGGCTGCTTCGTCCGGCGGCGGAGTCGTCCTCACCAGCGAGGAGGCGGATGAGCACGGCGTCGGCCCAGTTCGAATCGCTGCTGATCTCCGGGCGGAGTTTGGCCAGTTCCAGGAGCTGCTCGGTGGCGAGTTGTTTATCGATTTCCCGTTGGCCGAAGCCCGGGCGGCCGTTGACCATGTCTTTGACGATGAGCGGCAGGAGTCCGGGGAAGTCGGTGCGTTGGATGGCTGCGAGGCGTTTGAGCAGAGCGGGACGTTGGAACTTGGTGAGGTCCTTGCCGGCGAGCAGGGGCAGTGCGTCATCGCTGAGGCCTTTCAGCTCGGCATCTTCGGCGAGGATCTTTTTGAGTCGCGGTTCGACGGCCCAGAAATCGGCGGGCAGGGCGCTGGGCAGGGATTGTTCCGCTTCATGACCCGGGCGCGAGTGGCTGAGCTGGACGCCGAGGCGATTGACCAGTTCATCGCGGACGGCGGCGGGATTTTGCGGGTAGCGCAAGAGCAGCTGGCGATCGGCGAGGCTTTGCAGGCGTTGGTCGGCGCGGTTGGATTCGCGCCATTCCTTGAGCAGGGTGTCGGCCGCGGGCAGGTCGCGGCGGAGCTGGGCGTCGAGGATGCGATAGTAGTAGCTGTCGGCGCTGCCTGGCGCGAGTTGTTTGAGAGCGGCTTCGCGGTGGCGGACGAAGTCTTCGTCGAAGGGCACCTTGTCGCCCTGGGCCTGGAGGGCGGCGGCGAGGGCGAACTGGAGGACGGCGGGGAGGAGAAGGAAACGCATCGGGGGAGCTCCTGGGGTTGGGCGGGGAAAGCAGACAGAAAAAATCTACTGCTGAGACGCACCCGGAAGCAAGAAAATTACAGGCGACGGAAGAAGAAAAGCGAGAAAGATTACGAGAGAGGGAGTAAGCGACTTGCACCGAAATCCTTTCAACTTTCCAACCTGAATTACGAAGTTGCAGGTCGCTGGCCTGCTTGAATCTTTATTCTTTGCTGTGGTTTATATGGAAATTTTAATCTTGAACCCAGCTTCGATCAGGGGCCGATTTCGAGACACGGTTTCTGCTTGCTGCAATCGATACGATATTGATCCGTAGACGTGAGAACGAGGCGGATCTTGCCGTCATAGCTCGGCTGCAAGGGGCGCGGAATAGCGATGCTCAGCCATTGGCCGGATTCGCCGCCAGACGACTCGGCGATGGGGAGGCCAGTAGCGTCTTTGATGGTGATGAGACCGGTGCCTGCTTGGATCAAGAAGATCTTTAAAACATAAGGCTTTGGGCTGATTGGGGGGAGATTGGCGAAGTCGAGGCAGGCCTTGATGCCTGGGCTGGTGGATGGGCCGAAGGCATCCGGAGAGAATTCCCGGACTTCCGTGCCATTTTTCTCCATCATCAGGCACTGCGTGCTGCCGAGGGAAAGTTTTTTCGGCTGAGTGTTTTTAATAGAAGAGGATGGCGCGGCGACAAGGAGAAAAAGCAGCCCCGCGGCAAGGCCAGAGGCGATCAAGCCGATTATATAACCGGTGGAACGCTTGATGTCACTGGGCTGATGAATGCGATGCGGCAGAACGTGAGCCGACTTGATCTTGGGGGCTCTGACGTTCAAAAGTTTATCGATTTCCTCGAGCAGTTCCGGCCAGCCGGCGAAGCGCTCATCCGGGGATTTGGCGAGCATCCGGGCAGCGAACTTGGCGATGGCGACGGAACAAGTCGGGACGATGATATTCAAGGACGGCGGCGGAGTGAATTGGTGCATCTGCAGCACGTCTTTGTAAGACTCGCCCTGAAACACCGGGTGACCGGCAATCAGATAATAAAAAGTCGCGCCGAGGGAATAGATGTCGGCGCGAGGATCCCCTGGCTGCCACTTGCCCGTGATCACTTCCGGCGCGGCAAAATCGGGAGTGAGCTCAATACCCTCCGAACTGTCATTGTCGCCGTTCATGCGCGCCAGTCCGAGGTCAGCGAGTTTCGGCTTGCCCTCTGAAGTCAACAGGATATTGGCCGGCTTGAGGTCGCCATGGGTCAAGCCACGGAATTGGAAGCCGTGGGAGAGTCCATCGGCGACGGCACGGATAATTTCGAGGGCCTGCTTGGGCTGGAGACGACCTTGTTTATCGACTAGTTGACGGCAGTCACCTGCATCGATCAGCTCCATGGCGAGGAAGTGATAGCCGTCGGCTTCGCCGACATCGTAGGCCTGGACGATATTGCTATGGTTGATGGCGGCGGCGGAGCGGGCTTCCCGGAAGAAGCCGCGAAGGAAGTCGGGATCGGCGGCGACTTCCGGGTGGAGAACCTTCAAGGCGACGTGGCGGTTGAGGGAAGTTTGATGAGCCTTGTAGATATCCCCGGTGTTGCCACTGGAGAGGTAGGAAAGCACTTCAAATCCGGCGATTTTGGTGCCTTGCTTAATTTTTTTGTCGTTCATCAGAGATGCTTCCAGTCTATTTTGAGCATCGCCTCGAGGGCTTGCGGGGTGTTGCCACTGGCGAGGTAAGAAAGCACTTCAAATCCGGCAATTTTGGTACACGACTTGATTCTGCCCGGGTTCATCAGGGCAGCTTCCATTTCTTCTTCAGGTAGGCCTCGATTTTCTTCTCGCTTGCCTCGTCTGGTACGGTGTTGAAGCCGAGGAGCTGGTCCACGGTGAAGCCCTGGCCGAGTTTGAGGTCAGCTCCCTTGAGCGACTCCGGCAGGCCACTGGCGCCTGTGGCCTGGCCTTCGCCGCAGAGGTCGGCGAAGCTCATCTGGTTGTCCTTGTAGCGGATCTTGATCAGCGATTTTTCCGCGATTTTGTTTTCATTAGTACTGGGAGCGGAGTTCTCAATGATGACGAGCCGAGCGTCGTTCTGGTCGAGGAAGAAACGGGGACTTCCTTGCGTATCGGTGACCGCCAGGAGCCGATCCGCTTTGGCGATATTCTCGGCGACGATCCAGATGACGAACTCGCTGGTTTCGGCATTGGCCTTACCGATGTACTGGCTGCTGGCATCGACCCCGTCGAGCTTGTAATCAGCTTTGGAGAGGAGTGTTTCTATTTTGCCGCCAGCCAATTCGATCAACAGCCCGGCGAGGTTGCTGCCGGCGGCTTCGGCTTCAGTTTTGGCGGCTTCAGTCAGGCCGGAGCGAAGCAGCAAAAGGGTCTTGCACTCAGGGGATAGCTTGAGCTTCTTGATTCTTTCTTCGATCTCTGAAGAGGCTAGCTTGCTGTAGCACACATCGACCGAGGGACCTTCCTTCGTGCCGTTCATTTTTTTGCCGGTCCAAGTCATGGTTTTCGGCTCATATTTTATGGGCTTGAAGTCGAGTTTGGTGTCGCCGACGAGTGACAAGCTCTGTATTCTGCCGAGCAACAGGGTTTTCATCAAAGCGTGGACGGCCAATTTCTCTTCGGTGACCAGTTTGATCATTTCGGCTTTGAAGAGAGTGCTGTCAGGCAGCGATTTCAGAGCTGCCAGAGCTGTGTCACTGCGGCCCTCCATCAAGGCTTCGAGCGGGCCAGCCAGTGTGGCTAATTTCTCCAACAGGATTTTTTGCCGAGCGAGGTGCTCTGTTTTGGCCTGGGCTTCGGCTTTGGCAGCTGCCTTGGCCGCCATGGCTACGGAATCTTCGCCTACTAATTTCTTCCACGACGCAATGCCGCTCGGTTGAATCGGATACCAACCGGCGACGACTTTCGCTTCTTTCCCGCTTGCCGCGGCGAGACTGAACAAGGAAATGATATCCTCGGGAGGATAGACGCTGGGAATGTCATCACGCGAGAGGCCGGAATTGAGCAGCTCAGCGCTAGGGCATGATGCCGACAGGGCGATGGCCAATTCTGGTGACAGAGCTTCCTCTAAGATCCAGGCACGATGGAGGGCGCCCTTCAGCGCCGGAGCTGATTTCTGATTGTCATCGCGGAAGGCACCGATCACCAAGGGGCCCGCAGGGACTTTCGGTATCTCATTGAGCTCAAGCATCTGAGAGGTGCCATTGACACAGAGCACGGCTTTCTTCTTCGCGGGATTCCAACTGAAGACAACGCGTTGCCATGTGCCTTTATTGAGCGGCAATGCGGCGCTTTTCTGCCCGGGCGCCTCGAGGATCAGTCCACGGCTGTCACTATTGATGCGGAAGCCGGCAGTCAGCTGTTTATTCAATTCAATGCACCAAGAGAAAAGTGCCGAGCCGGATTCGGTGCTGTCAATTTTTACCACGAGATCGAAGGTGAAGCCTTTGCTTGGCCAATCATAGGAGGGGAGAAGGAATTCAACGCCGCTGCTGGACTCAAGAGCCGAGCCAGTCCGGTTGGCCGTGCCGTCGACTGGAATTTTGACTTCGCCGAAGCGCCAATCAGATTGCGCTTGTGGGAGGCGAGAGCCTAAGGTGGCACTAACGAGACGCGGTTTATTTTTACCCTTGATGGTCAGCACCGTGCTGCCACTGCTCAGCTTGGAAAGGTCGACATTGTAGATCATCACTTGCTTGTCATAGAAGTCTTGGGGACTGCCTAAGATAGGGAAAGTCGTTCCATTCCTTTCGTCGATCACTTCTTTCAATTGAGATTGCAAGACCAGTTTGAGGACGGGTGAAGCCAATCCTTCCTGGGGAATCTGAATGTTAAGTTGGATGTCACCACGGCTGTCCTCCTCGAAATATTGAGCCAAATAATCCGGCATTTTTTTGCTGCTGCGATGATGCGAGAGAGTCGAAACACTTCCCATTCCGAGGCGAACTCCCTCAGTCAGTTCACTGAGGGCAAAGAAAGTTCCCTGGTGAGTTTTCTTCTCCGGATCATCGAGTTTCAGAGGGACGCTTTTGCCGCCGTTTTGATTGAGAAGAATTTCCGGGCTGCTGCTGTAGTTGCTGCCGTCATGCCAGAAAACCAGTCGAACGTCAGAAACGAAACTCAAGCCCTCGGGGAGTTTAATCGTCGCGCCATTGCCGCTCGGCTCACTGAACACCTTGGCGTCTTTGGCCAATTCCCTGATCACAATGTCACGAGTGCCGGCTTTGATGTCGATGACATTGGGGATGCCTGACGACTTGGTTTTCAGCTGACTGTATTCCACCTGGCTGCGGAGTAGCTTGCCGCCATCGGCGAGGCCGGCGACCGTCGCAGATGAGAGACTGGCTTTAGGGCTTTGCGTGGCGGCAGCTGATGTGGATATGGCAGCGCTTGGGGCGATGGCCGGGACCGCGGGCTTACCGCTGTTGGCAATCATCATGCCGCCAATGGCGAGGGCGGCAACGCCCACCACACCGGCGCCAATGTAAAGGCCGGTTTTGCTGGATGCCGCGGCGATGGCTTCCTGCTGCTCTTTGGCAACCATGTAGCGGGAAGAAGTCGAGCTGGCGGCGAAATTGAGCTTGCGTCCCGCCTGCGGCTGGGCCTGGCTGCCGATCCGAGCAATACCGGGGCGGTTGTCTTTCACCGCCTTATCGGAGACGATCATGTCCTTCAGTGTCTGGGTCTCTTGCATCTGACCATCGGCGACGCGCAGGAAGAAGGGGGTCGTGGGCAAACCTGCGGCCAAGAGATTGCGACGGAAGCCCTGGATGTCAAAAGGCACCTGGCGGAAAATCACCTTGCGCAGATCATGGTCGTAGATGACGTAACTGGCGGCGACGCGGCCGTCGCGGGGGTCGCCGACGGAACCGGCATTGACGAGGAAGCGGCTACCGGGGGTGACGATGAAATCCTGACCCGGCTTTTTGCGGAGATCGCTCTGCGGATCGAGCTCGAAATAACAAGGCAGGTGAGTGTGGCCGACGAACATCAAGGGCTGGGTGACAGCCTCGAAACTCGCAACGGCGTCGGACGCTTCGTAGATATAGTTGAATCGTCCGGGCGAGGCCAATTCGGCATGGGCGCAGAGAAAATCATCACACTCCATCACCAAAGGCATGTCGGAAAAATAGGCGACAGCATCACTGGAGAGTTGCCTTTCGGTCCACTCGATGATCGTCTTGGCGTTGTCGTTGAAAAGCTCTTTATCGAGGCGCCCGGCGATGACCGCATCGTGGTTGCCGAGGATACAGCCGTTGAGGCGGGCGTAGGCGCTTTCCATGACTTCGGCGGGGTTAGGACCGTAGCCGATGACGTCACCGAGGCAGAGGATCTGGCTGCAGCCCATCTTGTCGATGTCCTTGAGAACAGCTTGCCAAGCTTGGATGTTGGCGTGGATATCGGTGACGATGGCGCTGCGCATGAGAAATTCCTTAACCGAGATTTCGTCAGATTATAACACCAAACGCTACTCGAATGCCAGTAATTTCACAAAATTTTTAGCGTCCGAGACATTTCAGGTAGCCATGGATGGTGTTTTCCATCCCTTGATAGAGCATTTCGGCGATCAGGGCATGGCCAATGGAGACTTCTTCGAGGCCGGGAATGTGTTGGGCCAGGTAGGCGAGGTTTTCCTGGCTCAGGTCATGACCGGCGTTGATCCCAAGACTGGCTTTTTCTGCTCCGACGGCGGTGGCCGCGTAAGCCGCGAAAACCTGATCGCGTTCGGCCGTCGGATAACTCTCGGCATAGGCCTGAGTGTAGAGCTCGATGCGGTCGCAACCAGTGGCGGCGGCAGCGGCGACTTGGGCCGGATCGGGGTCCAGAAAGAGGGAGACGCGAATGCCGGCGGCTTTGAGGCGGGCGACGACTTCTCTGAGGAAAACTTGTTCACCGATGCAGTTCCAGCCGTGGTCGCTGGTCAGCTGCCCGGGTTTATCGGGAACCAGGGTGGCCTGAGCCGGGCGCACCTCGAGGACCATCTGGAGGAAGCGTTCGTCCGGGTAGCCTTCGATGTTGAGTTCGACGCCGAGCGGCGTCAGGGCGGCTTTCAATTCATAAGCGTCGCTGTAGCGGATGTGGCGCTGGTCGGGACGGGGGTGGATGGTGATGCCGTCGGCGCCGCACTTGAGGCAGTCGAGGGAGAACTGCAGGACGTTGGGGACGTTGCTGCCGCGCGAATTGCGCAGCAGGGCGATTTTATTGACGTTGACGCTGAGCTTGGTCATGAGGGGGTCTCTTCGGGTTTTCAGCGAAGATAATCCCAAGCCTGCAGGGTGCAATGAGCTCAAGTGCGGCAAGCTCAAAGAAGCTTGATGTCGATTTTCTCGTCCGCAGTGCCGGAAATTGCGGCGTAACGGCGTATTCTGCGAGGATCACAAAAACCACAACATCGATTCTTAAGGACACACCATGGAAGAACTCACCGGCAAACAGCGCCGTCACCTGCGCAGCCTCGGTAACCAATTACAAGAGTCGGTCGTCTTCGGCCACGCTGGTTTCAGCGAGGGCCTGATGGCCGAAACCGAACGCTGCCTCACAGCCAACGAACTGATCAAAATCCGTATTCAGCCGAGCTCCGGCATCGACCGCCATGAAGGCGCCGAGCAATTGGCTGAAAAACTCGGAGCGCAAGTCCCCCAAGTTTTCGGCAACACCGTCCTCCTGTGGCGCCGCAATGAAGAAAAACCGGTCATCAAACTGCCCAAGACCAAGGACTGAGACTGCAGGAGGCTCCCAGATGATTCTCGAAGGTCATTTCCAGAACCACGACAGCGCTTTTGTCGGCCAAGTCCGCTGCTGCCCCCTGAGCGGCAAAATCGTCGACACCGGCAAAAACCTCGGCCCGGCCGACACTGTCTTCCCGCCCTCGGCGATCGTCTTCCCCGGCTTCGGCGACATCCACATCCACGCCCGTGAAGACGTCTCCCGCGGCCAAGTCTACAAAGAAGACTTTGCCAGCGCCGCCGCCGCCGCCATCCATGGCGGCTGCTGCCACGTCGCCGACATGCCCAACAACCCGGTGCCGCCGATCGACGACGCCTCGTACGCCGCCAAGCTCGAACGCGCCGCCAAGGCGCCGGTCCACTTCACCCTCTACGCCGGCATCGGCCCGGGCACTAGCCCGCTCAGCCGCGACGTCCCCTACAAGGCCTTCATGGGACCCTCCATCGGCGAACTCTTCTTCCGCAGCGTCGAAGAGCTCGAAAAGGCGATCTCCCGCTACCGTGGCTGCGCCGTCAGCTTCCACTGCGAAGACCCTTATGTCCTCGACTCGAGCACCGGCGGCGCCACTCACACGGCACGGCGTCCCCGCGGCGGAGCCAATATGGCCACCGCCTTCGCACTTCACCTGATCGAGAAATACGATCTGCGCGGCAAACTTTGCCACTTCTCCACCGGCGACGGTCTTGACTTGATCCGCGCCGCCAAGGAACGCGGCGTCAATGTCAGCGTCGAAGTAACGCCGCAGCAGCTCTATTGGGATGAATCCCTGCTCACTGCCGACAACAAGCCCTGGCTGCAGATGAACCCTGCCTTCCAGGGTCCGCAGGACCGCCGCGCCTTGATCGCCGGTCTCAAGGACGGCACGGTCGACTTCCTCGCCACCGACCACGCACCACACCGCATCTTCGAGAAACTCGGCGCCTACCTCAGCCCCGAGCTCAAGGCCCGCTGCCATGGCAAGAAGTCCTTCGAGCTCGCCGAAGCGGCTGAATTGGACGCTCTCGCGCTGGCCGAATTCGAGGCGATGAAGAAAGACGATCCAGCTGAATTCGCCCGTCGCGGCGATCTCAACGGTCACTCCGGGACGCCCCAGCTCGACACCTATGGCGCGGTCTGCGCCTGGTTGATCAAAACCCAGGGCTTCAGCAGCGCCGACATCGCCCGTGTCGCCGCTTGGAATCCCGGCCAGTTTGTCACCCAGTTTGCTGGCATCGCACCGCAGCCTTTCGGCAAGGTCGCACCCGGTTACGCTGCCAGCTTTACCGTGCTTGACTTAGCCAAGCCGGTGACTTTTCGCCACGACATGGTCAAGTCCCGCTGTGCTTGGACGCCCTTTGATGGCATCACCTTGCCTGGTTCGGTGACCGCGGTCTTTCACCTCGGCAAACGC
>JAYTMY010000045.1:0-10898 GCA_043748535.1 Lentisphaeraceae bacterium | reverse complement strand
CGAGCCGGTGGTGCTGGAGTTTTCGTGGTTGACGAAGACGCGCATGGTCGTGGCGTTGAGCTTGTAAGCGCCGAGGCCGTCGGGGATGCCGATGGGGGCATAGGTGCCGCCGGCCGAAGGCAGATTTTCACCGACGGTGAAGATCGACTGCGCGGTGTAGCCGTTGTCCATTTTCAGCATCGGGTTGGTGGCGAAAACCGGGGCGTCGTTGACGGCGGCGACACTGACCGAAACGGTCTTGGTGACGGTGGCTGTGCCATCGAAGGCGGCGACCACGAAGGCGTCGCTGCCGTTGAAGTTGTAAGCGCCCTTGTAGGTGAATTTGCTGCCGGAGACGGTGACGCCGCCGTTGCTGGCGTTGGTGACAAGCGAATAGGTCAGGGAGTTGCCGTCGACATCGGTGGCGGCGGCGGTGTAATCGGCGCTGATGTCTTCCTTGGCGCTGAGCGTGCTGCTGCTGGTGAAGACCGGCGCGTCGTTGACGACGCTGATGCTGACCGCGACGGTCTGGGTAGTGGTGAGGACGCCGTCGCTGGCCTGAACGACGAAGGAGTCGCTGCCGTTGGCATTGGCATTGGCGAGGTAGGTGAAGCTGCTGCCGCTGACCGAGACGGAGCCTTTGGTGCCGTTGCCAGCCAGGGAGTATGTGATCGGGTTGCCGCCGGCATTGGTGGCGGCGACGCTGAGGCTGGCGGAACCGTCTTCGACGACGCTGAGAGCGCCGCTGGTGGTGAAGGTGGGAGCGACATCTTCGATGGCCGCGACATTGACGCTGATGGTCTTGCTGGTGGTGACCGAGCCGTCGTTGACGGCGACGACGAAGGAGTCGGCGCCGCTGTAGTTGGCCTCGCCTTTGTAAGTGAAGACATTGCCGGCGCGGACGACGCTGCCGTGGACGGCGTTGCCGACGAGGGAGTAAGTCAGGGTGTCGCTGCTGTTGGCGTCGGTGGCGGTGGCGGTGTAGACGGCCGAGACATCTTCAGTCGCGGCCAGGCTCACGACGCTGGTGATCACCGGGGCTTCGTTGACGACAATGGCGAAGGTGGAGAAGGCGGTTGAGCTCTTGCCCTGGCCGTTGGAGACTTTCACAGAGAAGCTCGGGGTGATTCCGGCGTCATGGACGAAGCTGACTTCGCCGTCTTTTAAGTCGCGCAGGCTGAAGGAGTTGGTCTTGAGACCGCCGAGGAGGAAGACGCCGCCTTTGACGTTGGCAACCGAGATCATCAGGCCGGCGGGAGGAGTGCCGGCTTCGTCCGAGATGGTGATGAAACTGTCGTTCAGAACAGTCGCGATTCCTTTCTGAAGTTTGAGGCTGGATCCGGCGCTGACCACGGGAGGCAATTGAGTGAATTTGATCTGCACCGGGAGGACGCTGCTGCTGATGCCGCCTTCGCCGTCATTGACACTGAAGCTGATATTGCCGGCGGTGGCTTGTTTGTTGAGGCGAAGAGCGACTTTGCCGCCGAGAAGCTGTTCGTAGGTGAAGTTGCTGCCGACGCTGGCTGTGCCATTGAGGAAAAGGGTGTAATCGGAGCCGAGGGTGAGACTGATGACGGCGGATTTGACGACACTGTCCGGATCGACCAGCTTGATCTGGCTTGAGCTGAGCTTGACCACGGCGCCTTGGGTGAGAGCGACGCGACCGACGCTGATGGTGGCAGCGTCATTTTCAAAGCTGAAGTTGCCGCTGGGGCCTTCGCTGAAGGTGATGACTTTGCTGATGCTGAGGCCGCCGGCATCCTTGACCGTGAGTTTGAGGACGGGCATTTTTTCCGAGCCGTCGTGAGCGAAGCTGACGGCGCCGCTGAGGACTTGCGCGTTGGTGAAGGTTTTGGCGGCGGTGCTGTTGACCAGGATCTGGCCGTTGCTCACCGAGGAAGTGATGAGGGCGGTGGTGCCATCTTCTTCATCGGTGATGCTGATCATGTCGCGCAGGAGCATGCTGCTGCCTTCTTCAAGCATGAAGGTCTTCTGCGTGATGACCACAGCGTCATTGACCGCGGTGAATTCAAGATTGGTGGAGGAGGTGCTCACAGTGGCGCTGTCCGATCCGACCGTGGTGCTGAGCGTGAAGGTCGGGGCGCTGTTGCTGCCACTGTGGACAAAGCTGATCAAGCCAGCTTTGACATTGGCGAGGGTGAAAGTGGTGACAGTGGACGAACCATTTTTGAAGTTTCCATGCGCAAGGCCGGTGACCGTGAAAGTCGCGTCGGTCGCACCAACGAGGGTGATCGAAGAGGCATCAAGAAGGACTGAGGCGCCTTCTTTGAGAGTGATTTTTTTCAGGGTGATGGGGAGAGGCATGGTGGAATCCTTATTGCTTTGGGTTTGGTGGCCAAGCAAAGGATCCCCCCCGAATATTCAGTGATGATTAAGGAATTCTCATTTAAGGTGAAGATTGGTTTAGCCTTCGGTTTCCTGCCCCCGCTCATGCATGAAGCAAGGAATCCAAGCCGATTCTTAACTGATCCGCAACTGAATCAAGCTTTCATAACTGATAGACATCTCGATCTTTAAGCATCATCAACAAACAGAAACAAGGCACCTCGAGATGTACAAGATTCTCACCCTCCTCTTCAGCGGCCTCTTGGTCAGCATCAGCGAGCCTCTTGTCGTCCTCCCGGAACTCCCCCTCCTCCATGGCCAAATCGTTGATCATGATCACCCGGTGAGCGAGCCCTCCGGCATGGTTTGGCACCCCTTGCGTCACAGCCTTTTCATTCTCGGTGACGGCGGCGATCTGCAGGAGCGAAGCCAGGATGGCAAGCTGCTGCGTGCTACGCATTTGCCCAAGGGCGACTGGGAAGGAATCACCGTCGATCCGCGCAGTGGCCAGCTTTACCTCGCTCGTGAAGGCGCCGAAGCCATCCAGGAGCTCGACGTCGAAAGCCTGAAACTCTTGAGAAAATGGCCTCTTCCTCGGTCATTCCTCGGTCAAGGCGTGATGGCCAAGGCGGACAACGAAGGTCTCGAAGGCATTGCCTTTGTTCCTGACCTCAGTAAGCCGCACGGCGGCACATTCTTTGTCGCCAACCAATTCACCGGCAAACGGCACAGCGGTGAAGCCAATGCCCTCTTCGAAATTGAAATCCCTCTTCTCTCTGAAACTCTCGGCCAAGCTCGCATTCTGAGTCAGATCGATCTTGTCCCTCGTGATCTGGCCGATCTTTGCTACGACTCGAAACGGCAACAGCTCATCGTCGTCAGCGACCTCGAAAATCTGGTGATTATCCTTGGCTTGGACGGCATTGAACGTCAGCGATTCAGCTTGACCGGTAGAGACCAGGAAGGCATTGCCTTTGACGATCAAGGGCACTTCTGGATCGGTCAGGATTCCGGTGACGTCCTCCGTTACGACTTTGACAGCAGCATTCTCGACTCCGAGCGCTGAGGTCCTCCCTTATTCAGGTTTGGCGAGATGCCATTCTTGTTTGATTTTTCTTCAAATTTTTCCCTGAAGGTTACCTTGTGAATCCACCCCCTTCCGCTCATCGCAAGTTTCTCATTTTGATTCTTCTGTGGATTCCCGTCTACCTTCTCAATCTGGATGCTTTTGAACTCGGCTCAGAAGAGGCGCGGAGGATTTATCCGGCTCAGACCATGTTGGCTAGCGGGGACTGGCTCAATCCGGTCTATGCGGGCGAGCTTTACAATCGCAAGCCGCCTTTGTTCAACTGGCTGATTGCCATCGCCCTTTCACTGGGTTCGAGAGCTCGCGAAATAGCCGTTCATTTGCCTGGAGCTTGCTCCCTTCTGCCGGTTTTAGCTTGGTTGGCTTACGCACCTTCCGGCTGGCTCCACGGCAGGGCCCGCTGGCTCGCCGCATTGCTCTTTATCAGCTCCTTGGCGTTTTATCGCGAATCGCGCTCGGTGATGATTGACGCTCCTTATGCCGCCGCAACGGCGCTGGCCTTGCTGGCCTGGCTCGATGCCTGGTCACTCGGCAAACGAGGCCTGAGGCTCTGGCTGCCCTCTGGCCTCTTCCTCGGCTTCGCCATGCTCTTGAAGGGGCCTGCCGCACTCTTGCTTTTCTACCTCACCGTTTTTTTTATCTGCCGAGCTTCCTCCTCGCTGCGCCTTCTCCTGCACTGGAGCCACGCTGTCGGACTTGGCTTTGCTTTGGGCCTTTTCGGCCTCTGGTTTTGGGCGCGGATCAGTCATCCCCCGGCGTTCGCCACAGATGCGGCGGTTCTCCAAGATCAGATGCTGCACACCTGGTGGACCGAACTGAGTCAACGTTATCTCAAAAGCTCGGAAAGTGGCGGTCCATTTTCACCTCTTGGCTGGTTCAAAGGGGTCTACGGAGCGCTACTCGTTCTGCTGCCTTGGTTGTTGATCTTGCCCCGTTTATGGCAGTCTGATTGGAATCGCCATCCTTCAGCCGCAACCCAGTCGATCATTCGCGGCGGACGCATCGCCTTGCTGGTCTTTGCCGCAGTCATTTTCTTGATGCCGATGACGCGAGCCCGCTATTTCTTGCCGGCACAAGCTTTGATCGTGCCGTTCACTGCTCTCATCCTCTGTCAGGATTGGCTGAAGTTGAGCGAGAAAATCCTGCCCATTTGGACTCACCTGCTGCGTTGGGTTCCCCGGCTTCTTGCCCTCCTCAGCTTGCTCGCGGCCATCGCCATTTTTTCGGGCGAGCTCCGTCAACGGCTTGATCTCCATTGGGGCCACAGTCTGGGACTCATCCTTCTTGCCGGCTGCCTTCTTTGGGGACCTAAAAAAATTCCCCTCGGCACCAGCACTGACGGCCTCGCTACAGCCACGGGTTTTCTTCTCATCGCCAGCTACATCTTTAGCAACCTCTTCGGACAACAAGTCTCCCAATCCCTGCAAGGAGAGTCAAGGGCCGCCGCCTCGCAATTGATGCGGGCTATCCCCACCGGAGAACGCGTGTGTTTTGTCAATGTACCTGCGACTCCCGCCTACCTTTTTTATCTCCAGGATCATGCCCAGCTCAACTTTCTCCAGATCGATAAAAACGGCGCCGAGTATGGCGACATGGGGACCTATTCCAGCCCCAAGCTTGATGACCAAGCCCTGCGCAAAATTCTCCGTGAGACCTCGTTCTTCGTCACCGCCAAGAAGCGCAGTGCCAAAAATGACAGCGTCGAAATCACTGCGGAAAGCCTCACACGTCTGTGCGGACGAAGCTGCCGAGCCGTACTGGTTTTCCCTTTTGACAAAAAACAGATCACGGTGTTTAGCTGCAAGACGGAGTGAGTTACCTGGGTTTTTACAGGTTGAAGAAGTCCCGGAAGGCTTGGACAACACGCGACGGGTTGTCGCGTTTGACCCCTTCTCGCAAGGTGATGATCGGGTCGTGCATGAGCTTATTGAGAACCAAATCGAAGGTGCGTTCCACCGCTTTTTTCTGCTCGTCGCTGAAGTCACCGCGGCGGAAGAGTTTTTCTAATTCCTCGGCCTTGACGCCGCTAGTGCGTTGCCGGAAGCTGGCGATGAGCGGCCCTAGCGAGGCGGTTTCTTCGTCGCGACGCACCGCTTCGAGGGAGCTGCGGACGATCTCTTCGGCCTGCGACAAAGCGCGTTCACGGGCGCTGCGGTTTTCCTGGGCGACTTTCTGCAGGGCATCCATGTCGTAAACGAAGACTTCGGGGATGCGGTTGACCTCGGGATCGACATCGCGAGGCACGGCGATGTCGATGAGAAATAAGGGGCTGCTGCGGTGCTTCATCAATTCGCGCACCAGGGGCGGCGTGATGACGGCGGAGCTGGCGCCGGTGGAGCAGAGCAGGATGTCGGCTTCACGGGCGGCGAGGGCGAGGCTATCGAGAGGCCAGCCACGGCCACCGAAGCGGGAGGCGAGAGCTTCGGCCTTGGCTTCGGTGCGGTTGGCGCAATCGATCACCGAGACGCCGGCGTCGTGGAAGTGGGTGGCGGCCAGCTCGCACATTTCACCGGCACCGACGAGGAGGACGCGGCGTCCGGCGAGGGAGCCGAAGATACTGCGGGCAAGCTGCACTGCGATCGAGGCGACGCTGGTCAGACCGCGGCCGAGTTCGGTGTCGCGGCGCACCGCTTTGGCGCAGAGCAGGGTCTGCTGGTAGATGCGACCGAAACTGCTGCTGGCGTGGCCACTAGCGAGGGCGGCCTCGAAGGCTTCTTTGACTTGACCGAGGATCTGCGGTTCACCGAGGACCAGGGACTCCATGCCGCTAGCGACGCGGAAGAGATGGGCGAGGGCGGCTTCGTCGTCGTGGCGGTAGAGGCTGGGTTCAAGGTCATCGACGCTCATGCTTGCGCTATCGAGAAGAAATTGATCTACCGCCTCGCGGGCGCCGGGCCCGGGCAGGTAATAGATCTCGCTGCGATTGCAGGTCGAGACGATGGCCAGCTCGGCGACGCCAGCGCGATGCAGCGCCTGTTGCGCTTCGAGACGGCGTTCACCAGCAAAGGCGAGGCGTTCGCGCAGCGCTACCGGGGCGCTGGCGTGACTGAGTCCGACGAGGGCGAGCGAGGCCATTCAGCGAGCCTCCGGCGAGCTGGCTTTGGCTTTGGCATCGGTTTGGGCTTTGCCGGAGCCGGGCTTGTCGGCCACCGCTTTGGCCGGGGGGCAGAAGCTGATGAAGAGGAAAAACAACAGGTAGCCGGCAAAGAGGAAGGTCGAGGCGCGGGCAATGGCTCGGGGACCGACTTGGCGGCTGTAAGAGAGGACAAAAAGCGAGGTGTACACCAGCCACAGGACCAGTCCGGCGAGGATTTTCGGATTGCCAAAGTGCTCCCAGGTTTTCGGCATGATGAGGAGCGACAGGAGGATGCCGCTGCTCATCGCCGCCCAGCCGAGGTTGAAGCTGATGTCGAGACTGCCATGGAGCTTTTCCAGCGGCGGCAGGGCAGCGTCCAAGGCATTCGGACTGTGCGCTTTCAGGGCCCGCACTTTGCGAATGTAGAGGATGCCGAGAGCGCAGGCGAGGGCGACCAAGGCGAAGCTGAGGATGACTAGGCCGACATGGATCATGACGATGCTATTGCCCTCGGGTGTCGCCTTGAGCAAACGTTCATCGGCGAGTAGGGAGAAGAAGTCGAGCAGCAGCACACCGGGAAGGAAAAAAGTGCCGAGAATGCGCGAGCGGGTGCGGAATTCGGCGTAGAAATACACCGCCAGCATGAGCCAGCAGGCGGCGCTGGTTGGGGGCGGCATGGCGTTGTGGCGGACTACATCAATCCCCATATCGATGGTCAGGAGCAGCAGCGCAGCGAGGCTGGCGAAGGTGCCGAAGATGAAGCCGCTGCGGCCGCGTTTGGCGGCATGGAGGGTGAAGCCGCTGACCCCGAGGGTGAGGCAGAGGAAAATCATTACCGAGAGGATCTCACGAGTCATGGCGGTCTTTCCAGTTGAGTTCAGTCCTATAGTCGACATGATGCAAGGCAAGATGCAAACCGAAAATTGCAGTGCGGGTGCAATTCCGCGCTGGCATGTCATCTTGGCGCCGTTTAAAAATGACGGAGAAAAATCATGGCCGCTACTTATCTGACCAGCGTCGGCGACAAAGCCCAACTAGATGACTTGATTGTTGACGGAAAACTGGCCGGGCGCAGCGAGCCGCGAGTCCTCGTCGTCGGCCGTTCCAACGTCGGCAAAAGCTCCCTGATCAACGCTTTGGTCCGCGATGAAATTGCTCATGTGTCGAAGCAGCCGGGTAAAACCCGCAAACTGAACTTTTTCTTCTCCACCAATCTCCGCAAGGTGATTGTCGACTTGCCCGGCTATGGCTACGCCAAACGCGCGCCGGCGGAAATTCGCCTCTGGGCCGAGCTGATTCAAGCTTATTCCGAGCGCGATCCCAACATCGGCCTCGCCATCGTCCTCACCGACAGCCGTCATGGCCCGACACCGCAAGACATCGAAGCCTGGTCCTACTTCCGCTCGCTGCATGTGCCGCGCATGCTGGTGCTGACCAAATCGGACGAGTTGAATCAGAAAGAGCGCTTCGCCCGCAACAAAGACATCGCCGCCGTGCTCGAAACCATGCCCGGAGCCTTCCTCTCGGTCCACTGGGTTTCTGCCAAAAAAGGCGATGGCATGTTGGATCTCTTCAAATGCGTCAAGGAATGGCTCTAAGCCATTCTGTGTTCAGCGTCTTGCCGCGAAGAAACTGGCGGCAGCTTGACTCGCCTTGCCGCTGATGGTGTGGGCGCTGTTGTCCTCGCTCCACGCCATGTCGACTTCCTTGCGCTGGTAGAAGTCGCGCAATTGTTCGCCGAAGCTGAAGGGGATGACGGCATCTTGTCGGCCGTGGCTGAGGAAGACTGATTTACCGCTGAGATCGAGCTCTGCGGCGTCCGCAAAAATCTCCGGCATGAAGCGACCGGAGAAGCCGAAGATGCCGCGCAACAAATGCGGATGACGCAAAAGGACGGCGTGCGACATCATCGAGCCCTGCGAAAAGCCGCCGAGCCAGAGCTTGCCGGCGAGAGCGACGTCGGCGTAATTCCGGTCGAGCTCGGCCGCGATCAGATCGGCAGCCGCCTTCGCCTCGGAGGGCTTGGCGCGGACTCCTTGCGGCGTGAATTCGAGGTTGTACCAAGCTCGACAATCGGAGTCGCCGCCCTCGAGGTCGATCGGCCCTTGCAGGCAGTCGACCCGCACGCCGGGGCCGAAGATCGGCGCTAGGCCAGCGAGGTCATGCATGTTGGAGCCGTAGCCGTGGAGGAGAACGATGGTGGAAACGCCTTCGGGATCGCCGGTGGTGATTCTATCGAGAATGGGCATGGGGATTAACTCTCCCTGACAGGTAAATACTTGGTGCCGCGCTTGGCTCCTTCGACCTTGATCTTGCCAGAGGCCACCAAATCTTGCAGGACTTTGCGGGCCTGGGGGCCACTCAAGCCGAACGCAGCTTCGACTTCCGGGGTAGTGAGAACGCCTTTGTCGCGTAAGAGGATTTCGACTTGCGCTTGATAGTCGCCGTTTGATGAGGCCTTGTGGCTCTTTCGCGCTTCTTCCCTGGGAGCCCCACCCTCCGTGGTGGGTGTTTTGAGGGCTTCCAAATTCTCCTCGCACTCGACCGGCATGTCGAGCTCGAGCTCTTCGGCGAGAGATCGCAGGTCCGCAAGGGCGGATTCCAGCTCGGTGATCATCTCTTCGGCGATCTCCTCCGGCGGCGGCAGGGATTCGCCGTCCTCCAGGCTCTTGTCCTTGAGCCAGAAGATGTCGAGGTTGGCCTTGTCGCGGGCGGCCAGCTCGGCGTAGTCGTAGGCGCGCCAACGGCCTTCGGGCGTGGCCTCGCTCCAAGTGGCGACGCGTTCCTCGCGGGGACGGCCGGGACGGAAGAGTTCGACGAACTCGTCGAGGTCGGCGCGTTTGAGGGTCTTGGTCTTCTGGGTGAAGTGTTTGTTGGTGCGCAGGTCGTAGACCCAGAGTTTCTTGGTCCAGGCCTTCTCCTGAGCCGGACGGGCCTCGAAGAAGAGGACGTTGGCCTTGACGCCCTGGGCGTAGAAGATGCCGGTGGGCAGGCGCAGCAGGGTGTGGCAGTCGTAGCCGTGCATCAGCTTGCGGCGGACGATTTCACCGGCTCCGCCCTCGAAGAGGACGTTGTCAGGGATGACCACGGCGGCGCGGCCGTGCATCTTCAGCAGGGTCTTGATGTGCTGCATGAAGTTGAGCTGCTTGTTCTTGGAGGTGGTCCAGAAGTCGTCGCGGGCGTAGCTGTGCTCTTCCTTCTCCAAATCGCCACCTTCGCCGACGATGCTGAAGCTGCTCTTGGTGCCGAAGGGCGGATTGGTGAGGATGACGCTGAAGCGTTCGCCGGGGTCGGCGGCAAGGGAGTCGACGCCGGCACGGACGGGGCAAGCTCCTTGAGCATCGGCGGTGATGCCGTGTAGGTAGAGGTTCATGATGCAGAGGCGGGCGGTGGCGGGCACCAGTTCGAAGCCGGTGATGAAGCCGGCGCGGAGGTGTTTCTTCTGGTCGGGATCGAGCTCGCTGGCGTAGCGTTTCATCACCGCGTCGTGGGCGGCGAGGAGGAAGCCACCGGTGCCGCTGGCGGGGTCGCAGACGGTGTCATCGGGCTTGAGGTCGAGGCAGTCGACCACCGCCTGGATCAGCTCACGCGGGGTGAAATACTGGCCGGCGCCCTTGGGACTCTCGGCGGCGGAACGGGCCAGCAGGCCCTCGTAGATGTCGCCTTTGACATCGGCTTGCATCGACATCCAGCTTTCGGCGTCGATCAGGTCGACGATGAGGCGGCGCAAGGTGGCGGGGTTCTGGATCTCGCTGCGTGCCTTCTTGAAGATCTCACCGAGCATTCCCGGCTGTTTGCCGAGGGTTTCCAGCACATGGCGGTAATGCACCTCCAGCTCGTCGCCCTCTTTCGCCATCAGGCTCGGCCAGTCGTAGCCGGCGGGAACCAGCGAGGGACGATTCCACGGCGCCTGGCTCTGCTCGTGGGCCATCTTGAGGAAGAGCAGGAAGGTGATCTGCTCGGTGTAGGCCATGTAGGAAAGGCCGTCGTCGCGCAGGACGCTGGCGTAGCTCCAGGCTTTGTTGACGATCTGCTGGGGGCTGCTCATTCGTGATCTCTCATTGTGTTGTTAAATCTGGGAGCCCCACCCTCCGTGGTGGGTGAGTTCATCATTCTCATTCTTCGCGCTCCTCGCGAGGAAAAGGGTGGCTCTTGCTGCTCCACGGCCAATCCTCCGCGTTTTCGACCAGCCCGGCCTTTTTCGGATTGTCGTGAATGTAAGCGATGGCGGCGTGATAATGCTTCTCGTCGCGGATGAATCGATCCCATCCTTCGCGTTGCCATACGGGGTTGTCCTCATGCTCATCGACTTCAAAGGGCAAAAAATCCTGGGAGCCCCACCCTCCGTGGTGGGCTTGTTGGCTTCGAGGGGGAGCAAAACGGCCCACCACGGAGGGTGGGGCTCCCAGG
>JAYTMY010000044.1:0-2362 GCA_043748535.1 Lentisphaeraceae bacterium | reverse complement strand
ACTAGCTGGAAGCTTCGCTACCGACTCGTCGGCGACCCCGCGTCATGAAACCCGGAAATCACCAAAAATCACACCCCGGGGTATCATTACATTTTCCCGCAGGTCAGGTGTTCTGAATTTCCGTTTCGTGAGCTGACCCCAAGTGGCGGCTGGTGACACGAGTGTTGGTTCTACCTCTTGGTGCGGCAGGCGCAAAACTGTTGATTCCCGCGCCGGATCAAGCGGTGGTACAGCCAGAGCCGCCACGCCCAGTCTCAGCGGCGGAGAAGTCGATTGATCTCCTCTGGCAGCGGGTCTTGCACGCCCCTCGTACACCCCTCCCCTGCTGCAGACCAAGCCTGGCAAAAAAGGCGCTTGGAGAGAAAGTCGCGACGGAATGACTTATGGGTTAAACCTGGGAGTCCCGGGCTACCTTGACTTGTCGGATCAGTCTTAGTTTTCCGAGGCCTCTGAAGGCTCCGGGGCTTCCTCGCCATCATCTTCATCGGCGATGATAGAGACACCGCCGGCGGAACGCATATCGACGCCGACGACGATTTCGCCGAGCCATTTGCGGGTTTTGCCGGCAGCGGCGAGTTCTCCGGCAGGGCCGCGGATGACTTCTTCGAAAATCTTGGTGGCTTCGCGAATGACCGCGACCGGGGTGTCGGCGCCGCAGACTTCGGCAATTTCGCCGAGGAGTTTGGCAATGCGGTGCGGCGATTCAAAGATGAAGGTGGTGACGCCGACATCGCGCCATTTTTCCAGCGTCTTGCGGCGGCGGCCGCTTTTCACCGGCAGGAAGCCGACGAAGGAGAAGGCGTCCACCGGCAGGCCCGAGGCGACGGCGGCAAAGGTGAGGGAGGAAACGCCGGGAATAATCACGGGTTCGATGCCGCGCTTGATCGCTTCACGGACGACGAAGAAGCCCGGATCGGCGATGGCGGGAGTGCCGGCGTCACAAACCAGGGCGACCTTCTTGCCCGATTCGACTTGGTCTAAAAGCCAGGCGGTCTTGCTGTGCTCGTTGTGCATGTGGTAGGCGCTCAGCGGTTTCGACAGGCCAAGGTGCTTCATCAGGATGCCAGCACGGCGGGTGTCTTCGGCGGCGACCAGATCACAGTCCGCGAGGACCTTGCCGGCGCGGATGGTGAGGTCATCGAGATTGCCGATCGGGGTGGCGACGAGAGAGAGGCTTCCGGACATGATGAAATTCCTGGGTTGATATGCGGCCGAGAATATGGCGGTGCAACACAGATCCGCACGGCGGCAGTGACGAAGAGGCTTGAGCTTTGTAAAAGCAGGTCAGCGGAGTTATGGCACAATGATGACAGTTCTTCCTCGTTAAACCTCGTTCTGTCGCGTCCCTGTTTGGCCGGATTCGTGGCAGAAAACTTTTTTGAATGAGGATGAAAAATGACACGAGAGTCATGAGTTCTTCGTTTTGAGCTCAAGTTTGTAGTCCCGGCTTCAGCCGGCGTGTTTTGTTCCGAACGCAAATTTGAGCACAACAACCGGCTGAAGCCGGGACTACAAACCATGAATGAACAAACTCATGCCTCGCGAGAAAATGATGAAGCGGGACAACAAGTCCGATGGAAACCTTCCCCAACAACGGACTGGTCGATGGCGATGAGAAGTCAAAGGCGAAACTGTTCAAGTTCCTCGACGGCATCCAGCCGCGCGGCGGCACCGTGCCGGAGATCGCCTGTGAACACGCTTTCGAAAAAATCGTCAAGCGTCAACAGGTCGACACCATCTACCGGCTTTCCGACGGCGCGCCCAATAATCCGCCCGCCCGATCAGGTCAGAGCGAAAATCGTCGGTCTTGCGGCCGGTACCTATGTCAAGATTCACACCGTCGGCTTCCAGGTCGCAGGGGATGTCGCAGCGCAGGAATTCCTCAAGAAGATCGCCGCGGCCACCGGCGGCAAATACGTTCAGGTCAACTGAATTTTCGCAGAGCCGATGCTGTGGCGACCATCCTCTAGCAACACAAGCGCAAGCAACTGTTGCAGGCGGCCCAGAGTGCCGAGCTGCGCCGGCTCGCCATCGAGCGCGGCTTAGCCCAGATCATGGAGCATCCGGACTCCCGAGCCTGGTTGCGCGAACATCTCGACTTCTGCGGCCCCCTTCGCAGCTCCTTCACCGGCGAGGCCCTGAGCACGGCCTTCGCCGAGGGGCAGCGGAACTGTATTGGTTTTCTCGGAATAGTCCATTGTGCGGTTTGGGTTTTATTGAAAATTCCTGATCACCTCCTGGGCTTTGGTCTTGGTCATCTCGTTGCCCCATGACTCGGGGTCACTGCCCTCCACTTGACCACAGGCCGACCTCGCAGGCTCGGACGGCCTATGGACAAGTGTCTGCTCACTGGGAGTGCCTG
>JAYTMY010000043.1:0-4043 GCA_043748535.1 Lentisphaeraceae bacterium | reverse complement strand
TCAGAACAGGAGAGCAGAAATGATTATCGAAGTCACAGGCGACATTCTTCTCAGCGGCGCGGAAACGATTGTTCACGGCGTTGCCCCGGCGGATCATTTTGACCATGGCTTGGCGCTGCAGCTGCGCGAGAAATGGCCGGTGATGGTGAAGGATTTCCGCCACTGGTGCCATACCCAGAACCCGAAAGAGGGTGAGATCTGGGCCTGGGCCGGAGTCGATGCTCCGCGCATCGTCAGCCTGCTGGTGCAAGAGCCGGCGCAAGGCCACACCGGGCGTCCGGGACGAGCGCACACCGAGCATGTCAACCACTGCTTGCGCGCCTTGGCCGATTGGGCTAAAAAGGAGCATATCAAATCCCTCGCCTTGCCGAGGCTGGCCACCGGCGTCGGCCATCTCGACTGGACCGCAGTCAAGCCCCTGATTGAAAAGCATCTCGGCGACTTGGGCGTCCCGGTTTATCTTTACAGCGTCTACAGCAAAGGCGTGAAAGCGTTGGAGAAAACCGCTGCTACCAAAGCCTGAAATACAGTCTAGAGCCCGCCAGGTCCCTGCTTCACAGCAGGGGCTTTTTAGTCAACACAGATACCGCGAAAGGAGGCTGACGCTGCCATCTTTGTCAAGGCCGAGAATGACGGCGCCGGAAGGAGGCAAGCCGACATAAACCGTGCACATTTCTGAGACCAAATCGGTCAAGCCCGGGTTATGCCCGACCAAGACCAAGCCATCAACGGCCTCGGCGATTTGCTGCTGCAGAGAAGTCAGGTTGCTGGGGTTGTAGAGCTCGGCCTTTTCCAGCGGCGTCACCGGCCATTGCAGTGCCGCGGCGATGAGGCGCGCGGTGTCGCGAGTCCGGATCGCCGGGCTGCACACCAGGCGAGTCAAAGGCATGCCGTTTTGGCGGAGGAAATCCGCCGTCCTTGGTACTTGAGCTAGTCCATTGGGGCTCAAGGGACGCAAGAAGTCGTCGTAGCCATTCGCGGCTTCACAGTGGCGGATGAGGGCGATGCGAATCATAGGACTTACTCCACAAGATCAAAGAAATTCCAACGGTCAAATTCAGCAAGTCCGCGTCATTTCGCAGCCGGCGCCTTTTTCATTCGGGCGACGAACATCGCATCGTTGTCGGCCAAGGCAGGCAGGATGCTGAGCAAGCCGCCGGTGGCGGCGCCGCTGGCGGGGTGCGGGAAGTCTTCGAGTACGAAGCCGGGGTGAAGCTTGAGGAAGTGCTCGATCTGCTCTTCATTTTCGGCGCGGGCGAGAGAGCAAGTGGCGTAGATGAGGACGCCGCCGGGCTTCACTTGTTTGGCCGCTTTGCCGAGGATTTCCGCCTGCAAAGTCACCAGCTCAGCGATGTCGCTAGGTTTCGAGGTCCAGCGGCCGTCGGGATTGCGCCGCCAGGTGCCGGTGCAGGAGCACGGAGCATCGACTAGGACGCCGTCGAAAGTGGCGTCGTTGGACGAGGCTTTGCCGCCCTTAAGTTCGCGCGGCTGAATGTTGCCGAAACCGGCGCGGCGGGCGCGTTTCTTCAGGTCGAGGAGTTTCCAGGCGCGTTTGTCGGTGGCGACGATGGCGCCGCGGTTATCGAGGGCATCGGCGAGGAGCAGGGTTTTGCCGCCGGCGCCGGCGCACAGGTCGAGCCAGCGTTGACCGGGGCGGGCTAAGCAGGCGGCGCCGATGCATTGTGATGCCAGATCCTGGACTTCCAGGCGGCCTTCGCGGTAGGGCGGCAGGTCGTAGAGGTTGATTTTCGAGCGCTGCAGCCGGACGGCTTTAGGCATCGAAGTGAGCGGCGTTTCGGGGTGTAAACCGAGAGTTTTCAGCTCGGCGATGACGGTAGCGGGATCAGCCCGCTGGATGCGCAGCCAGATCGGCGGACGCTGCTGCAGGATTTTGACCAGTTCTTCCTGCGGGCAATCCGCGGGTATTTCGGCAAGGAACCATTCCGGCACCAAATCTTTCCAACTCGCGGGACCGCCGCCAAGGCTGCCTTCGACCCAACGGGCCTTGATCGCAAAACTGGCATCGGGCAGGGGGGCAGATGAGCCCAGGCGGCCGCCCCAGAGGGTCAAAACCGGGTGAGCTGCAGCGCCATCAAGGTGAAGCGCAGCGGCCATGGCGCGGCGGAAATTGTCATCGGGAAATTCGGGCAATTGGCCACCGGGAAGGCAGCGGCGAACCCAGCCATACCAGCGGAAGAAGGCAAAGCAGGCTTCAGAAAGGAAGGCGCGGTCCTTCGAGCCGAATTTCTTCTCCAGGCGGAAGAAGCCCGACAGGCAGCGGTCGAGGGGCTTGCCATTGATGAGGACCTGGCTGGCCATGCTGTGAGCAACGGCGGCCCAACCGTGGGCTTGGGAATCTTCGCGGGGACGAGGAGGAAAGTTCATGATGATGGCAACCTTTTTTTGTCAGTCGACCACCATGCGGGTGGGCGGCGACAATACAAGATCCCGGGAGGAGTCTCCCGGGATCTTGGCGATAATGCGGACTTCAGATTACTTGAAGAAGTCTTTCATCTTGCCGAGGAAGGAGGCGCTGCGGGCGGTCGATTGCAGCAGCAATTCAACTTCGCCTTTGTCGAAGCAGACGACGCCGCAATCGCCGCAGATGTCGACGAGGACAACCTCGAGGCGCTGCTCTTTCATCTGGCCGCCGCACTTGGGGCAGTGCATCCAGTGGCTTTTGCGCGCTTCGCGAGCCTGTTGCTCGGCACGCTGGGCGTCGAGCTGGGCGCGGTGCTCAGCTTCTTTCTGGCGGATGTACAGCTCTTCTTTGTTGTAGCCGGCATCGTTGAAGGGATTCTCGGAACTCATCTGGGCTTTCTCCTTGACTGATTCGGTTCATGTGGGTCTCTTGTCATTATGCCCGGTTTACGGAGATCTGCCAGTGACAAATTCGCCGCAAGATGAAATCCCGCCCCAAAGCGTCGGACCTTATGTGATCGAAGGAGAACTCGGGCGCGGTGCCATGGGCGTCGTCTATGCCGGGCGCCATAAGCAACTTCAAATGCCGGTGGCGATCAAGCTTTTCGCCGCCAAGGCAGAACATGTCGGCTCAGCCCAGCGCTTCATCAACGAAGCCCGCACCGCTGCCCGCATCGAAAGCGTCCATCTGGTCCGCATCTTCGAATGTGGCCTCAACGGCGACTGCCCCTGGTACGCCATGGAACTCACCGAGGCCTCCCTCGGCGATCGCATCAAGTCGTTGAAGGGCGGCCCCCTGTCCGAGGAAGATGTCCTGCAAATCGCCACCAGCGTCTCGCGAGCCCTCACCGCCGCGGTCAAGGCGGGAGCGGTCCATCGCGACATCAAGCCCGACAACATCATGATGGCTCGCGACGGTTTGTGGAAACTAGCCGACCTCGGCCTCGCGCGTCCCGCCGCCGGCCTCTACGAAGGCCACATCACCGCCGTCGGCTCCGGCCTCGGCACCCCCGCCTACCTCGCCCCCGAACAGGCCCTCGATGCCCGAACTGCCGACTGCCGTTCCGACATCTACGGCCTCGGCTGCACCCTTTTCCACGCCGCCACCGGACGCTTGCCTTTCACCAGCATCGACACCTCGATGCTGCTGCGTCAACACGCCATCCTCCCGCCCGATGACCCGCGCAAAATCAACCCCAAGCTCAGCCCCGGCACGGCGGCGATGATCCTGCGCTGCATGGAGAAGGACCCGGCCCGTCGCTTCCAAAGCCCCGCCGATCTCGAAACCGCTGCCTACGCCCTGCTCAAACCCCTGATCGGCCGCCCAGTCCATCAACACACCCTCAGCAGCATTCAAGTGCCCGCATCGCTGACTGGCACGGCCAAAAAAGACCTCCCCGAGCCCGCCTCCGGCCGCTCCCCACGCCTTCTCATCGTCGTCGGACTGCTTCTGCTCATCGTCATTCTCCTTGGCCTCGCCCTATGGGCCGGTCGCTAGACTACTTGCTCACTTTTATGCCCTCCTTGCTCCCCGTTGTGTCCCCGTTGTGTCCCCGTTGTGTCCCCGTTGTGTCCCCGTTGTGTCCCCGTTGTGTCCCCGTTGTGTCCCCGTTGTGTCCCCG
>JAYTMY010000042.1:0-5958 GCA_043748535.1 Lentisphaeraceae bacterium | reverse complement strand
GAAAAAGAACTCGCCGACAGCCGCCGCAGCCTCGCCGAAAGCTTCGATCAGGCCCTGCAGCAACTCGAACACCAGCTGGTCGAGGAAACCGCCAGTCTCGGCCTCGCCGTCGCCGAACGCATCCTCGCCGCCAGCTTCCCCTCCCATGCCGACTTGTCCGCCGTCCTCCGCGAGGCGTTGCAAGGAGTCGCCAATCTCAAGGCCGTCACCCTGCGCCTCCATCCCGATGACGCCGAAGCGGTCGCCCGCAACCACGCCTTCCGCCTCTGCCGGATCGAACCCGATGCTTCGCTGAACCGCGGCGAAGCCTTCGCCGAACACGAACACGGCATCGTCGACGCCACCCTCCAGGCCCGCCTCGACTGCGTCCGTCTAGCCGTCGAAAAAGCTCTTCACCACGGCCAGCAGAACGATGAGGCCGGCCATGCGCACCCCTGATCTCGCCCGCTTCACCGCCCCCCTGCGCCAGCTCAGCGGCGTCCGCTCGGTCCGCTCCCTCGGCCGGGTCGCCCGCAGCGTCGGCACCCTGGTCGAATCCGCCGGACCGCTCTGCGCCTGCGGCGACCTGGTCGAAATCGTCGACTCCGGCAGCGGCACCCGCCAGGTCTGCGAAGTCATCGGCTTCCGCGACCGCAATCTCCTACTCATGCCGATGGATCAGTTGCACTCGGTCCGCCCCGGCGATCTCGTCGTTCCCCTCGGCGACGGCTTCCGCATCCCCGTCGGCCCGGCCCTGCTCGGTCGCGTCGTCGATGGCCTCGGCCGTCCGATCGACGGCAAAGGACCGATCAAAGGCGTTCTCCGTCCCGTCACCGGCGCCCCGCCCGCTGCCTTCGACCGGCCGAGAGTCAATGAAATCATGCTCACCGGGGTCAAGTCCATCGACGCCGCCATCCCCTGCGGCAAGGGCCAGCGGGTCGGCATCTTCGCCGGCTCCGGCGTCGGCAAATCGACCTTGATGGGCATGATCGCCCGCTCCTGCCTGTCGCAGGTCAACGTCATCGCCCTGGTCGGCGAACGCGGCAAGGAAGTGATGGACTTCGTCGAGGAATCCCTCGGCCCCGAAGGCCTGGCACGCTCCATCCTGGTGGTCGCCACCTCCGACCGCACGCCGCTGCACCGGGTCCGCGCCGCCGACACCGCCATGGCCATCGCCGAATACTTCCGCGACCAGGGCGCCGACGTCCTCTTCATGATCGACTCGGTCACCCGCTACGCCATGGCGCAGCGCGAGATCGGCCTCTCCGCCGGCGAACCGCCGGCCACCCGCGGCTATCCGCCTTCCGTCTTCGCCTTGCTGCCCCGCCTGCTCGAACGCGCCGGCCGCTCGCAGAAAGGATCAATCACCGCCTTCGCCACCGTCCTGGTCGAAGGTGACGACATGAACGACCCGATCGCCGACTCGGTGCGCTCGATTCTCGACGGCCACATCGTCCTCTCCCGCCGCATCGCCGCCGGCGGACGCTATCCCGCCGTCGACGTCCTCGAATCGGTGTCGCGGGTCGCCAAAGACGTGTCGACGCCGGAGCACCTCAAGCTCGGCCGCAATCTCCGCAAGTTGATGGCCTCGTACCGCGAAGCCGAGGACATGATCAACATCGGCGCCTACGTACCCGGCTCGAATCCCGACATCGACAAGGCGCTGAAGCGCCACAAACCGATCCAGTCCTTCCTCAATCAAGACAGCGCCGACAAATGCCCCTTCCAACGCACCTTGGAGGAGCTGAAGAAAGTCGCCGAGGAATGACTCCGGCTCGCCGTGGAAATTTCGCGCTTCCGCCGTTAGATTTCCCCATCAACCGCAACGAGTTTCCTCCATGAGTTTCGCCGACCCCACCTCCGACATCGCCTTCAAGAAGATCTTCGGCTCGCAGCAGCGCAGCCACATCCTGATCTCCTTCCTCAACGCTGCCCTTGGTTTCACCGGCAAGGCCGCCATCGCCGAGCTCGAAATCATCGCGCCTAACCAAGTGCCACACCTCAAGAATTTCTACGACAGCACTTTGGATGTCCGCGCCAAGGACAAGGCCGGCCGCGAATTCATCGTCGAAATGCAGGTCGAGGACAACAAGGATTTCGCCAAACGCGCCTGCTACTACACCGCCAAAGCCTACTCGCAGCAACTCAAGAAATCGCAGAAATACTCCACCCTCCGGCCGGTCTTCTTCCTCGGCATTCTCAACTTCAATTGTTTTGAAGGTGACGACTGCATCTCCCGCCACCTGATCCTCAACGAAAAGACCAAGAAGCAGGAGCTCGACCCCTTCGAATTTGCCTTCATCGAGCTGAAGAAATTCACCAAGAAAGAAGCCGAATTGAGCAACATCGTCGACAAGTGGATCTACTTCCTCAAGCACGCCGGCAGCCTCAAAAAAGCCCCGAAGACGCTGACCCAAGTGCCTGAAATCGGCGAAGCCTTCGAAGTCGCCAACCAGCATCTCTGGACCCCCGAAGAGCTCCATGTCTACGAATATTGGGAGGATAAGGAGCGCACCCGCATCAGCGCCCTAGAGAGCGCCCAGGAAGCCACTCGCGAAGCCGAGCAAGCCACTGTCGCGGCGAAGGAAGAGACCAAACAAGAAAAAGTGGCCCGTCGCCAAGCCGAAGCTCAACTCCATCAGGAAACCCGGGAACGCCAAAAAGCCGAAGCCGACAAGCAGAAGGCCGAAGCCGACAAGCAGAAGGCCGAAGCCGACAAGCAGAAGGCCGAAGCCGACAAACAGAAGGCCGAAGCCGACGCTCGCCGTGCAAAATTCGTCTCGGCTGAATCCATGCGTGACGACGGCTTGACTGAGTCTTTCATCAAGCGCTACACCGGCGTCAGCCTCGCCCAGCTCCAGGCTTGGATTCGCTCGGGACGGGCTTGAGCGGTTTTTCGCTTCGCCCCCACTCCTGCATTCGTCTTCCGGGCTAGATTGACGGCATCAGCCGAAGGAATCCGCCCATGTTCGCCAAACCCGAAGACCTCGCTCCCGACTACGTCCTGATTTCCCGTCGCGTCGTCATGCAAGGCGACCTGTCGATCGGCCAGCGCCTTTTCGGCGGCACCCTTCTCGCCTGGATCGACGAATCCCTCGCCATGCTGGCAGTGAGCATCACCGGCACGCCCGACATCGCCACCCGCAAGATGAGCGAAGTCGAATTTTTCGCCCCCGCCCGGCTCTGCGACCAGATCGAGATCTGGGGCCGCCCCGCCCATCTCGGCCGCACCTCGCTCAGTATCGAATGCCATGTCTACGCCCGCCGTCCCGCCGACCAGAATTCGAAGTTCATCTTGATCAGCTCATGCACCATGGTCTTCGTCGCCCTCGACGCCGAAGGCAAGGCCTTCCCGTGGAACCCCTACGCCCCCTCCTCTTCCCGAACAGCAAAGTGAGGTGCCACCATGGACCTGCCGCTTGCTCTCTTCCTCCTCTTCAACGAGGCCGAAGCCACCCCTGAGAAACTCCTCCAGACCCTCGGTGACGGTGCTCCGAAAGAGCGTCGCGACGCCCGCAAGCAATTGCAGCAGCTCGGCAACGCGGCTCGTAATGCGGTGAAAGCCGCCCTGAGCTCGGAAAACCCCCAGATTGCGGAAGCTGCAAAAGAGCTCTGGGCCGATCTGCAGTGGCAATTGACACCGGCATTCTCCGGCAAGAGCTACCGCGAGGCCTTAAGCAGCGGCGACAACAACTGGGATGCCTCTTGGCAATTGCTCGCCGACAAGACCCCCCTCCTCTTTGGCCGTCTCCTCGCGCTCTGCGGCGAGCAGATCCAAGCCCCGGCGGAAAGCGAGGAAAAAGCCGAATGGAGCCACCTCATTTATTTGGGACAAGTCGCTCTTCGTCTCTGCTCCGCCCCCGAGCTCCTGGCCCAGCTGGATGACCAGGAAATCAAAATCCTGGCGTCCATCAGTCGCGAGTATGGTCAGCTCTTCAGCCTCGAAGCCGCCGTCCGCCGCGGCGATCTCCCTCTCATCACCGAACTGCTCATCCGCGATCCGACACTCCTCGAAAGCCGCCTCAAAGATGCCGCTTTAATGGAGAAAGTGCGGCAGCAGGCGCAAGCGAGTTCGCAAGCACTCCATCTTCTCAGCCTCCGCTCAAATGCAGACGCCTTTCTAGCCGCCTTGGCAAAACGCCCGGACGCCTGGCTCGGCCAGCTTCCCGATGCTTTGCAGGACATCTTCTGCCGCGAACTGACCTGGCCAGCCGCCTCATTGGCCTTCCCGGATGAGACCTCTGCCCGCCGCGTCGCCGCCCCAAGCCAAAAAGAGTTGCTTCGCCTCCTGCCGGAAAACTGCGGCAGCTTCGCCTCTCTTTGCCGTCTCCAAATCCGCCGCCTGCACGGCCAGGGTCAGCCCGAAGACTGGCAGAAACTCCATCTCCGCGATGGCGAAACCCATTTCTCTTGCCTCGACCCCTGGTTCGCTCCTTCCGACATTCCGATCTGTGACGCCTATGATTTCAGCATCATGAAGCTGGCCGCCCTTGATTTCGAAGCCGAACCCCATCTCCTGCCCCTCCCCGCAGGAGAAATCGATCGACTCCGCCTCAGCTGCCCCCCTGCCGCCTTGACCGCCCGCGACGCTTTGCGACTGGCGCAACTCAAAGTCGATCCAGAGGCGATTCGCGTGGCGGCGCTAGCTCTCGCCACCAGCGCCCCCGATTGCGCCCTCGCCCTCTGCCTCGCCGCCGATCAATTCCCGCCCCGCTCTGCCGACAACCATCGACTGCTCCTCCTCGCCGCCCAGAAATGCCGCTCCACCATCGAGGGCGAAATCCTCGCCGGCAGCATCTGCATCGGCCGCAACCCGGAAGCAGCGCAATTGCTCCTGAAGAAATTTGCCACCCACAACGATTCTGCCTTGAGTGATCCCAGTCACCTCGCCCTTCTCGTCGGCGAGCCCTTCCCCGCCTCTTCACCACTGATCATCGCCTGTACCGCTGCCAAGCCGCCGAGCGTCGAAGAACTGACCACAGCCATGAAAGATCTCCCTCTCCAAATTCCAGTCGCCACCCTCTTGGCCGTTTATTCATCGCAAAAATCCCTTCATCCCAAAAGCCCGGCCGAGATCCAAGAGATGCTCCGCCAAGACCTCTCTCAAATCCCTCTCGACAACGCCAGTCGCGATCGCTATCTCTCCTGGTGCTGGCTCAAGACCGGCCTCGAAGAAGTCGCCGCCGGCCGCACCGCCGCCGGTATTCCCTGGCTCGAACTCTCGCAGCGCAACGCCGACGGCGATGACGACTCCAGCTACATTGCCGAACTCGCCCTCCGACGACTCGATTCAGCCAAACCGGAGCCCCAGCCATGATCCTCGCCACCCTCGCCGCCTTGCTCCTCGCCGCCCCCGCCAGCCCCGTTGCGGAAGCCGCAACACCCAGCATCCGCAGCCGCCCGGTCGAATGGGCCCAGCCCGTCCTCGAACCGAAACTCAAGAATTTCCACAAAGTCGATGACCGCCTCTACCGCTCGTCGCAACCCGACAAAGGCGAAATGAAGGCCCTCGACAAAGCCGGGTTCACTGACATCCTCAACCTCCGCGACTTCCACGACGACGATGACGAAGCCGAACACACCGGACTCAAGCTCTACCGCGTCAAGATGAGCGCCGGATCGATCGATATCAAGGAAGTCAAAGACGCCCTCAAATTCATCGCCGCCGCCAAAGGCCCCGTCCTCGTCCACTGCTGGCACGGCTCCGACCGCACCGGCTGCGTCTGCGCCTTCTACCGCATGGTCCACCAAGGCTGGAGCAAGGAACAGGCCCTCGCCGAAATGCGCGACGGCGGCTACGGCTTCCACGAATGCTACGACGAAATCATCAAGCTGATCCAAGGCGCTGATATCAACGCCCTCCGCACCGAACTCAAAAAATGAGCTGAAACTTGAAACTTGAAACTTGAAACTTGAAACTTGAAACTTGAAACTTGAAACTTGAAACTTGAAACTTGAAACTTGAAACTTGAAACTTGA
>JAYTMY010000041.1:0-4700 GCA_043748535.1 Lentisphaeraceae bacterium | reverse complement strand
CATAGCTCAAGGTTGGCGAAGATGACTGTCGAAGCTTTTCTTCATAGTCGTTAGTTGTTGCTGTTGCAGCTAATCCTTTCAACCTTTGAACCTTTCAACTGCGGTTTTTAGGGTAAGTCATTCTGTGTGAATTTGAACAGCAAGAGGCCGGCGGATCTCCCGCCGGCCTCCTGATTTTTGCGCTTGCCGCAATCTTAGCGAGGTGCGCAACTCGGGCAATGCGCTTCGTCGGTTTCGTCAGATGGATCGAGACCTTGCTGCAGGAGCTCAAGACGGATCTGGCGAGTGGCAGCGACGAGATGGCGCAGCGACTCGCGGGTCTCACTCCAGCCGCGGGTCTTCAGGCCGCAGTCGGGGTTGATCCATAAACGCTCGGCTGGGAGATGTTCTAATGCGAGACGGATCTGCGCCGCGATCTCCTCCTGCGGCGGAATCCGCGGCGAATGGATGTCCCAGACGCCGGGCCCGAGGTCGTTGGGGTAGGCGCCGTTGCCGAAGTCGTGCAAGAGCTCCATGCCGGAACGAGCGGCCTCGAGCGACAAGACGTCGGCATCGAGATCGACGATGGCCTGGCGGATGTCGCCGAAGTCGCAGTAGCACATGTGCGAATGGATCTGGGTCAAGTCGGACACCGCCGCCGTGCTCAGGCGGAAGCACTCGACGCTCCACTCGAGGTAGGCGAGGCGATCGCGCTGACGCAGCGGCAGGGCCTCGCGCAAGGCAGGTTCGTCGACCTGGATGATGGCGATGCCGGCGGCTTCGAGATCGAGCACTTCGCGGCGCAGAGCGAGGGCGATCTGGCGGCAAGTGATGTGCAACGGCTGGTCGTCGCGGACGAAGGACCACTTGAGGATGGTGACGGGACCAGTTAGCATACCTTTCACCGGTTTCAGGCTGCATGACTGGGCGAACGTGGCCCATGCGACGGTCATCGGCGCGGGACGCTCGACATCGCCGTAGATGAGCGGCGGTTTGACACAGCGCGAGCCGTAGGATTGGACCCAACCGAAGCGGGTGAAGGCGAAGCCCTCGAGCTTCTCGCCGAAGTATTCGACCATGTCGTTGCGCTCAGCTTCGCCGTGGACCAGGACGTCGAGCCCGAGCTCTTCCTGTTCGCGGATGCAGCTGCGGATTTCGTCTTCGAGGAAGCCCTGGTAATCCTGGTCGCCGAGCTTGCCGGCTTTGTGGGCGGCGCGAGCTTGGCGAATCGTCGTGGTTTGCGGGAATGAGCCAATCGTCGTGGTCGGCAAAGGCGCTAACAAAAGTCGATTCGCTTGGACTACGGCGCGCTGCAAGAAGGGTGAGGAACGCCGCAAATCCTTCGCTTTCACGGCAGCCAAGCGAGCTGAGATGTCGGGACGATGAAGACGCGGATCACTGGCTCGGCTGGCTTGTGCGGCGTCATCGGCGGCCAATTCGGCGGCGATGGCGTTTTCACCGTCGCGCAGACCTCGTTTCAGGGTCGCAAGTTCGTTCAGCTTTTCTTCCGCGAAGGCGAGCCAGGAACGCAGGGCCGGATCGAGTTGGGTTTCTTCTTCTAGGCTAAGAGGTGCGTGCATTAAGGAGCAGGAACTCGACAGCCAGAGGCGTTCGCCCAGTTGATCCTGCAGCTTGCCCAGGCGAGACAAGGTTTTGCGGAGGGGGCAACGCCAGATGTTGCGGCCGTCGACCGCGCCGATGCTGAGGACGCCGAGGCAGCGACGGGCGAGCTCTTCGACTTCGTCCCATCCGGCTCGGATGGCGTCGATGTGCAAGCCGTCGACATGGAGATCGAGGGCGAGATTGAGGTTCTCATCGAGCGGCGCGTGGCTGGCGGTGAGAAGCAGACGCGGGCCTTTGGCGCTGAACAGGGCGTTGCAGGAATCGCGAAGTGCTTGCTGCCATTCTGGTTCGAGATCGGAGCAGAGGATCGGCTCGTCGAGCTGGATCCACTCGGCGCCGGCGTCGTGCAATTGGTCGAGCCAGGCGCGGTATAGGGGCAGCAGTTTCGGCAGGAGGGACAAGCGATCAAAGCCGGCTTGGCTGGAGCGGCCGAGACGTAGGAAAGACACCGGGCCCAGAATCACGGGACGCGGCTTCAGGCCCAGTTTGGCGGCGCGGCGGACGCTGTCGACCGAGACGCTGGCATCGAGGCGGAAGTCCATCTCGGGACGGAATTCCGGCACGATGTAGTGATAATTGGTGTCGAACCACTTGCTCATTTCGAGGGCGGCGAGGCCGTGCTGCTGCGAGCCGCGGGCCATGGCGAAGTAGGCTTCGAGGGAGACCGGCTGGCCGGGGCGGAAGAGAGGGCCATGGAAACGCTCGGGGACGGCACCGAGAACCGCGAGGGTGCTGAGCACATGGTCGTAGAGCGGCAGGTCGTTGCAGGGCACCTGATCGGCCCCCAGTTCGGCTTGGCGGCGCCAGGCGGCTTCTTCGAGGTTTTGCGCTTGCCGCAATAATTCGTCGCCGCGGAGCTTGCCGGCCCAAAAAGCTTCGAGGGCGGTTTTGAGTTCTCGTTTGCGGCCGATGCGGGGCCAGCCGAGGGGCGCGACTTGCGCCGCCTTTTTCTTGATCTCAGACATGATTTCTCTCCTGATCGCGAGGATGGGGTGGACGCTGCGATTCTCGCGAATCGACAGCAGCTCAGGCAGGTCTTCCGGCTCCGGATCCACCATGCCCGCCTTCCCGCTTCCGCAGTGGCTTTTTGGACTTGGCTCTTCATCCGTCACGGCGGCGCGTCCGCCGGGGCTTTGCACCCCGTTCCCTTTTCACCGGCTCCTGCTCCCTCGCGGAAGCCGCCGGCACCTGTCGCTGAGTCCCAGTTTAGACGGCCTTCGATGGCTGTCAATCTCTATATCCGGATATTAGAATATATGACTCAACTTGGCATCGCGGTGAGAAGGGTGTTATCTTGGCTAGGATTGTGATCACCAAAACCAAGGAACAGCATGTCGGATCGCGAACTTGAATTCCATAACCCGAGCAGCGAAGAAAAGATGCTGGCGGTTCTCTGCCATCTCTCCTGCTTCATTGGCGTTCCCTTTCTCCTGCCGCTGATCATGTATCTGATCAAGCGTGACAGCTCGCCTTTTGTGGCCAGTCACGCCAAGGAGTCGCTCAATGCGGCGATCAGTTATCTATGCTGGGCCCTGCTTTGCATTCCTCTTTGTTTCATCCTCATCGGCATTCCGATGTTGATTGCCGTGGGCATTCTTGGTGCCATTGCCGCCATCATCGCCACGGTCAAAACTTTCGATAACGTGCCCTACCGCTATCCGATGATCTTTCGCTTGGTCTGATCTCAGTCTCACTTCTCGGGCTTGTTCCTGATACTTGTCTTCAGGATCAAGCCGTGGCTTTTCAGCTTCGAGGCGAGGGTGGTGGGTTTGAGGCCAAGCAGGGCGGCGGCGCCGTCGGGTCCGTAGATCTTGCCGTCGCACTGCTCAAGAGCGCGGCGGAGATTGTCGGTCGCGAGTTTCTTCAAGGCGCTGGCACTGTGGATGCTGGGTGGTTCAACACGCGGCGTCGCGACGGTGGCCGGTGCCTCGCTCAGTTGCAGGCGGAGCGGCCCTTTGCCGGCGGTGATGAGGGCGCGTTCCAGGACGTGCTGGAGCTCGCGGATATTGCCGGGCCAGTCGTAGGCTTGCAACTGGGCCAAGGTGGCGGCATTGAGGGCCGGGGCAGGACGCCCGAGACGGCGGGCTTGCTGGCGTAAAAAATGTTCGGCCAGAAGTGGCAGATCGTCGCGACGTTGCCGCAGCGGTGGCAATGAAATCGGGAAGACGCTGAGGCGATAATACAGATCGCTGCGGAATTGCCCCCGTTCACTGGCGCTTTTGAGGTCGCGATTGGTGGCGGCGATGATGCGGACATCGACCTTGCGGGTCTTCTCGTCGCCGATCCGTTCGAGCTCGCCCTCCTGCAGCACCCGCAAGAGCTTGCTTTGCAAATCGAGCGGGATTTCGCCGATCTCATCGAGAAACAGGGTGCCGCCGTCAGCCAGTTCGAAGCGGCCGATGCGGTCGCGCAAGGCGCCGGTGAAGCTGCCCTTGGTGTGCCCGAAAAATTCGCTATCGAAAAGCTCGCGAGGAATGGCGGCGCAGTTGACCTTGATCAAGGGGCGTCCGGCGCGACGGCTACGTTGGTGGATCTCGCGGGCGACGAGCTCCTTGCCGGTGCCGCTTTCGCCGAGAATCAAGACTGCTGCATCGGTCGGGGCGACGAGGGAAATCTGTTGCGCCAGGGTTTGCAGCGGCTGGCTTTTGCCGATGATTTCGCCGAAGGCATCGCCGCTGCGGATCTCTTCCTGCAAATAGGCATTTTCGAGCTCTAGCCGCTGCTTCAGACCTTCGATTTCCTCCCAGGCACGGGCATTGGCGAGAGCCGTCGCGGCGTGGTCGGCGATCATCTGCAGCCACTCACAATTTTCGCTGCTGATCGCCTCACGTGTGAAGAGTCCGAGGACGCCGAGAATTTCGCCGCGATAAATCAGGGCTTTGCCGGAGAAGCTGCTAACTCCTTCCGCCGCGATCCATTCGGGCCGCGCCACCCACTCGGAGCCGATGCTGAGATCGTTGATTCCTAACGCTTCCCCACTCGCCGCGATCTTGCCGATCTTACGCACGCCAATGGGGAAACGGCGGAACTGGCCGCTGAGGGAGCGCCAGGGGGCCTCGCCATTGAGGGGATTGCCGTCGCTCGCCACCAGGTGCAGG
>JAYTMY010000040.1:0-7362 GCA_043748535.1 Lentisphaeraceae bacterium | reverse complement strand
CCGGAACCGGCGGCGAAGTAGTTGCGGCTGAGGAGACGTGAGGCGAGGTCGTAGGCCATGACGGCACTGTTGCCACCGGGGTGGATGACCTTGATCTTGCGACCGAGGGCGTCGAAGATGGTTTCATCGACCGAGGCGTCGGCGTTGATGGTCTTGATCAGTTCGCCGCGGGGGTTGAACTGGTAGGAGGTGACTTTGCCGAGCTGGTCGGTGACGGAAGTGCGCTGGCCTTTGGCGTCGTAGGCGAAACTGACGACACCGGTGGCGCGTTCAGGCCATAAGTGCCAGGCACTTTTTGGGGGCTGTACATGCCTTCCTCGTCCATTATTTCAACTTCCGCTCAAGTCTCATTTTTGCGAAATCCGCATCACTTTGCGGCAATTGCAGTCTCCCGCGAAGTTCATTCCTGCGAGATTTTCGCCTTTTTGCCCAAGCAGCAAAGCATTCGTCCCGGTTGCCTTGCGGCTTCCGGGGGGAGTCATGAATGGACGTTCATCGTCGGCTTTGGCCGCCGATGGCGCAGAGCCCAAGGCCGGGAATGACGAAGGTGCGGTGGCGCTGTTCCTTCGATCCCTTGTGTTTAGCACCCTTACACTTGATCTCCGCCCCGGCCTGCTCAATGACGGCTTCAGGGGCGATGGCGTGCGCCTTCAGAAAAATCTGCGCGACTCCGCGATCTGCACCATTCCCGAGGATGGCAAAGACAGCCTCTACCTCATCACCGCCAAGACCGTCGGAGGCCATTTCCCCTACAACTGCACCTACCTGCGCCTCAGCCAGCGCAATGTCAAAAGCGCCGATCTCGTCCTGCTCGATGCCGCCGTCCGCTTTGACGCCACCTCGACCGAGCTCCAAGGCGGCGGCCACAAACTTATCCGACTTGTTTAACGGCGTGCCACTGCAAAGCTTTTTCCTTGGTCTGACGGAATCATTAGCGAATCCGGGGCTGGCTTTGGGCGCAGCCAGATGGAGGTGAGGACCTGAACCGAACCTCGCGGAAATTCAGTGGCGGATCAGTCGCGTCCGAGATGTGCGAGATGTTTCCCCGCTCATAGACACTTGCGCTCGCATGACTACATTGTGCGACCAACGCAACCCCGTGCAGAGCTCTATGCCCATTCCCAGTCTCGACGACGCCCGCCGCCTCGCCACCCAAGGCAACCTGATCCCGGTCTACGCCGAGATCCTGGCCGACATGGAGACGCCGGTCTCCGCCTTCCGCAAAATCGCCTACGACGAGTCGGGCCGCCGTCTGCCGCACGCCTTCCTGCTCGAGTCAGTCGAGGCCGGTGAACGCATCGGCCGCTACTCCTTCCTTGGTGCCGGCCCCGCTGCCGTGCTCAAACGCGGCGAAACCGGCAGTGAAGTCACCTGGCCTTGCGGTCGCCGCGAAAGCCTGCCGCCCGCTCCCGAAGCCTTTGCCGATGTCCAGCTCTTCCTCGCCCGCTGGAAGCAAGTGCCCGTCCCCGGACTCGCCCCCTTCGCCGGCGGCGCCGTCGGCTACACCGCCTACGAAACGGTCCAGCGCATCGAGCCGGTGGTCAAATGCCAGCGTGCCGACGGCCTCGACACGCCCGAAGCCATCTTCCTCATCGCCCACACCCTCGTCGCCTTCGACCGCGTCCGCCACCGCATCCAGGTGATCTCGCACGCCGATCTCTCCGGCGGCGCCAGCGTCGAAGAAGCCTATGCCGCCGCTTGCGGCCGCATCGACAGCATCCTAGCGCAATTGGCCCGTCCGCTGCCCCACCTCACCGCGCCCGCTCTCGATAATCTCGAGCCGCACGCCCATGTCTCGAATCTCGACAAGCCGCGTTTCCTCGGCATGGTCGCCAAGGCGCAGGAATACATCCGCGCCGGCGATGTCATCCAGGTCGTCCTGTCGCAGCGCTTCAAAGCCGAGGCCAAGCCCGAGCCCCTTTCGCTGTTCCGCGCCATCCGCGCCATCAACCCCTCGCCCTACATGTTCTGCCTCCATCTCGGCGACGACTTTGCCCTCGCCGGTGGCTCGCCGGAAGTGCACGCCAAGGTCGGTCGTGATGGCGTCGTCACCGTCCGCCCGATCGCCGGCACTCGCCGTCGCGGCGCCGATGCCCAAGAAGACGCCGCACTAGAAGCGGAACTGCTCGCCGATGGCAAGGAGATCGCCGAACACGTCATGCTCGTCGACCTCGCCCGCAACGACATCGGCCGCATCGCCGAGACCGGCTCGGTGCGGGTGTCGCAAAAGATGGTGGTCGAGCGCTACTCCCACGTCATGCACATCGTCTCCGAAGTCCAGGGCCAGCTCCTGCCCGAGCTCAGCCCCGCAGCCGCAATGGCTTCGACCTTCCCGGCCGGCACCGTCTCCGGCGCCCCGAAGATCCGCGCCATGCAGATCATCGCCGAACTCGAGCCCTCCGCCCGCGGCCCCTACGCCGGCGCCGTCTGCTACTTCTCCTTCTCCGGTGGCGTCGACTCATGCATCGCCATCCGCACCGCGGTGCTCAAGGGCGATCACACCTACATCCAGGCCGGCGCCGGCATCGTCGCCGACTCGGTGCCGGAAGCCGAATACGAAGAGACCCGCGCCAAGGCACGCGCCATGCTCGTCGCCCTCGCCGCCGCCGCCCGCATCCCGAACTGAAAAATTTCACCACAGAAATACGGAAAATTCCATGCAGAACCTCGACTGGCCCAACCTCGGCTTCACTTATCGCGACGTCAATGCCCACATCAAATCCGTCTGGAGCAACGGCCGCTGGTCCACCCCTGAAGTCGTCCCCGGCGAGCCCTACCTGAAGATCCACATCGCTGCCACCGCCCTGCACTACGGCCAGACTGCGTTTGAAGGTCTCAAGGCCTTCCGCGGCAAAGATGGCCAAATCCGCATCTTCCGCCCCGATGCCAACTGCGCCCGCATGGGCTCCTCCGCCGAACGCACCGAGATGGCCGTCGTCCCCGAAGAACTCTTCATCAAAGCTTGCCAGATGGCCGTCGAAGCCAACCTCGATTTCCTGCCGCCCTACGGCAACGGCGCCTCGATGTACCTGCGTCCGCTGCTCATCGGCACCGGCCCGCGCATGGGCGTCCAGCCCGCCGAGGAATACACCTTCATCGTCATCGCCGTCCCGGTCGGTGCCTACTACAAAGGCGGCCTGCAAATGGTCGACGCCATGATCGTCGACGGCTACGACCGCGCCGCGCCGATGGGCACCGGCAACGTCAAGGTCGGCGGCAACTACGCCGCCGGTCTCAAGCCCTACCACATCGCCAAGGACGCCGGCTTCCCCGTCAACCTCTACCTCGATGCCAAAGAGCACCGCTACATCGACGAGTTCGGTACCTCCAACTTCGTCGGCATCAAGGCCGATACCTACATCACCCCCTCGTCGCCGACCATCCTGCCCTCGGTCACCAACAAGGCTCTGATCCAGCTCGCCACCGACCTCGGCATGAAGACCCTGCGCCGTCCCGTCGAAGCCGCCGAAATCAAGGATTTCGAAGGCATCGCCGCCTGCGGCACCGCCGTCGTCCTCAACCCGATCAACCGCATCGTCACCACCTCCGGCACCGAGCTCTACAAAAGCAATGGCCAGGTCCACCCGCGCTTCGAACAGCTCTACCGCGCCCTCCAGGCGATCCAGTACGGCGAAGCCCCCGACAAACACGGCTGGTGCGTGTCGGTGAAGGGCTGAAAAACCCGGGTTTTAGGGGGTGGAAGGGTTTTAGGGGTTTTAGGGGTTTTATGTCTCTTCCCATCTAAAACCCCTGCGTCCCCTGCCCCCTTCCAACCCCTAAAACCCTTCCAACCCTTACAACTCTTAAAACCCTTCGGACCTCCATGAGTCGCACCACTCTGCTCGACATCCTTCTCGTCCTCGGCATCCTCTGGTTCATCCAGGGCCGCTGGCCGCTGATTCCCTTCCTCTTCTGGCGGGACAAGCTGAAGGATTTCGCCCGGGCCTGCCGCCATAAACTCCGCCACGACCGCGACATCCTCGACGCGGCCCGGATCAAGGCCCTCGAAGACGCCGCCGCGAGCATCGAAAAAGCCGCCGCTGATGGCCTCCGCGGCGCCGCCGCCGAGTCGGTGATCAATGAACACAACGAGCTTCTCGCCGGGCTCTTCCCGGTGACCACCCGCAGCCGCCTCTCCGAAGGCACCGAAACCCTCGTCGTCGCCTTCGCCCTCGCCTTCGCCGTGCGCTCCCTCGTCGCCCAGCCCTTCGTCATCCCCACCGGCTCGATGCAGCCGACCCTCAACGGCGTCAACGTCCGGCGCTCGCAAGAGGCCTTGCCCGCCTCCTGGCGCGGCCACCTCGACACCCTTTACTACGGCAAGCGCTACTTCGAATGGCTCGCGCAGACAGAGCTGAAGGGGCAAATTGAAGTGCAGAAAAACTCCCTCGTGCCGCCGCTAAGCATTCTCAGCGACCGCTTGCAAATCAGCGTCGACAAGGGCACTCAGACCTTCCAGTTTCCCGGCATCATCAATGATTTCGGTAAGAACTTCGGCGGCCGTGGCGATGGCTTCAATTCCCATTTCCAAGCCCATCAAGGCGAGGTCATTTACCGTGGCTGGCAGGAATCCGGCGATCGCCTCTTTGTCGATCGCATCAGCTACAATTTCCGCGAGCCCCGTCGCGGCGAAATCACCATCTTCGAAACTGCCGGACTGAGGACCTACAACGGCGTTCCCCTCGAAGGCCAATTCTACGTCAAACGCCTCATCGGCCTGCCCGGTGAAACCCTGCGTCTCAACCGCGACCGCCGCCTCGAAGTCAAAGAAGTCGGCAGCTCAACCTTCCGCCTCCTCGGCTCCGAAAAAGACGGCGAAGCTCTGCGCAAGATCGCCACCAGTAGCCCCGGCTATCACGGCTGGTCTTGTGTCGACCCCGAAACCGGTCTCGGCCTGACCCTCAACGTCATCGACCGCTCGACCGGCTCGAGCAAGCCAGAAAACCGCAGTCTCCATTTTAGCAGCAGTCGCTTCGGCGAGCCGATGGATTTGACTTGGGCTGGCAAGGAGTATCGCGATGAAAGCAGCGGGGCCAAGGCCATCCTCCTGCCCAATGGCCAGTTTGAAGTCAGCTATCTCGACCTGACCGCACACTTCCGCCACAGCCCCGAAGAAGGCTGGGTCTTCGTCGACTTGCTCCGCGCCGACGGACTGCACATCGTCAACGGCCCGAACGACAGCATGGAATACACCCTTCCCAGCAATACCTACTTCCTCATGGGCGACAACACCGACAACTCCACCGACTGCCGCTTCTTCGGTTGCGTTCCCCGCAAAAACCTCATCGGCACCGCCCTCTTCGTCTTCTGGCCCTTCGGCGAACACTTCGGACCCTGCGGCAAGAGATGAACGCCCCCATGAGTCAAATGAATGGCGAAAGCCGCCAATTCCTGAATGCTCTTCTCTCTTTCTGCCAACGCCAAGGCCGGCTGCCTGAGTTCGATGAAACCGAGCAGGAACTACCCGTTGGCCGCTGGCGCTGGCGTTTGGAAATCCGCGCCGCGGAGGGCCGTTTGTCCCACGAATTGCGAAGCGCCTTGAATCAAATACCCTTCTGGAAATGGACCAAGAATCTGTGGTGGGGCCACTTCGACAAGCTGGAATCCCTTCTCCTCACGAGCGGCACCGATTCCGCAATGCCTAGGGATTTACTGAACTGGTGCAACGAGCAGCGTCGCTATAACATCCGCGGCGATCTGACCGAATCCCGCCGTTTGCGGCTCGAATCCTTGCCCGGCTGGTCTTGGCGCATCACCGATGCCAGCCCCCCAGCCGGACTCAATAAGCAGCCCAAGCAGCCCAAGCAGCCCAAGCAGCCCTAGCAGCTCAAGCCAAACCGATCCGCCGTATTGGATAGCCTGTGGCTCTCTCAGTATGAAAAGCTCAAAGCTTATTCCATTGAGCACCACAGGATGCCCGTCGCAGTCATCCCCAGTCTGGGTCCTTGGTCTTTCGCCCAGCGCAAACGCTTTGCCAAAGGCCAGCTCCGCGAAGATCGCCGCCACCTTCTCGAAGCCCTGCCGGAATGGAGCTGGAGACAGCCGCCCAAGCCGCCTAAGTCGCCCAAGCCGCCCAAGCCGCCCAAGCTGCCTAAGCCGCCTAAGCCGCCCAAGCCGCCCAAGCTGCCTAAGCCGCCCAAGCTGCCCAAGCCGCCCAAGCTGCCTAAGCTGCCTAAGCCGCCCAAGCCGCCCAAGCCGCCTAAGCTGCCTAAGCTGCCCAAGCCGCCCAAGCCGCCCAAGCCCGCCGAGACCAATCAATCCAAAGTCTTTCAAAGCATTTGGCTCGGTCAGTATGAAAAGCTGAAAACCTATTGTCGCGAACACGGCAGAGTCCCCGTCTCGCACATGCCCGATCTGGGCTCTTGGAGTCACACCCAGCGCAGCCTTTTCGCCAAAGGCAAGTTCCGCGATGACCGCCGTCGTCTTCTCGAAGCTCTGCCCGAGTGGTCTTGGGGACAAGAATCCTGGCAGGATCGTTTCGAGCAAGTGAAGGACTTCCTCCGCCTCCACGGCAAATACCCGCCGGCCAGTGCTTCCTTGGGCGCTTGGTGCGGCACCCAGCGCTACAACGAGGCCAAGGGCATACTCTTGGCCGAACGCCGCCCCTTGCTAGAGTCTCTCCCCGGCTGGAAGTGGAACCCGCCCACTCGCCCGGAGAAACGCCCCTGGATGCACCGCTTTGAAGAACTCAAAGCCGAGCTCGGCAGCGACAAAGTGCCGGAAGCCAAACTGAGCCGCACCAAGCGACGCTGGTGCCTCGACCAACGCATTCTCCAGAACGAAGGCCGACTCTCCACCGCACAATGCCGCCTTCTTGAGAGCCTGCCTGGCTGGTTCTGGCGAGAATCTTTTACTCCCCACAAGTCGTGGACGCAAAGTTTTGCCGAGCTCAAACACTACCTGCAGAAACACGGCGACTTGCCAAGTCGAGCCAGCGCCCTCTCGCTTCGTGCGTGGATCTGCCGCAATCGCCGGGATTACCACGCCGGCAAGCTCCCCGACGAGCGCCGCCAATCCCTCGAATCCCTCCCCGGCTGGGTCTGGACGGAAGCAAACTCCTGAACCTCTGTTGATTTTGTCGTTTGTGTTGTATCTTAGCTCATCAACACGAGGTGAAAGATGACAACAAGAGTCTGCGTCGGGATGCTTCTGTGGCTTGGCCTGCCCATGTTTGGCGCGAGCGAAGTCGCAGCCCCAGCCCAAGCTGTTTCCGCCCTGCCCGCCGGCTACCGCGAAGCGCTGCAGCAGCTCGACGCCGACAGCCTCAGCGCCGCGGACATCGGCGACAAACTGACCGCGCTCAGCGCCCTCCAGACCCCGACCTGCCGCGACACCCTGCACCGCCAGATCGCCGAGGCCCGC
>JAYTMY010000039.1:0-11363 GCA_043748535.1 Lentisphaeraceae bacterium | reverse complement strand
CCCAAAACCATTCGTCTGACCTCGGTCCGCAAGGCCAAAAACGCTGTCAAGGAGATTGCCTAATGGATGATAGCATGTGCAGAATAGTGTATAGAAACGAAGTTTTCCATGAATTCCTCCTGTTCTGTGGTCTCGCGAGTCGCGATTTCATGGTTTGTAGTCCCAGCTTCGGCCGGCGTAACAGAACACACCGGCTGAAGCCGGGACTACAAACTTGAGCTTAAAATGAAGGGCTCGCGATGGCTTTCAGCCTTTACGCGAACTTGAGGATGCCCGAGGTCCATTCGGCGATGGTGCGCTGCTCGACTTCGACGAAGCCGCGGGCTTCGAAGGCTTTCAGGACGGCGGGATATTGATCGGTCAAAATGCCCGAGACGATGAGGCGGCTGGCCGGGGCGCGGGTGACGGTGGTGACGATGATGTCGGCGAACTCGATCAGCACGGTGGCGAGGATGTTGGCGACGACGAGGTCGTAGGTGTGCGGCGCTTGGTAGACGGCGAGGTCCTGGTGGAAGGCGTTGACCACCTGATCGACCTTGGCGAGCTCGAGGTTTTCCTTGGCGCAACGGACCGAGTCTTCATCGTAGTCGAAGGCGTCGACCGGCGAGCAGCCGAGTTTGGCGGCGGCGATGGAGAGGATGCCGGAACCGGTGCCGATGTCGAGGAAGGATTGCGGCGCATCGCTGCGGCCGCTGTCGATGAATTGCAGGCAGGCCTTGGTGGTGCCGTGGTTGCCGGTGCCGAAGCTCATGCCGGGGTCGATCTCGATGATCACTTCGCCGGGCTGGGCTTCGTATTTTTCCCACGAGGGCTTGATCACCAGACGATCGGAGACCTTGCTGACCTGGAAGAAGGCCTTCCACGATTCCGACCAGTCTTGCTTCTTGACTTCCTCAAGCACCACTTCGCAGGGGCCGAGTTCGAAGTCTTCTTTCCATTGCTCGAGATGTTCGAGGATCAGGGCCTGGGTGGCGCGGGCCTCTTCCAGGTTCTCGAAGTAGATGCTGAGGCGGGCGATGTTGTCGTCGCGGTCGAAATACGACGAAGTGAAAAGCTCGACCGAGGGGAAGAGTTCTTCGAGGACGTAGCCGGTGTCCGACGAGGTGTGGACGGTGACGGCGTGCAGGAGTTCGGGGGTTTTGCTGGACATGTTCAAAGTTCATCCTTTCCGGTCAATTGCAGTTCAAGAGTGTCAGAGATGGCGGCGACGCGGCGGACCAGTTCGGCGGCGGCTTCGTCATCGGTGTTGCTGTCGATTTCGGCCATCATGTGAACCTGGCCGAGGGGGTCGATCCAGAGTTCGGCAAAGGGGATTTTTTGGCTCAACCTTTCGATTTCGACGGCGTCGCGCTGGCCGGCGCCGCAGGACGATTCAATGCGCAGGGTGCCGGTTTCGGTTTCGATCACTTCGACCAATTGGGTCCGCTCCTGGCTGAGCTTGAGGACGACCAGGAGGCGAAGCGCTTCGATCTGGATTTCGGCGCAGCCGGGAGAGATGGCGAGCAGGCTGGCGAGGCGACGGCTGGCGGGAGGCGAAGCGAGCAGAGCCGGCCAGTCCGCTTCGGCGCCATATTGGCAGCCGCTGAGAGCTTCGAGCGCGGCGACCAGCTCCATCCGCAAACCGGTGCGGCGCTCGATCTGTGGCGCGAGAAGCGGGATGAGCTGGGTCAAGTTGCGGCTGGTGGCGATCTGCGCCGCGGCCCAGACGGCGTTGTCGCCGGAGGTCTCGTCGGCAAGGAGAAGCCCCAAGGCCGCGGCGACGGCGGCGCCATCTTCATGGGCCTCAAGCTGACGCCGCGCCGCGGCCCGCGAGGCCGGACGCCGCAGCGACTCGATCAAGTTTTTAACATCCATAAGTTCATCGCTCCGGCTGATTCGCCCGCACATTAGCGCCGCTGAGCCGTTCTTCTTGCTGAAGAGGCGAAGATGCCGGGTTTCACCACGAAGAGACGAAGGTCACGAAAGCGAAGGAGCGCGGCAGTCCGCGCAGCAACATGCTCTCGCGGCGGCATTGAGAACGCCGTTCTTGAGGTTAGCTTGACGGCGTCAAAAAATCGGGAACGCCATGAAGACTTCGCCACCGCCACTTGCCGCTGACTTCCTGCAGCTTCTCGCCTGCCCACGCTGTGCCTCCCGACCGCCGCTGCGAGCAGAAGTGACTTGCCTGGTCTGTGACGGCTGCGCCAGCCGCTGGCCGCTGCGCCGCGTCGACGGTCCCGACGGCGCCGGTTTCAGCATCCCCGATCTCTTCCAATCCGAGGCCGATCATGCGCTGTCCTGAATGTGGATGCATCGATGACAAGGTTCTCGAAACCCGCTTTTCGAAGGACAAGGACCTGGTCCGCCGCCGCCGCGAATGCCTCGGCTGCGGGGTCCGCTTCACCACTCAGGAGGAGGTCATCCGGGCCGAGCTGATGGTGGTCAAATCCAGCGGCAGCCGCCAGGATTTCTCCGCCGCCAAGTTGCGCCTCGGCCTCAGCCTCGCCTGCCGCAAACGCCCGGTCAGCGACGAGCAGATCGACGAAGCGGTGTCCGCCATCCGCCGCGAACTGGAACGCCGCTTCGAGCGCGATGTGCCGGCCCGCGCCATCGGCGAACTGGCGATGGAAAAGCTGCGCGAACTCGACTCGGTCGCCTTCGTCCGCTTCGCCTCGGTGTATCGCGACTTCCGCGACGCCGGCGAATTCGTCACGGCGATCCGCGACCTCGAGAAACCCTCATGATCTGGGCCCCGCCACGCCGCCGCCCGGCGCCGCGTCCCGGTCTCGGCGAAGCCCTCGCGGTCGAGCTCCGCGCCGCCTTCCGCGCTGCCGGCCACCCCGATGACTTCGCCGCCGAAGACATCCTCGTCGCGGTCGAACACGCCACCGCCGCCGGCCTCTTGTCGGGACGCGACGACGCCTCGCAACGTTCACTCCTTCTCGGCATCCTCGAGGACAACGGCCTCGGCGACGTCGCCGGACGCCTGGCCCAGCCGGTGCAAGCCCTGTCGCCATTTGACCAGGCCCTGGTGCAGAACATCGCTCCGGCCGTGTCCGAGGCCGCCGGCCTGCTCCTGCGCCAATGGCTGAAGTTGCTCAATCTGAGCGAAGAGAACGCCCCGGCCGAGCTGCTGCCGCCTCTCGCCCGCCTCGCCACCGAAAGAGCCCGTTCCCTGCCGCATCCCGTGCCCGGACGCAGCTCCCTCGCCGACCTCAGCCTTGCCCAGGCTTTGGAGCTGCATGACTGCCGTGGCGAATGGAACCCCGAGGTGCTCCGCCTCAGCGCCGCCGGCATGATCTTCCGCTCGGTCCGGATCGAGCTCCGCCTCTCCCGTCTCGCTGAACAGCAAGGCGGCGCCTGGATGCCTCTGCTGCTCTTGCCGGCCTTGGAACGCGAAGCCCTCGCCGCCGCCCGCTCCCTCTCGAGCCGCCTCGCCACTTGTCCTGAAAATCTGCGTCCCGGCTACCTCAGCCTCGGCCTGGAAAGCCTCGACGACAGCCGCGCCGTTTTTGGTCGCGACGCCGCCGCTATCCGCAGCGAATGCCTCGGCCTCCTGCATGCTTGTTTCAGCGACGAAATCCCTGATGAATGGGAGCTGCGCCGCCTGCCGGCGGAGTGAGGCGCCTTGAGGTTCCCCGACGGCTTTTACAAATTCCTTACAACTTCACTGGTCATTCGCCGCGGTTTGGGTTTAGGCTGATTCAGAGCCTTCACCAGTCAACGGAGAGTCCGCATGAACATTCTTTGCCTCATCCTCGCGCTTCACGCCGCTCCTGCGCCGGAGTCCGCCGCGCCCAATCCTCGCATCGACGCTCAGGCCTTTCTCAAGGTCAGTCAAGAGGCCGTCGCACATCGCGCCAGCCACCGCCTGAGTGAAGAGGATTTTCTCAAGGCCATGCAGGAGCCGGGGGTGATTCTCCTCGATGCCCGCAGCGTCGCCAAATTCGACTTGCTGCATCTCCGCGGCGCGGTGAATCTGCCGTTCCCCGACATCGACATTCCCAGCTTGGCGCGGGTGCTGCCCGATAAAAACGCCAAGATCCTGATCTATTGCAATAACAATTTCGCTGACGAACCCGTGGCGATGCCGTCGAAGATGGGGTCAGCCTCGCTCAATGTCCCGACTTACATCACCCTTTACAGCTACGGCTACCGGAACATCTTCGAACTGGCGCCTTTGCTTGAGGCGAAGACGACGAAGCTGCCTTTGGTGCGGGATCAGGCCAAGCTCAATATCAGCGGCGGCCAGCGACGCAGCGAGGTCGAAACCACGCTCAAAAATCTCGGCGGTGAACGGCTCGACTCCGGCCCTGTCGGGGCAGATCCCTTGAAGTCTCAGACCTGCCATTGGCGGATCCCTCGTCTCGGGATCTTGCTGGAGCTCAATTTCGGCGTCAATCTCGTGCCTGTGGATCGCACTCGGCAAGTGGAAATCCTGATGTCGATCCAGCTCAGCCGGATCGAATGCGGCACGGGTAAGAAGCTCAGCTCGGAGGATGTCGGCCAGGTGTTTTTCCAGGGAGAGAAATGGACCTTGGCGGAAAAGGAGAGCCAAACAGTCAATCTGCAGATCGGCAAGCTCGTTCTTCCCGGCCGTTTGAATGGCAATCGCCTGACTTTGGATCCTTACACGCCGCCTGCCGAGATGGCGGACGGCGGACTTTTTGTCGTCAGCAACGACAAGCTGAACTTGGAGGGCTTCCTCCATGGTCAAGCACCGGAGCTGCAATGCCATGGGTTTTTCCTAAGCAGCCCCGAGCTTCTAGCGGGTCGTCCAGAACTCATACTGCAGCAGGTCTCGCCATGATGAAATCCCTCGGCGCCTGCTGGCTTTTTTGCGCCCTGATCTCTTGTCGCGAAAGCCCGCCGTCATCGCCCGATCCGACTCCGGACGCCGTCGTCAAACCGCCTGATTTCGGCCTCAGAACGGCCTATGCGGCGACGGAGTTTCTGCAGTATGGATGCGGTCGACTTTGCCGATCTCTGGCTCGGATCGATGACGAAGCGCCGTTTTGAGCCGCTGTGTTTCGGCCGTCGCGACGGCTTCGATTTTTTCTTCTCGATCAAGGCGGGAAAATTGAATTGATCAAGGTGCCGAGCGAGCAGTCGCTCATGGGTCGGCATTCGCTTCCCGACTTCGCGTCTGAGACGGCGCGAGCGAAGCCTTTGCCTAGCGACCTTGGTCGTTGTTGACTAGGTGCCGAGTGCATATATGAGGTTCGGCAATCCTCCTCAGCGCGGATAGCCCTGCCACAGCCATTCCAGGGCCTGCGGCAGTATCTGAGAACGGGCATTGCTGATGCTGTGACCGGCGTTCTGGCAGTAGATATACTGATAGGGGTAACCCTTGGCTTTGAGCACTGCCGACATGCGATGGTTCGCCTCGACCCAGTCGTGTTTGCCGTCGCGCATGGCATTGGGATTGAGAAGATCGCGATCTCCGACCGCCATCCAGATGCGCAGGGGCTTACGTTCGTTGCCAGGAATCAGCTTGTCGTGAAACTCCCAGGCGCCGCCGGGAGTCTCGGGATTGAAGGGCCATTGCTGGTTGACGAAGGTGCCGGAAAGAGTGAGAACGCGGCGGTAGAGTTCGGGGTGGTACCAAGCCATGATCAGGGCCGCCGAACCGCCGGAGCTGCAACCCATGGTGGCGCGGCCTTCGGGGTCTTTGGTCAATTTGACCGTCGCGTTTTTCTCGACCAAGGGCAACACTTCTTCCTCGATGAATTCGGCGTAAAGGCCGGACATGGTGTCGTACTCTTTGCCACGTTCATTCCCTTGGGCGTCGCCGCCGCCATGGGCGATCAAGACAGCGACTGTCGCCGGGATCCGCTTTTGGGCAATCAGGTTATCGAGAATGGTGCCGAAATTCCTGTCTGCATGCCCCATGCCGGGGCCGTCGTGGGAGACGATGAAGGGCGCGGCACTGCCGGGGATATATTGCGCCGGAACGTAGACACTGATGCAGCGCTGATAGTCAATCTGCTTGGTTTCTACGATCAAGGTATTGGGATTCTTCGGATCCACCTGATTATGGCCGACGCGGGCGATGCCCGGATTGAAGCGCTTGCAGTCCTTCGAGTCCATATTGAATTGCAACCATTTGCCCTTCGGCACCTTGGCGTCGACATTGTTCTCCGGCGCGGCAACGTAATTCGGTCCGACGAGGAAATTGCCATTGACATTGAGTGGTGCCTGGGCGCCATCAAGGCGGGTGAAGCTCGGGCTACCGGGGGCGTCAAAAGGCCGGGTGGGCGCTTCGCCGCCAAAGGACGTGGTGTTTAAGAGAAAGACAGCGCAAAGGCAAAGGAGGGAGCGGGAAAGAGGCTTCTTCATGACGGGACCTCGCATGTGGGTGACGTGGGGGAGTGAAGCTGAGACCAGATGCCGCCGCAAAAGTTCCTTCGAGGTGACAAAATTGCCTGAATCCACTAGTGTCATGGCATGAACACTTCTTCTCAGCCTCAGCTCTTTCTCCCGGATTGGAGTCTCGACGCGGTCATCCGTCCGGGACAGATGCCGGCGTGGGAAGGACGGGACTCGCTCGGCGACATTGATTGGTCGCGTCCGCGTCTCAGCGCCCTCTGGTTCTTGTGCAATCTCAGCCAGCTAAGTTACAGCGCGACGCAGGAGAGCCTCGATTTACGTCTCGCTCGGGCCGGGCTGCCGCCATCGGAACTATGGCTGCAGCGCGGCTCGCAAAACGCCTATGGCATCCGTTGCCACGGAGCCCGCATCCTGATCTTCCAGGGCAGCACCGGCCTCGAGTGCCTACGCTTTGATCTGCAGTGCAAGGCCGCGCTTGACGCCGCCTCCGGCCTACGGGTCCACGGCGGCTTCCTCGGGGCTTGGAAACTGCTCGAGGCCGAGGTCTTGGAATGGGCTGCGGCAGACAGCTCTTTGCCCCTGATTTCCGCCGGTCACAGCCTTGGCGGCGCGCTTGCCGCCCTGGCGGCTTTGCGCCTGCCGCAAAACCATCGGTTCAGTGTCGGTTTCGGGGCGCCGCGACTGGTGGTCGCGGCCGATGCCGCCAGATATGCCGCGCCTTATTTCCGGCTGCGCAATCACAATGATCCGGTGGCCAATCTGCCGCCGCCCTGGATGGGTTTCGACCACATCGGCAAAGAGCTCTGGCTCGGTCCGGATCTACGCCTGAAAGCTGGCGAAGGGGAGACGTTTTGGTCGTCCCTCGGCGAGGAACTTCGCCATCCCTTTCGCGCCTGGCGTCACGGCTGGAACGCCTCGCCGCTGCGCTGCCTCTCCGATCACGCCCCGCTCAACATGGCGCGCGGCCTGATGGGCTCTTTGCGGGAGATGGGGGATCGGGAGATTTGAATCCCGCCACAAAAAAACCCTGGGCCGAAACCCAGGGTTTTTTTAGGTTTTTGCAAGCCTTAGGCTGCGACCACTTTTTTCTTGGTGGCCAGCGACACGATGACCAGAACCAGGAAGGCCAGGGGGATGGTGACGATCGCGGGCTGTGAGAAGGGCGCGATGGCGGCTTTCTCCGTCAGTCCGTAGAGATTGATGCACGCTTCTTTGGAGCAGAGAATCCAGCCGATGGAACTGATCAGACCGACGCTGATCGAGGCGGCGACGCCTTGTTTGGTGGTGCCGGTCCAGAACAGGATCATCAGCAGCGCCGGCAGGTTGGCGGAAGCGGCGACGTTGAAGGCCCAGGCGACGAGAAAGTTGACGTTCATGTCCTTGAAGAGGATGCCCAGGCCCATGGCGAGAACGCCGACGACGACGGCGGCGATTTTGCCGGCCTTCACCTTGGCGTGCTCTTCGAGATCGTGACCGAGGAGGCCGGTGATGATGTCGTGAGCGACGGCGCCGGAAGCGGCGAGGATGAGGCCTGCAACAGTGCCGAGCACTGTAGTGAAGGCGATGGCACAAACCAGAGCGAAGGGCCATTCGCCGAAGGTGCGGGCAAGGAGCGGGGCGGACATGTTGTTATTGCTCGGGTCGAGGGCGCCCGAGGCCATGGCGCCGAGGCCGAGGAAGAGCGTCAGGATGTAGAAGAAGCCGATGGCGGCGATGCCGACGACGGTCGACTTGCGCACCGCGCTGGCGTCTTTGACGGTGTAATAGCGGATCAGGATGTGGGGCAACGAGGCGGTGCCGCAGAAGAGGGCGATCATCAAGGAGATGAAGTCGAGTTTGCCGACGGTGAATTCTTTATCTTTCAGGGCTTTGAAGGTGGGTAGGCCACCGGGAGTGAGCAGTGCTTCGCCTTTCACCGGAGTGGGCACGTAGACAAAGACATCCCCTTCCTTGGGGTCGGTGATTTTCACTTCCGGCCAAGTCAGCACGGTCGAATCCTGCAGGGTCGAGAGGAATTCCGAGGGGCTGAGGTTCTTGGCTTCTTTGGCGTCGCCGGGGAGATCGAGGATCGAGCCGACCGGCAACAGATCGTTGGCCACGGTCTGTTTCATGCCGTTAACCAGCTTGGCTTTTTTGTTCAGGGTCTGACACAGGACAAAGCCGTCAGCGAGCTGTTTCCAGGTCTGTATCTGGCCGTCGCCGAGCTTGATCCGCGACAGTTTTTTGTCGCTCCAGACCGCGCCATCCACCAGGCGTTCGCCGGGCAGGGCGGCAAAGGTCGCGGCATCGATCTTCTTGAAATCGCCGGGCTTTTCGGTAAAGCCGCGGCAAAGGATCATCGCGACCAAGATGGTGCAGAAGACTACCAGCATCGTGCCTTTGATGAACTGGACCCAGGTAGTGGAGACCATGCCGGCGGTGGTGACGATGGTGATGACCAGGCAGCCGACGATGATCACACCAGCTTCCTGCGGCAGGCCGAGAAGGGGCTTGACCAGGACGCCGGCGCCGACCATTTGCGGGATCAGGTAGAAAAGGCTGACGATCAGGGTGGAGAGTGCCGCGGTGGTCTTGATGGCGCGCGAGCCGAACTTCGCGTCGAGGGCGTCGGCGAAGGTGAACTTGCCGAGTTTGCGCAGCGGTTCAGCGACGACGAAGAGCGCCACCAACCAGCCGGCGAGGTAGCCAATGGCGTAAAGGAAGCCGTCATAGCCGTAGAAGGCGATCATGCCGCAGATACCGAGGAAGCTCGCGGCGGAGAGGTAGTCGCCGGCAAAGGCGATGCCGTTGACGAACCAGTGGATTTCGCCGTGGGCAGCGAAATAACCAGCGGCGGATTTCGCCTTGCGGCCAAGCCAGAAGGAGATGCCGAGGACGAGGCCGGCAAAGGCGAAGAAGATGATGATCGCTAAAGTTGAGGAGGATGGAAGCATGGGGGGAGCTCGAGCGGTTACGGGGTTAAGAGGTAACGGGGTAACGGGGTAACGAGGTAACGAGGTAACGGGGTTCGGATCTTAACCCCTTAACCCCTTAACCCCTTTACTCATCTTTGCCCTTGACGAACATGTAGATAGCGGAGAGGAGGACGGCGAGGCCGATGAGGGCGAAGCCCCAGTGGATGGCGAGGTTGACGCCGTTGCCGATCTTCTTTGCCATTAGGTCGGGACGGCAGACCGCCACCACCATGAAGCCACCGTAGGCGAGGACGTAGAAACCAAAGAGAGCGAGGCCGCGGCGGGAAGTCCGCCCTTGATCCAGATCATGACGCATGAGAATCTCCTTAAACAGATGTGCATGAAGATGTCGCGGCGAACGAGCTTGGCTAGTCTTGTGACACCAAAGAATGAAAACCGAAAAATCTTAAGAAAATCGTCACAGTTCACGTGGACAGAATGAAGTCTCTTGGTACTTTAGGCTCCGTCAGAAATGACAGCCCGGTGCTCGGGTGGCGAAATGGCAGACGCGCTAGCTTGAGGTGCTAGTGGGTAACACCGTGCGGGTTCAAGTCCCGCCTCGAGTACCAACAAGATTTCCAGGGGATTCCGCAAGGGATCCCCTGCTTCTTTGTCTCGATTACCGCTTGCTTCTTGCGCTTCCCGCATAGGTTTTGCCACAACACCATTCAGCAGCCCAGGTCCGCATGAAGCCCATTCTCGATCAGATCAGTCTTCACAGCTATGAACGCAGCGGCGTCAAAGCGGCCTTGCGCCAGCTTCTCGCGCCCCATGGCGGTTTCGCGGCCCTCGCCCCCGGCAAACGCGTTCTGCTCAAACCCAACTTCGTCATGCCGGAAAAACCGGAAGACCCCTCGTGCACCCACCCCGACTTCTACATGGCAGTGGCCGAGCTCCTCCTTGAAGAAGGCCGCGAGGTCAGCATCGGCGAATCCCCGGCCTTCGGCTCCTGCGAAAAAGGTCTCCGATTGCACGGCGTCTACGACGAATGCCGCCAGCGCGGCATCGACGTGGTCGAGTTCTGCGACAGCCGCAAATTTGACGGCGTTGCCGGCGACACCTGGTACGATGAACTGAGCGTCGCCGCCGAGCTGCAGAATTTCGATGCCGTGATCAATCTGCCCAAGCTCAAGGTGCACCAGCAGTTCATCCTCACCGGTGCCGTCAAGAATCTCTACGGCTGCGTCGTCGGACGACGGAAATTCCTGCGTCACAATCTGTGCGACAACGACCCCCAGCGCTTCGCCAAGATGATCATCGCCAATGCCGATGCGGTGGCCGCAACTCTTCATCTCGGCGACGGCATCGTCGCCATGCACATCAAAGGTCCCCGTGGCGGTCGTCCCTACCCCCTCGGCCAGATCCTCGTCGCCCAAGATCCTTTTGCCCACGACTGGCTGCAAGCTCTGTTAATGGATCACGACCCACTCAAGCTGCCGCTTTTCCAGGCGCTAGAGCCGGCTCGCCGCGAGCGCGCCCAGGCCGCTGCCGAAAGTCTTTTTCAAACCCGTGGATTAAAAGCCGCGACCAGCTTGGTGCCCTCCTTCCGCACCGACATCTCCTTCAGCCCCCGCGCCATCCTGCGTTCTGCCTGGCGCCTGCTGAAGTTCAAGATGAAGAGCTGAGTCTCCCATCCAAGAGTTCGATATCATCGCCCTTGCCCGCCGACTGTATTAGTGCGCTTATTAGCCCGTCTTAGACTCATCATGTACAATCAAAAAATCGCTACTGAGCACTTACGTCCGGAGCGACCCGGCGTCGTCCACGTCTGGCACCACGCCAGCCATGGGCGACGTTGGAGCGACGCCGGCGTGAAGCACTTGCAGAATGCCGCGGCAGCTGCTGGCCGGAGATGGCTGGCTGAGCGTGATTTCAGCTTGGTAAGTGCCGGCGTTCAAGCCGGCTGAGAGGATCGAGCTGATCATTCCTGCCTAGCCGGGGAGGACTTGCCAGCGCTGTCCAAAGCGACGATCCTGGGCTGGCCCAGAAGGTTATTTAACCGTGAATGATCCCACGCTGAGCCAGCCTTGGCTGTGTTGATCCTGGCTAGTGTTGGCGAATTTCAGCGGGTGCCCGCCGCGGAGAGGATTCATGACGCCG
>JAYTMY010000038.1:0-8948 GCA_043748535.1 Lentisphaeraceae bacterium | reverse complement strand
GCTGGATCAGCTCGGCAAGAAGACGGGATTCAACCGTGTTGCCGGTGACGAGGACGGTGCTGATGGTTTTTTCGTCATTCTTGAGGGCAGCAGCGGCGGTGCTGGCGGCGAGGACGAGGGCGGCGGCGGCGGCGAGGAAACGACCGGTCATGGGGATTCTCCTGGATGCGGGTGTTGAAATTCGTGTGCCACTATAGCGGCCTGCGCCGAGCTCTCAAGCCCTGCGGCACAGCAATTCCGGTGAGATGTGATGACGGAACCGGAAGACTGCCAAAGCTGTCTGAAAGTTGGGATTCATCGCTGGCGAGACAAATCTTGAGGGAACCAGTCATAAAGCCAGTTTGCACCGATAGAGTCCCGAACTTCGCCAAAATTCCATAAACGCGCTAAAATACCGACTTAACTAAGCCACCCCGGAGCCCCCGCCATGCGTTTCCTTGCCGCCGCTCTCGCCCTCTGCACTCTCGGCCTGCAAGCCGCTCCCGAGATTCGCTTCGACCAACCCGGCGGCAAGAACTGGGAATCGCAAGGTTTGCCGATCGGCAACGGCCGCCTCGGCGCCATGCTCTTCTCCGGCATCGGCTCCGACCGCATCCAGTTCAACGAAGAATCGCTGTGGACCGGCGGTCCCAACCCCTCCGGCGGCTGGACCCCTAACGGCCAGGATCAGAACTCCTTCGGCGCCTACCAGAGCTTTGGCGATCTCTTCGTCGATTTTGGGGGCGGCGACGGGGCCTTGAGCGGTTACTCCCGCCAGCTCGACCTCGGCACCGGCCTGCACTCCTGCGACTTCGTCAAGGACGGCGTCAAATACCACCGCGAAGCCTTCGTCAGCCAGGCCTCGCAGTGCATCGTCCTGCGCTACACCGCCGACAAGAAAGGAGCCCTCTCCGGCAAGATCCGGCTGGTGGATGCGCATGGGGCGGTGACAAAGGCGGAATTGGGCGGTCTGCTGTCCCAAGGTGAAATGAAGAACCATCTCCGCTACGCTTCTCTGGTAAAGGCCTTTTCGAAAACTGGTGCGGTGTCTGCTGATCAAGACCAGCTTGTGTTCGCCAACTGCGATTCACTCGATTTGCTGCTATTCGCCCGCACCGACTATGCCCTCGATGTCAGCAAAGGATGTCGAAACGGGATGGATCCGTTGAGAGCGATCAACAAGGACATGGCACAGGCAATAGACGGCAGCTTCGACATCCTCAAATCCGCCGCCATCGCCGAAACCGCTTCCTACATGAACCGCGTCAAGATCGATCTCGGCGACAGCCCGTCCGAGGTTAAGGCTTTGCCCACTCCCGCCCGCCTGAAGCGTTATCGCGACGGCCAGCCCGATGTCGACCTTGAAGAAACCCTCTTCGCCTACGGTCGCTACCTGATGCAGGCGAGCTCGCGTCCGGGCGATCTACCGGCCAACCTGCAAGGCATCTGGAACGACAAGAACAACCCCGCCTGGGCTTCCGACTACCACACCAACATCAACATCCAGATGAACTACTGGGGCATGGAACAGGCCAACCTCGGCGACTGCCATTCCAGCCTGATCGACTTCATCGACAAGCTGCAGCAGCCGCGTCGCGACGCCACGCACTCCGACAAAAAGCAGTTTGGGGCTGATGCCGACAAGTTGCGTGGCTGGACCTGCCGCACCTCGGAGAACATCTTCGGCGGCCAAGGCTGGGACTGGAACATCCCCGCCTCCGCCTGGTACGCCCAACACGTCTGGGAACGCTACGCCTTCAGCGCCGACAAAAACTACCTCGCCAAGACCGGCTACCCCATCCTCAAAACCGTCTCCGAATTCTGGCTCGATCACCTCAAAACCCTGCCCGACGGCACACTCGTCGCGCCGCACGGTTGGTCGCCCGAACACGGCCCGCGCGAGGATGGCGTCATGCACGACCAGCAGATCATCTGGGACCTCTTCCAGAACACCATCGAAGCCGCCGACGTCCTCGGCTCGGACAAGGCTTTCCGCGACGAGCTGGCGAGCAAACAAGCCAAACTCGCGCCCAACAAAATCGGCAAGTGGGGCCAGTTGCAAGAGTGGCAAACCGACCGCGATGATGAAAACGACCAGCACCGCCACACCTCGCACCTCTTCGCCGTCTTCCCCGGACGTCAGATCAGCCTGAGCAAGACTCCCGAGTTGGCGCAGGCCGCCATCCTGTCTCTGCGCAGCCGCAGCGGCAACTACGGCAAGAACAAAGACAAGCCCTTCACCGTGGCCTCCAACGTCGGCGATTCCCGCCGTTCCTGGACCTGGGCCTGGCGCGGCGGCATGTGGGCCCGCCTCGGCGAGGCGGACAAGGCGCACACCATGATCCAAGGCTTGATCACCTTCAACATGCTTGACAACATGTTCGCCACTCACCCGCCCTTCCAGATCGACGGCAATCTCGGCATTCTCGCCACCTACTGCGAGTGCCTGGTGCAATCGCACACTGCCGAGCTGCAGCTCCTGCCCGCCTTGCCCTCTGCATGGCCCAGCGGCTCGGTCAGCGGTCTGCGCGCCCGTGGCGGACTCGAGGTCGACCTGGTGTGGAAAGACGGCAAGCTGCTCACTTCGACCATCAAGAACACCGGTAAGGAAGGGGTCAGCCGCAGCGTTGTTTGCGCCGGCCGCAAACAAGCCATCAAGCTGGCCGCCGGGGAATCGAAAAACCTCAGCTGGTAAGTTGGGGCAGAACCAACAAGAAGCGACTCCACTCGCGCAGGGCGCCGAGTGGGGTCTCTTTTTAGCCGCGCGAAGCAGCCGTCAAGGCCCTCTGCAGGCGGAATGACCATGGCATAAAAATTCTTTTTTTCGCATTTTTTCGCCGAATAGATTAGAGTCAAATGATGAAATCTAATCAGGAGACTCCCGGCATGATAAACCAAGCACTGACGATGAACTGGCAAAGCCGAAGAGCCATGAACGTGCGCGCATTTCTCAGCCTGAATTGCCTGCTCGGCTACTTGTTGGCTGGCCTTGCATTCGGCGCCGAATCAGGCAAGGATGCCGCAGTCAAGAATGCTCCGCCGAACGTGATCGTCTTGCTCGTGGACGATATTGGCTATCCCGATTTGGCTTGCCTCGGAAATCCTCGGAGCAAGACGCCGAGTCTCGATCGCTTATACAAGGAGAGCGTCAGGTTTACCGATTTCCATGTGTCGCCGATGTGCACCCCGACCCGCTCCCAGTTGCTGACCGGTCGGCATTGTCTCGATAACGAGGCCAGCATGGTCACCTGCGGCCGCACCATGCCCCGCGCCGATTTCCCGATGATGTCGGACGTCTTCAAAGCCAGCGGCTATGCCACGGGTATGTTTGGCAAGTGGCATATAGGCAGCAACCATCCGTGGCTTCCGATGGATCGCGGCTTCGACGAGGCGCTCTACATGCCGGGATCCAGTCTGGGCACGGCCCGCGACTACTGGAACAACAACGGATTCGACTGCACCCTTATGCATAACGGTTTCCGCAAGAAATATCCCGGTTACACCACCGATGTCTGGAACGATGAGGCCATGAAGTGGATGTCGGAGCAGCAGAAAGTCGGCAAGCCGTTCTTCTGTTATTTGCCAAGCAATCTCGTGCATGGTCCCGAGTTTGTTGAAGACGAGCGCCAGCAGGTCTTCCGCGACAAGGGATATGGGGAAACCCTCTCGCGCATCTATGCCGCCTTGGAACGCTACGACGGCATTTATGGGCGGGTGGATGCCTTCCTGGAGCGGAGTGGGTTGAAGGAAAACACGATCGTCATTTTCTTCGGCGACAACGGTTCAAGCGACGTGATGACGGGAGTTTATAGTGCCGGCATGCGCGGCTACAAAAAGTCGCTCTATGACGGCGGTCACCGGGTTCAGTGCTTCGTTCGTTGGCCCGCCGGCGGATGGAATGGCGGACGCGATTTCGCTTCCATGACTGAGGTACGCGATCTTTTCCCGACCCTCATGGATGCCTGTTTGCTCAAGTCCAGCAAGGACCTGAAACTGGATGGTGCCAGCTTGGTGAAGGGCTTGCTTGGGAAACCCATGCCTGAATTGGATGACCGGACCTTGGTTGTTCAATATGGGCACTATCAGGAAAAGAAGCCTGCGGCGGGAGCCGTGAACGAGGGCCATGTGACCGGTCCCAAGTATGGCGATGCGGCGGTGCTGTGGAAACAGTGGCGTTGGGTTCATGGCAAGGAACTCTAAGATATTCACGCCGATCCTGGTCAGAAGACGAACCTTGTAAAACAACACCCCGAAATTGCAACACGCCTGACTTCCTTCTACGATCAATGGTGGAAGCAGCTCGCCTTGGAGCAACGCCCGCTTCAAGCCATCCCAATCGGCAAAGACGCGAAACCTGTGCAGCTCGATATTGCGGAATGGGACGGCGTGTGGGTGGATTTCAGCAATGCGATTCGCACTGGCGAGCGCGTGAATGGCGTCTGGCATCTGCACGTGATGCGTGAGGGTCGCTACACCTTCACCCTCCGTCGCTGGCCGGAAGAATTGGGTCTGCCTATGCGTGCGACGGCGCCGCAAGGCCCGTGGCCTTATGCCGCCGGCAAAGCCTTGCCGATTGCCAAGGTCCGGATTCAGATCCAAGGACAGACGGCGCTGGCAGATGTTGCGGAGGATGCCAATGCGGTCCGAATCACCCTGACGCTGAAAGCCGGGCGGACCGAGCTCAAGACTGCATTTGTCGACGCGCAGGGAGAGCTTCTGTGCGGGGCTTATTACACCGATGTCCAGGAGGAAGAGGTCATTCGTAAAATCGAACCGCTCTCCATCCGTGGCGTGAACTACTTCCCGCGGAACACTCCGTGGGGCAAGATGTGGACGCAAACACCCCCGGAAGTGTGGGAACAAGACATGGCCGCCGCCGCCAAGCTCGGCGTGAATACCGTGCGTACCTTTCTCATTTTCAGCCCGGACGATGTCAAAAATGGCCTGGCCACCGCGGACGGCACCCCCACACCTGCTTATCGCGAAAAGCTCGAGCGCCTGCTCGCCGCGGGCTGGAAACACGGCATCCACTTCGTCCTCTGCTTTGAGTTTTCCGAGCACATTTTCAACCAGCCGGACGGAGTTCAGCGCTGGCAGCGAGCCATGCGCTCCATCGTCGTGCCGCTTCGTGATGACGGACGCGTGCTGATGTGGGACCTGATGAATGAACCGGAAAGCGACCACAAATGGACTGAGCGCACCAAAACCTACCTGAAGGGGGCAAGGGTCTTCCTCAAAGAAATCGACCCCAAGCATTTCACCACCATCGGCATCACCTACCGCACAGATCGGCTCCAAGAGATCGGCCTGCCCGATGTCCTGCAATACCACGAATACGGAGTCGGGAGGAAATTCACGGTTCAATCTGGCATCGAGAGGACTCGCAGCGGCATCAACCACCAAGGCCTGAACCAAACCGAACGCCCGCTCATCATCGGCGAGTTCGGCATGTGCACCGCCCGCGATGCCCAACACGGTGCCAGCCCTGAACTGACCGCGAAACTCAATAATGCGCCAGGCACCGAAGCAGAGCAGGCTCAGGTCTATTCCGCCGTCTTGGAGGCCGTGAAACAAGAGCGCATCGGCGGCGCCATCGCGTGGTGCCTGTACGATTACCCGATCAAGAATCCCAACGAATCGCACTTCGGCCTCATTCGCGCCGACGGCACGCTAAAACCCGCCGCCAAGGTTCTGCGTGATGCCTTCAATGCGTGGGGCAAGTAGTTTCGAGTTTCATGGGGTCACTTGCCGAAATGGCATTTCTAAGCTCAAATGACCCACTCAGCAAGGCTTTGGAGCTTCTTTACTTCAATAGCCGATGACTGACGCAGCGAGACTGGCGTGGCATGACGCCACCCAACTGTGCCGGTGGCCAAAGAAACCCTGGTGGAAGTCCGCAAGGCCTGCAAGCACCCTGGCAGCAAGTGCAGGCGGCGCTGGACAGCGACAACAGCTCCACGCCACCCTCCAGCGACGGCCTGAAGAAGCCGCCGTGTCCGCCCCAATCCGCGGGTGAAAATTGGTCAACAAGCTCCTCGTCTTCGGCCTGCGGGTCAAAATCCCGGTCGACACCATTCTCGAAGCCCTCGCCGAAGCAGCCCTGCTGCACGCCGACAAGCTCCGTCTTCTGCGCAGCGGCAAGCGGAAGTAAGCCTCGGGATCATTAGCTCTCCTAATGGACCATTAGAAGCGTCCGGGAACCCATTCCCTCAAGACAGCTCGGAAGCATCACCTGATTCAACCCAAGGATGATCCCCATGACTTCTCCCGAGCTCAACCGTCGCCAATGGATCCAAGCTGTCAGCCTTGGCCTCGCCGCCACTGCGGTCTCAGAAGCCGATGCGGAAGACGCAAAATCCGAGCTGGCCAATGACTTCTTCATGCCTAGTGGCGCCCAGCAGTTCAGCTTGGTTTTCCAGCTCACGGAAGATGCCACTGGCGAGATCCGTGCCGACAACCAGGCCTTCCGTCTGCGCTTCTCGGCGAGCGAGGTCGAACTGGCCGCCAAAAGCTGCCGCCAAGCGCCCAAAGCCGTCCGGGCAGCCCTGCCCGCCGGCCCCCGCCACTGTTGCCTCGTCTGGAACAGCGCCGGCAGCGACGCGACCCTGACTCTTTTCGTCAATGGCAAGCCCTTGGTGAAACAGGCGTTTAAAAGCCCCGGCAACCATGCCTCGCCGATCCTGCGCTCCTTCGACAAAGTGTCTTGGGATAATCTCAAGCCCACCGGGATCCGCGGCCTGTCCTTCGCCCTCGAAGCGGCGGAAATTCAGGAGCTCGAGAAAGCCCTGCCGTCGCGCCAGATCGACACTCGCCTTGGCCCCTACATCGGCCAGGTGCGCCCCGATGGCGCCTGCCTCTGGCTGCGCGCCGCCCAGCCCGGACGCTTCCGCGCCACTCTCAGCGACGACTCAGGAAAAGCCGTCGCCGCCAAAGAGCTCGACGCCCTGAGCGACAATGACCTCACCCTCACCTGGCGCTTCGACGGCCTCAAAGCCGCCAGCACCTATCGCTACGAAGTCAGCGGCCCCGGAATGCCGGCCCAAAGCGGCAGCTTGAAGACCCCGTCCGACAGCAACAGCGGCAAGCTCCGCATCGTCCTCGGCTCCTGCGCTCCCAGCCTCGACCACGAAGTCCTGCACACCATTGTCGACCTCAAGCCCGATGTCGCCTTCCTAATGGGCGACACGCCCTACATCGACCACCCCGAACTCGCCGTCATGCGCCACTCTCACCGCCAGTTCCTCGGCATCGACGCCTTCCGCAAAGCCTTTGGCTCCATCCCCTTCGCCGGCACCTGGGACGACCATGACTTCGGCCTCAATGACTCCGATGGCCGCTTCCAATCGCGCCCCGCCAGCCGCCAGGCTTTCTCGGAATACCGGCCGCAGTTCAGCTATGGTGACGGCAAAGAAGGGATCTACTCCAGCCTCCGCCTCGGCCCCCTCGAAATCTTCCTGCTCGACTGCCGCTACTTCTCCTTCACCGGCCCATCGCCGATCGACCCGAAAGAGAAAAACCTGCTCGGCGCGGCGCAATGGGATTGGCTGAAAAAAGGCCTCAAGGCCTCCACCGCCTCCTTCAAGATCCTCGCCTGCGGCATGATCTGGGACGACAAGAAATCGAGCGAAAAAGACCACTGGGCCAGCTACCCCGCGGAACGCCGCGAACTCTTCGACTTCATCCGTCGCGAGAAGATCAGCGGCATCAGCCTTTTCGGCGGCGACATCCACGTCAGCCGACTCCTCGGCTACGGCAAGGACGAAATCGGCTACCCCTTGTACCAATTCATCAGTTCGCCCCTGCACGACTCGGTGATCCCCGGCCTCAACGTGCCACACCCCGCCCTGCTCTGGTCCGCCCTCCAGAAGCACAGCTTCCTCCTCATCGAGATCGATCACGACATCGCCGATCCCAGCCTGCGCGCCGCCTTCCTCGACCAGAAGGGCAAAACCCTGCACGAAATCACTCTCAAACTCAGTCAACTGCAAGCCGTCTGAGCCCCAGGCTCAAACCCCGTTGACCGAGCCGCTGCGATAGCCGCCGAGGTCGAGGCTGACGTGTTTGTAGCCGAGGGCGAGAATGCGGCGGTTGATCTCGGCAGAACGCGCCATCAACAAAGGGAATTCCGCCGCCGGGATCTCGATCCGGCAGCTATCGCCGTGGTGGCGGGCCCGCCATTGACTAAAGCCCAAGGGACGCAGGATCTCCTCCGCCATCTCGATCTGGCTGAGCTTGGCGGCGCTCACCGTCTCGCCCACCGGCAGACGCGAAGCGAGGCAGGCGAAGGAAGGTTTCGAGGCGGTCGGCAGATGGCGCATCGCCGACAAGATCCGGATTTCGGCCTTGCTCAATCCGGCCTCTTGCAAAGGGGCGAGGACGGCGTGTTCGGCGGCGGCGCGGGCACCGGGACGGTGTTCGCCGATGTCATCCAAAATCGCCCCGTAGGCAAGGCGCCGGATACCCTTGGTCCGGGCCCATTCGCCCATGCGGCGGAAGAGCTCGTCCTTGCAGAAGTAGCAGCGATCGCCCTGGTTGGCGACATAATCGGCCTGGCTGAGTTCATCCGTAGGCAGAATCTCGCATAACCAGCCACGCGCCTGCGCCAGTTCAATCGCCTCGGCCAATTCACGGCGCGGCAGCGACGGCGAATCGGCGATCACCAAAACCGCATCGCGGCCGAGGACTTCGCTCGCAATCGCCGCGAGATAGCTGGAGTCCACCCCGCCGGACCAGGCGACGGCCAGTGGCCCCCCCTGCAGGAGAGTGGCGAGGTGAGTTTCTTTGGCGAGGAGCTCAGGAGTCATGGGAAGCCTAGGGAAAGTCGTGAATTGGAGTGAAAAGATCGGTCCGATCCGACTGATCCGCCCGAGCTTGAATGAGAGAGGCAGAATATTCCTCCGCAACAAAAAAAGCGCCCCCTCACAGGAGCGCTTTTTGCGGCACTGAGGAAGCTCAGTTCTTGCCGAAGT
>JAYTMY010000037.1:0-31136 GCA_043748535.1 Lentisphaeraceae bacterium | reverse complement strand
CCGGTCGTTTCCTCGCCGCCGCCGCCGCCCTTGTTCTCGCCGCCAGCACCGCCGCTGCCGCCCTCAAGAATGACGAAAAAACCGTCAGCACCGTCATCGTCACCGGCAACACGGTGGAATCCCGTCTTCTGGCCGAGCTGATCCAGCGCCACACCAAACAGCCGATTCTGTTTATCGACCACCTCACCCCTCGCGTCATGTCTTTCGCCCCCGCCCAGGAAGAAGTCGAAGAAGGCGAAGAGCCTCTCAATAACGTCCTGAAGATCGAGACCAAGGAATATTCAAACTTCATCAACTTCGCCCACCCCGAGCAAGTTGTCTTCCTCGGCAACCCCGACCACACCCCGAAGTACTTCAAAGAGAAACTCAACCCCGCGATCAAGTCCTACGCCATCGACAACCGTGACTGGATGATCGTCGCTTCTCAAGCTGAAGAACTCTTCGGCATCAGCGGCCTCCTCGAAGAGTACAAAGAAGCCATTCAGAAGCTCGAAAAAGGCGGCTTCAAAACCTCCCCCAGCGGCATCGAAATCACCGAGCCCAAACCCGTCCTTCCTCCCCGCTAAGCCTTCAGGGCCGCGCCATGCAGGGGTTCGTTCAGGTCGCTCGCAATACTGTGCGGGAGTCGCTGCGCGAACCCCTTTGTCTTATCGTCACCCTGTGTGCACTGGCACTGGTCGGCCTGCTGCCGCCGATGGCGCTTTTTGTCTTCCGTGAAGAGTTCAAGATCATCACCGACAACGCCCTGATGACCCTGCTCAGCTCGAGCATGGTGCTGGCGGCTTTGCTGGCTTCGCTCGGCCTTGGCCGCGAGCTGCGCAGCGGCACCGCCGCCTTGGTTCTATCGAAACCGGTTTCCCCCGTCTCCTGGCTCCTCGCTAAGATGGCCGGCACCGCCCTCGCCGTCCTCGCTCACAGCCTCATCGTCGCCCTCGGCGCCCTGATTGTTCTGCGCGCCACACCGGACCAGTTTGAGCTCGAATGGGGCCTTTATTGGACTTACTGGGGCGTGTTCATCGTCGCCTGCGCTTGGGGTGGCTGGCGCAACTGGTCGAGCGGCACCAGCTTCAGCGCCTCGACCATGTCGGCCTTGCTCGTCCTGCTCGTCGGTCTTGCGGTTGCCGCAAATTTCTGGCCTGCCTCGGAAGGGTCTATGGGGCTTCATCATGGTTTTGCCGCCTGTTTGATCGCGGTGCTTTTTGCCGCTCCAGTGATGAGCGCCGCGGCTACCGCAGCAGCCATTCGTCTTGGCACCGGTGCGGTCCTCGGCTTCTGCACCACGCTGCTGCTTTTAGGACTGGCGCAACGCGGACTGCTCCACTTCGCCGGCGATCCGATCTGGGGAGCCGCCGTCCGCGCCGTTATTCCCGATTGGCAGGCTTTTTGGCTCGCCGATCCGCTGGCCGCCGGTATTCCTATTCCCTTCAGCTATCTCGTCGAGCTGGCTCTGTACGCCGCGGTGCAAACCGCGGCCTGGTGCCTCGTCGGCTGCCTTCTCGCCCTCCGGGCGGAGACCGGCGCCGTCCGTCAATAATCCGCAGGGTCCGGCATGAAAATCAACCTCCATCACCTTGAGCTGTTCTATTATGTCGCCGAAGCCGGCGGCATCACCCAGTCGCTCAAAGTCATTCCCTACCCGATCCAGCAACCGGCGATCAGCCAGCAGATGATCAGCCTCGAGAAAGCCCTCGGGGTCAGCCTCTTCGAGCGCCGCCCTTTCGCCCTCACCGACGCCGGCCGCACTCTGCTCGCCACCGTCGCTCCCTTCATGGAGAAACTCAGCACGATTGAGGACGAATTGCAGGGCCTCGGCACCCGCCGCCTGCGCATCGGTTGCGCCGCCCTGATTGCCGATCATTATCTGCCGGAAATCCTCGAGGCGATGATGAAGGCCCATCCCGATGTGATTCCCAATGTCTCCGACCTCGAAGGCCGCGATCCGCACCGCGCCTTGATTGCGCAGGAGCTCGACCTCACGCTCTCGATCGAAGCGCCGCCGCGCAACCGTCGTCTCCGCCACGCCACCCTGATGAGCCTGCCCTGGTGCGTCATCGTGCCGCAGGAACACCCCTGGGCAGTGAAAGGCGAACCGGTCTGGACCGAAACCGGTCTGCAAGATATCCGCTGGGTCGCCCTGCAGGAGAACAGCGGCGGCATGAACCTGCTGCATGATGAGCTGCGCAAGTTGACCCTGGCGCCGCGCTGGGGCGCCGAGACCAACTCCATCCCCACCGCTTTGAAATACATCCGCCTCGGCCTCGGCCTCGGCTTCATGCCCCATCCCCCGGCCTTCCTGTTGAAAGATCTGAAGTTGCGGGCCCTGGTGGTCAAACGCTTTGCTCCGGTCGAACTCAGCTTGTGCTGGCGCGAAGGCGCCGTGCCGGACGACATCGCCGCGTTCTTCCTGAAAGAATGCGTCGCAGCGGTGAAGCGCCACCGCAAAGACTTCCCCGGCGCTTGATGGACTCCGGAAGCCCAAGCCCGTCACTGGCTCGGACTCTAATTTCAAAAACGGGTTAGATTGGCGGCTCAACCATTCGAGGACGCGCCGCCGATGACCAGAAACAACCCGAGATCTGCCCGTGCCTGAGGCGAATTTCGATGCCACAGCGGCCGATTACGACCGTGAAGCCGGCCTGCAGAAAGAGATCGCCGCCCGGCTCTGCCAGCTGCTTGATATCCGCCCGGATTCCCCCCGGATTCTCGATGTCGGTTGCGGCACCGGCAGCCTGGGTGAAGAATTGCTGCGACGCTGCCCCGCGGCCCACGTCGATTTGCTCGACGCCTCCCCGGCCATGCTCGCCTTGGCTCAGGCCCGCCTTCAACAAGTGCCGCCAGAAGCCGCGCCCCGTCTCTTCCGCAGCGTCGAGGACGTGCCCGCGGACAGCCGCTATGACCTGATCGTTTCATCGATGGCTCTGCAGTGGTTCGATGATCTGCCCTGCACTCTGGCCCGTCTGCAGCAACAGCTGAAAGCCGGTGGGCAACTGGCTTTTGCCCTGCCACTCGAGGGCAGCCTCGCACCTTTTATCAACGCCTTTGAAAATTGCGGTCTGGTTTATCCCGGGCTGCGCTACTCCTCGGCCGGGTCAATCCTCAAACTCCTTCCCCCGAAAAGTCGCTGCACCAGCCTCGCCTGGGATCAGGATTTTCCTGACACACTGAGTTTCATCCGTCATTTGCATCGTCTGGGCGCCGTTCGGCGCGACGCCCCGCCGATGCCGAGTGCCGATCTGCGCCGCGTTTGCGCCGCCGGCGATCGACTGAAAACCGCCGCTCGCTTGCCAATGCCCTGGAGCATCGGCTTCTTTCAAACTCCTGTCTAGGCGCGGCTTTCCCCGCCGATTGCCGCCAATTCACCTTTCCAGCTCGCCAGCTGCGGATACATTGTCGGGCTGAAAATCCAGCTAGGAGAACCACGCCATGAAATTCCTCGCCGCCGTCACCACTTTCCTTCTCGCCGGCCAAAGCTTCGCCGCCGCGGATTGCGATATCAAACTCCGCGAAGGCAAGATCACCTCTGTCGACACCCCAGCCACGGTCCCGGCCTTCAAGCGCACCGCCCGCACCAACGCCGATGAAGCCACTGCCAGCGATCTCAGCCCCGCCGACGGCACGTCCTTCATCGTCCTCAGTGTCGACCTCGCCGCCGGCCGCTCGATCAGCTTGCTCGACTACCTCCTCACACCAGAAGGCCAGAGCGAAGGTGTCCGCGCCATCGCCCTCGCCCACTCCGGCAAAGCTTTCTCGAAGACCACCATGGAAGTCCACAACGTCGGGTCCGCGAAAATCGCCTGGGATAAAGCCGCCATCACCGCGGCCAACACCATCACTCCCGGCCCCGTCCAACTGCTCTTCGAAGTGCCCGCCGGCCAAAGCCGCTTCACCTTGGCCAACCGCCTCGGCGCCTTGCAGAAACGCTACGAAGTCAAAACCGTCATCGACAGCGTCAACGGCAGCAAAGATGCCGTCATCGCCGCTGCTCCCGTTGCGGTCACTTCTGCGGCCGATGCGGCCAGCGCCACCGCTTCCGCTCCGGTCACACCAGCAGCCGAAGCGACTCCCGCTCCGGTCACACCCGTAGTGGAAGCGGCTCCCGCTCCGGTCACACCAGTGGTGGAAGCGGCTCCCACCCCCGCTCCCTGAGGTTCACTGCCTCAAATCCCGGGGCAGGCCTTGTTCAGCCTGCCCCTTTGCCTTGAAAACACGCGGCTGCGGCCGCTCCGGAATCCCCACAGATTATGATCGCCAACTTTCTCAAGTCCATCTTCGGCACCTCCAACGACCGCCGCGTCAAACAACTGCGCACCGAGATCGAACAGATCAATAAGATCTACCCGACTCTGAGCAGCCTCAGCGATGAGCAGCTGCGCGCCAAGACGCAGGAATTCCAGGGCCGCTTCAAGAACGGCGAAAGCCTCGAGTCGATGCTGCCGGAAGCCTTCGCCGTGGTCAAAGACTGCTGCCGCCGCCTCTGCGGCCAAAGCTTCGACATCCTCGGTAAGATGGAATCCTGGAACATGATTCCCTTCGATGTCCAGCTCATCGGCGGCATGGTGATCCACCGCGGCGGCATCGCCGAAATGCAGACCGGCGAAGGCAAGACCCTGACCGCCGCCATGCCCCTCTACCTCAACGCCATGACCGGCCGCAACTGCCAGCTGGTCACCACCAACGACTACCTCGCTCGCCGCGACTCGGAATGGATCGGCCTGATCTTCCGCTGGATGGGCCTCACCGTCGGCTGCGCCCAGCACGGCCAGAACCCCGATGAACGCCGCGCCCAGTACGCCTGCGACATCACCTACGGCACTAACTCGGAATTCGGCTTCGACTACCTCCGCGACCAAGGCATGGCCACCCGCCCGGAAGAAATCGTCCAGCGCAATCACTACTTCGTCATCGTCGACGAAATCGACTCGATCCTCATCGACGAAGCCCGCACCCCCTTGATTATCTCCGGCGCCGTCGCCTCCTCCAGCCAGGACTACGACCGCCTCAAACCCGGCATCGAACGCCTGGTCCGCAAACAGGACGCCCTGATCGAAGATCTGCTCGATAAGGCCGAGAAGGTTTTGAAGTCCGAAAAACCCGGCAGCGACGCCTTCAAGGACGCCACCTTCGAACTCTGCAAAGTCCGCCTCGGCGCACCTAAAAACAAGCGCTTGATGGTCCTCCTTGAGGAGTCCACCATCCGCCGTGAGTACGAAAAACAGGACCTCAGTTTCTACTCCGATTCGAACCGCGGCCTCCTGCAGAAAACCAAGCAGGAGCTGTTTTTCGCCATCGACGAAAAACACCACGATACCGACCTCTCCGACAAAGGTCGCTCCCTCATCGCCCCGGATGATCCGGACGCCTATCTCCTGCCCGATATCGTCATCGAATTCCAAACCATCGACGCCGATAAGTCGCTCGACGAGGACGGCCGGCTCGCCGCCCGCCGCGCCGCCCAGGAGCGATATTCCAACAAGACCTCCGAAATCCACACCATCGCCCAGCTCCTCAAGGCCTACTGCCTGTACGAGAAAGACATCGCCTACATCGTCGACTACAGCTCGGGCGAAGGCAAGGTCGTCATCGTCGACGAAAACACCGGCCGCGCTCTTCCCGGCCGCCGCTACTCGGAAGGCCTCCACCAGGCCCTCGAAGCGAAGGAAAACGTCCGCATCGAAGCCGAGACCCAAACCCTCGCCACCATCACCATCCAGAACTATTTCCGCCTCTACACCAAGCTCGGCGGCATGACTGGCACGGCCTTGACCGAAGCAGCCGAATTCAAAGAGATCTACAAGCTCGAAACCGTCGCCATCCCGGCCAACCGCATCTGCGTCCGCGCCGACCTCAACGACCGCATTTTTAAGACCTATCGCGAGAAATACAACGCCATCACCGAAGAGGTCAAGGCCATCCACGCCCTCGGTCGCCCCATCCTCCTCGGCACCCCGACGGTTGAAGTCTCGGAAGTCATCTCGACCTGGCTGCAAAAAGCCGGCGTGCCCCACAAGGTCCTCAACGCCCGCCGCCACCAGGCCGAAGCCGAAATCATCTCGCTCGCCGGCCAGCACGGCGCCGTCACCATCGCCACCAACATGGCTGGCCGCGGCACCGACATCAAGCTCGGCGCCGGCGTCGCCGAACTCGGCGGCTTGCACGTCATCGGCGCCGAGCGCCATGACTCCCGCCGCATCGACCGGCAGCTCCGCGGCCGCTGCGCCCGCCAAGGCGACCCCGGCTCGTCGCTCTTCTTCATCTCCCTCGAAGACAAACTCATGCGCCTCTTCGGCTCGGACCGCATCGCCGGCGTCCTCGAACGCATGGGCCTGAAAGAAGGCGAACAGCTCGAATCCGGCATGCTCACCTACACCATCGAAAACGCTCAGAAGAAGGTCGAAAACCAGAACTTCTACTCGCGTAAGAAAACCCTCGAATACGATGACGTGATGAATAAGCAGCGGACCATCATCTACAAGCTCCGCCGTGACATCCTCCACGCTCAGAACCCGCGCAAACGCCTCTTCGACATCCTGGTCAACACACTGGAAGAAAAGTGCGAACGCGCCGCGTCCAAAAACCACAGCAAAACCCTCCGCCCGATCGATCGCAAACCGCTGGAGAAATGGCTCGCCGCCACCTTCCCCCTCGACCTCGATCTCGACACCCTAGCCTTCGACGGCACTCTCAGCCCCAACCAGCTCGCCGCCAAATTGGCCGAACGGATCGAGACCGCCTACGCCAAGAAGGAATCCGAAGAAGAAGTCGAATACCTCCGCCGCCATGAACGCAACATCATGCTTGCCGCCATCGACAAGCTGTGGATCGAGCACCTCCGCGGCATGGACCACCTGCGCCAGAACGTCCAGTTCTCCTCCATCGCCCAGAAAGACCCGCTGGTCGAATACAAACAGCAGGCCTACCAGATGTTCGACGAACTCGAAATCGCCGTCGCCGACGACATCCTGAAAAACATGTTCGCCGAAGACCAGTCGCTCGAACGCCTGCTCCGCAAACTGCACTCGACTCAGCTCGACGAACACTCGGCAGCCGACTCCGAGGAACAACAGTTCCTCATGGCTCTCCAGCAGCTCATGTCGATGGGCTTCCGTCCCAACGCCTCCCGCGACGACCTCAAGGCCGCCAAGGAACTCGAAGCCGACGGCGAGCAACGCGTCTAATCCCGTGCTGCCGAGCCCGCAACGCCTCCTGCCTCTCTGCCTCCACGGTCTCCGACGCTGCCCGGCAGCGTCTGAGGAGGCGCTGCTGCTTGCCCTCGGACTTTCGGCCCGCAGCGATTGGCGCGACGCGCTGCAAGGCCAAGTGATTGAACAAAGCAGCGGCGGCCTCGTCACTCGTTTCCAACCCGAATCCGGCCCCGCCGTCTTCGCCAAGGTCTACGAGCTTCGCGCCCAGCCCTGGGAATTCTTCCTGCGCCGCGGCAAGGCCCAGATCGAGAGCCAAGGCTATCAGATCCTGGCAGCGATCGGCATCCCCACCCTGAAGTGCCGCGCCCTCGGCGAACGCCGCCATTGCGGCCGTCTGCTCGAAGCCTATATCGTCACCGAAGACGCTGGCGCCATCTCCGACCTCGCAAAATTCGCGGAACGCCAAATCGATCCGCTGGACTTCGCGTCGCGCGCAAAATTGGTGCAGGAGTTGTCTCTGCAACTCGCCGCTCAGCTCCGCCTCGCCCATGCTGCCCACTTCTATCACTGCGACCTGAAGTGGCGCAACCTCCTCGTCCGCCGCCAAGGCGAAGGCTACGAGCTGGTGTGGATGGATTGCCCCCGCCAGCGCTCCGGCCTGATCGCCCGCCTGAATGCCCGCCATTCGCGCATCCTCGACCTCAGCTCCCTCGCTCGCCGTGGCCTCCGCCACCTCAGCCTGAGCCAGCGCTGGCGCTTTCTCCGCCTTTACCTCGGCGATCAGGTGCCGATGGCCGACACCAAGGCCCTTTTTCGAGCCGTTCAGGCCCATCTCGCCAAGCGCGCTCCACGTCGACCCGAAGGCGGTTTCTACACGGTTTGACAGGGCTTCCTCGACCAAGATGATCGAGCCACGTTGAGCTGCTTGCGCTCCCCGCATCCGGCGGCAGATTGGGCGGGTTCAAAAACCCCACAGGATTCCCCTCATGAGCGAACTCTTCTTCGGCAAATTCCACCGCGGCTTCCCCGAATGGCTTCCCGGCGCCCGCCGCCGCGAACAGGAAGTGATGGCGACCATCCGCCGCATCTACGAATCCTACGGCTACACCCCGATCGAAACCTGCGCCGTCGAAAAGGTCGAGGCGCTCGCCACCTCCGGCGACGTCTCGAAGGAGATCTTCGGCATCCACCGCCTCGCCGCCGCCACCGAAGACCGCGAAGGCGAATTCGGCCTCCACTTCGACCTCACCCTGCCCTTCGCTCGCTACACCGCAGATAACTACGCCAACCTGCAGTTCCCCTTCAAGCGCTACCAGCAGCAGAAGGTCTGGCGCGGCGAAAAAGCCCAGTCCGGCCGCTACCGCGAATTCTACCAGAGCGACATCGACATCGTCGGCGACGGTGAGCTGCCGCTCCACTACGAAGCCGAAGTGGTGCAGGTCCTGCACGACATCTTCGAGGCCCTCCAGGTCGGCGACTTCGTCATCCGCATCAACAACCGCAAGCTCCTCGACGGCCTCTACCGCCAGCAAGGCATCAACGAGTTCGGCAAGACCCTGATCGCGGTCGACAAGATCGACAAGATCGGCAAGGACGGCGTCACCAAGCTGCTTCTCGAAAACGGCCTCAGCGCCGAACAGGCCGCCTTCTGCGTCGACCTAGCGTCGCGCAAATACTCCCTCACCGAAGCCTTCGACTTCCTCGCCTCCCTCGACACCTCGCATGAGATCGTCGCCCAGGCCAAACTCGAGCTCGACAGCATCTTCAAAAACCTCGCCCACTTGCCTGCCGGACGCATCCGCTTCGACCTGTCGATCGCCCGCGGTCTCGACTACTACACCGGCTCGGTTTACGAGTGCAACCTGGTCGGCCTCGAGCAGTACGGCTCGGTCTGTTCGGGTGGCCGCTACGACAACCTCGCCAGCAAGTTCACCGAGCGCAAACTCCCCGGCGTCGGCCTGTCGATCGGCGTCAGCCGTCTCCTCTACATCCTCTTCGAATCGGGTCGTCTGGCGCCGCTCCCCGCCACCCCCACCGAAGTGATGGTGCTGCTCTTCGACGAGAACCAGCGTCCCCTCGGCAACCAGGTCGCCGCGCAGCTCCGCGCCGCCGGCCTTCGGGTTGAAACCACGCCCTCCACCCGCAAGTTCGGCAAGCAGATCCAGTTCGCCGAAAAACGCGGTGCCCGCTTCATCGTGATGCCTGAAGCCGACGGCTCCTTCCAGATGAAAAACCTCGTCGCCGGGACCCAGGGTCCCCTTGATGTCGAAGTGTTGGTGAAAGAGCTGAGAGGGTGAGTTTTTGCGGACGTCGCAAATGCGCCCCGGAACTCGCGTTCCGGGGTTTGTTGTTGTGTCGTCGGTCACATGGTCACTGAGTCACGAAGGTCAGGGTTGACCTTGGGGCGCTGAGTCGCTCGTCGCGAAGCGACGGTGTGAGTGTAGCCGGGGGTTTTAACCCCCGGATAGCATTCGAGAGAGATTCGCCGTCGCGTAGCGACAGGATGACAGGTGTTCGGTGGCGATGCAGCATCCAGAGGATCTGTTACAGCGTCGCTGCCGCGACGCCGATTGATTGCCCCGCTCACCGGGGGTTAAAACCCCCGGCTACAATCATTCCGTCGCTTCGCGACGAGCGCAAAACACCCGGAACACGCGTTCCGGGGCTTGTTGTGTTTGGCTCAGTTCGTCGGTCACAGGGTCGCTGAGTCACGAAGTCAGGCTTGACCTTGTGACTCTGTGACCGGCATGAATGGCGCTGGTTCTCACCCGAACAGCTTCAGGCAGCTCTTGGCGCGGGGGTCGTCGGCACGCAGGAGGCGGCGGTAGATCTTCTCTTCGTCGTGATGCGAGATGATGACGCTCAGCTTGGCACCGTTGCCTTCTTGGACCTGGCGCGAGGCTAGTGCGGGGTCGCGTTCGGCGATGAAGCTGGCGAAGTCGGGGTCGCCGAGGTGTTCCCAGCTGGCGCCGGGAGGGCAGCGGTTTTGCAGCTCCCGCAAAAGGGCGGCGCGTTTCGCTTCGAGGCGTTCGAGGTTGTATTTGTGCCAGGTGTCGCGGGCTTCGTGGTAGAGTCGGGTGAGCTCGGCGGCTTTCAGCCAGGGGGTTTCGACCACGGCTTCGTCGGAGCCGAGGAAGCGGCTCCAGTCCTTGGTGATGAGCCAGCCGTTCTCTTCGCATTGGCGGTAGAATTTGGTGCCGGGGAAGGGAGTGCAGAGGGAGAACTGGGCCGAATCGGGCGCGACACTCATGGCGTAGTCGAGGGTTTCCTGCACCGTCTCGGCGGTCTCGTGGGGGATGCCGAACATGAAGGTCAGATGCAGCTTGATGCCGAGCTTCTTGGTGTGCTCGATGGTGCGGTGGAACTTCTTGATGTCGGTGCCTTTTTCACAGGTGTCGACGAGGGTCTCGTTGAGCGATTCGACGCCGTATTTGACCGAGTACATGCCGGCATCGTGAAGAGCGTCGAGAACCGCCTCGGTCATGCAGTCGGCGCGGGCCATCATCGACCAGGGATATTTGTCGAGGCCGCGGGATTTGATCGCGGCGGCGAGCTCGATCATGCGGGCCGGGCCGATGTTGGCGGTGTCGTCGTCGAAGTAGAAGGATTCGCAGCCGTGGTCGCGGATCAGGGTCTCGATGTCGTCGAGAGCTTGATGGGGATCGCGGGTGCGGTAGCGGCTGTTGCCGAAGACCACCTGGGGCCAGACGCAGAAGGTGCATTTGTAGGGGCAACCGCGCGACAGCCAGGCTTGTGCGACGGGGGAGGGGAGGCCGCAGACCGGGTCGGAATAGTTGCGCACCGGCAGGACTTCGTAGAGCGGTGAAGGAAGGGATTTGACGTCTTCGACCACAGCGGGGCGGTTGTTGACGCCGGCGCCGACGAGGCCATCGACCTTGGAGAAGGGGCGGCGTCCTTCGAGGGCGTCGACCAGTTGCTGCACCGCGAAATCGTATTCGCCGCCGAGCCAGAAGTCGGGCAGGCCGTGTTGATCCATGATGTCGGGCACCATGCTGACCCCTTGCGATCCGCCGGCGGCGAGGACGGCGCTAGGCAGGAGCTGTCGCAGTTTTTTCATCACCTCGATATCCCAGGGGAGCGATGGTGTCGCGGCTTCGCAGAAGACCAGGCGCGGGCCGAAATTCTGGATCTTGTCGAGGCAGGTTTCGAGGCGGAGGTCGGAGGCGACGCCATCGACGAGGAGCACTTCATGGCCGGCATTCTGGAGGATGCGTGCGGCGGTGGCGAGGAAGAAGGGAAAGGGGATGTAGCGCGGCAGCTGACCGGGAGCGGGGCGTTCCTGCATGTGCGGCCAGCGCGAACCGGCGCGGACGCCCCAGGCGAGGGGCTGTGATGCGTCGTACCAGGGCGAGTTGAAGAGGGCGATTTTCATGGGGAGGACCTCGGGTTGAGAGCGGCGTCGAAGCGGCGCAGCCAGGAGCTGCGTTCGAGAGAGCGGCGGATGCAGCCGCGGTAGAGTTCGGCCCAGGGCGGATTACCGGGGGCGCAGCGGCTGGGAGGCATGAGTTCTTCCATCACGGCGGCGCCTTCGCCGGTGATCTCGCGCAGGAGGGCGCGCAAGTCGGGTCCGGCGGGCAGGCCCTGGGTGAAGTGGGCGAGCTCGAGATCGCGCTGGCAGAAGACCCAGGGCAGGGCGAGATCGAGGAGGAGGAATTCATCGCGGCCGGCGCTGTGGTCGAGATTGTAGCGGTAGTCGAAGATGCCGAAGTTGACGCGCCAGACGCGATCGAGCAGGCCGAGGGGCGAATCGAAGTCGCCGGCGACCAAGCCCTTGGCATGGTGCCAGCCCCAGTAGGTGGCGAGGACTGAGTCGATCTGGTCGCGTCGGAGGTGGCGGCAGCGGGCGGCGGGCTGGTAGAGTAGTTCCAGTCCCATGCTGTAAAGGCTGTCGCTGAGGCTGCGGTCCTCATTGTTGGTGCGCAGGCGTGGATCGAAGCCGCCGGCGGCGCGCAGCGCCTCGGCTCGCATCAGGGTGTTGCAGCCGTAGAGGAAGCGTGGCGAACGGACCGGGTTTTCGCCCCAATGCTGGCACATGTGGACGCCCCGCCAGCGGTCGGCGAGATCGTCTTGAAAGTTTTCGTCCATGCGCCCGCCGCAACCGGCGAGACCGGGTTCGGCGTTAAGGGTGGCAAGGAGGTTTTCGAGCCAATCGGGCGCGACAACGACATCGGAGTCGATGCTACCGAGGAGGGCGGTGGCGCAGGTTTCAAGAGCGGTGTTGCGTCCGGCGGCGAGGCCGCGGTTGTGGCCATGGCGAAGGATGCCGATGCCGGCGGGCACTTGTGGCGGCGTGTCGTTACCGTCGTCGATGATGAAGATCCGTGCTGGCTGAATCGTCTGCGCCTGCAGTGAAGCCAGACAATCGCCCAAGGTGCGTTCGGCCCGGTAGCAAGGGACGTACAGCGTGATGTCTGCGGCTGACCACATGTTGAATTCCTCCACCCTGAGCGGGAGCAGGAAGCGTGCCAGCCAAAAATTAAGAATTAAGAATTAAGAATTAAGAATTAAGAATTAAGAATTGGAGCGACCCGATTCTTGCCTCTTCGTCTTCGTCTTCGTCTTAATTCTTAATTCTTAATTCTTAATTCTTAATTCTTAATTCTTAACTTCGTTATTGGCTTGTGCTGCGAGGACGATGCCGGCTAGGATCAGGCCGTCTCCCAAGACTTGGCGCCAGGTCAGGGCTTCGCCGAAGAAGATCCAGGCGGCGAGCGAGCAGAGCACCGGTTCGGCGAGAAGGGCCATGGCGATGAAGCTGGCGGTGAAGTGACGGAGGGCCCAGTTGTAGCTGCTGTGACCGAGGATCTGGCTGACCAGGGCAAGACCGAAAAAGGCGCCCCAAGTGCTTGAGGAGAAGCTGGTGCAAGGCAGGCCGCTGATCAGCACCGCGATCCACAGGAAAATCGCTGCCGAGCCGTAACACAGGCCGACGTAAGGGATGAGAGACAATGAGGGCCGGAGTTTGCGGCCGAAAAGGAGGTAGAAGGACAGCGACAGACCACCGAGCAGAGCGAGGCCATCCCCTAACAGCGCTTTCGAGTCGGTGCCGATGTCGCTGAGACCGATGACCAGGGCGCCGCCGACGCTGAGACCGATGCCGAGCCAGGCGCGTGGGCTGACGCTTTCCTTAAGTAGCCAAGGCATCAAGAGAGCAACCCAGAGCGGGTTGGTGTTGACCAGGACGACGCTGTTGGCGACCGAGGTGTATTGCAGGGAGGTGATCCAGGTGGCAAAATGAATTGCGAGGAAAAAGCCGGAGAGGATCGACAGGCCGATTTGGGCACGAGATAGGGCCGCGATTTCTTGGCGTCCTTTCCAGATCACCAAAGGCAGTAGAATCAGGGAGGCGAGACCGACGCGCCAAGCCGCCGTGACTAGGCCAGGGGCGTCGGCCATCTTGGCGAAAATGGCGCCGGAAGACACCGCGCAGATGCCGAGGCTGAGGACCACCCAGGGGAGGTGGCTGCGCGTGACGTGGGGGGAATCAGACATGAGGGCCTCAGCTTATTTTTGAGGGCAATCAATCACGCGAGAATCGTCTGTCGCTCTGGCGGAAAGGCGCGAGGCAGTATTTAGGACAAGAAGGTTTTTAGACCTGAGCTGATCCCGAGGCATCGCGGCGGGCGTCGGCCTGGAGATCGATCACTCGGTCCTGTTCATCGACGATTTCGCCGGTGATGACTTCGAGGACATCCTCGAGGGTGACGATGCCGGCGACGCCGCCGTATTCATCGACGACGATGGCGAGGTGTTGGCGGCTTTCCTGGAATTCCCGCAGGAGCCGGTGGGCTGGGGCTTGGCGAGGGACATAGCGGACTTTGCGGCTGAAGTTTTCGACCGGCTCATCGCCACGGCCCTGCACCAGCCCGGCGAGAAGGTCCGAGCGCAGCACCATGCCGATGACATGGTCGGGACTGCCATTGGTCAAGATGATGCGGGAGTGCGGCGCTTCGAGGATTTGAGCTTGCAGCGAGCTGAGAGTGGCGGTGGCATCAAAGGAGAACATCCGGACGCGAGGCGTCATGATCTGCGAGGCAAGGGTGTCGTCGAGCTCAAAGACTTTCTGGATCATTTCCGATTCATGGCCATCGATTTCGCCTTCATGGGCGCCGATGCGGGCGAGCATGCGGATTTCGGATTCGTCGGTGGTGGCGCCTTCCTCTTTGCGAAGCATCGGCTTGGTGATCAGGCTGATGAACCAGACCAGAGGGGTGATGATGATGGAGATCCAGCGGAGCGGGATAGACGAGTTATACGCCACACTCTCGCTGTGTCTTTCGCCGAGGGTCTTGGGGAGAATTTCAGCCAAGACGATGATGAGTAAGGAGAGTAATCCCATGAGCAGGCCTAAGGCCCAAGCGATCCTGGGGTCATCTTTGCCGTAGGTGGAGCTGAAGTGCGCGGTGGCGACGACGCTGATCAGGGCTGGGCCGTTGGCACCGAAGATATTGGAGAGGATGACCAGGACCGAAATGGTGCGTGGCATATCATCGGTGACTTCCTTGAGCGCGTGAGAGCGGCGGGTATTGTGCTCAAGGAGCTGTCGGACGCGGGCTTCGGGGATAGACAAGACCGCCGCCTCGACGAGAGAGCAGAGACCGGAGGTCAGAATGACAGCGGCAGAGAGTAGAAAAAGGGTGAACATGGGGGTGAGTTAAAAATCAACTCAAGACAGGTCTTCGTCGACAAAGCTTTCTTTACCGCCAGAGAAGTACTTGTCCTCATCAATGATGATGCCGGAGGGGTTGCGGCCGCGCTCATCGACACTGGTCAAGCGCGAGATCTCATTATTGGAAAGACCGTTGATGGAAATGCCTTCCCCTTGCGAGCCACTGGCGGGGGGCAATTTGACGGCGCCGCTGGTCGAAGGCGAGGGAGGACGGCTGAGGACCGCAGCCGTCGGGCTGCGAACTGAGGGTGCCGAAGTGACTGGCGGGGCGACGGGAGGAGGCGGGACCGAAGAGGTGGTTTTACTGCGACGGGCGAAGAAAACCCCAGCAGCAATGAGAGCGGCGAGGACAAGGACGCCGACGATCACTGCCACCACGGGAAAGCCTTCGCCTTCAGTGACGGCGGGAGTGCCACCACTGACTTGCGTCAAGACCGGAGCGGGTTCATCGGGATTTTCTTCGGCGACTTTTTTGACTTTCTTTTTACTGGGCACCGGGGTGGCCGCTGCAGGTACCTGCAGCTTGCGGTCATCGAGGTAGCCGCTGCCGTCGGCGGGGACGGAGGAATCCGCAGCGCTGAGAAGCTGCGGCATGAAACAGACCAAAGACAGACTTAAAACGAAAATGCGCATGATGGGGTGATGCTTGTACGGTTGGCTTTGCGAGGAAGCTAGGGCGGCTTGTGAAAAATTCAACCGTAGTAAACGCTGGACGGTCAATGCTTGTGAGTCTGGAAGGTGGCCGTGACATCACGAGAGACAACGGCAACGCGATGGCTGATTTCGTCGAATATCGATTCGAGGTTTCGGCTAGCCCGGTCGGCGTACATTTTGACCAAGCCGGGACTGGCATCCTGACCGAAGACGATGAAGAGGACGACATCGCTGCCGATGGCATGCATCAGCAGGCCATTGCCCTTTCCCTGGTGGACAATGGAGTCGAAATCCCGTTCGCCGACAACGCCGGCGAGCTCCCGGGTGGCGGCGTAGGAACCGGCGACCAAGGCCGCTAGGAGTTCCTGTTCGTCGTCAAAGCCGACACCTTCCTTGATCAGGACTGAACCGCCGCGGTCGCAGAGAATGGCGACGGCAGCGTCAGAAAGATCAAGGAGAGTCTGGAGCTCGGCGGTGAGGAGATCGCAGTCTGGCTGAGTGAGTTCATAGGCCATCATGGGGCGGCCTCGCGGTCAAGAGTTGTTGCGTTTATCAAGGAAGTCCTGAAGGACCAATTTGGCGATGGCATTGAGGCTTTCAATCACCCCGTCACCTTTGAAGGCGGCGGCCTCGATGGTGGGGTGGCGGATTGGCCCTTTGTTGAGGAGGAAGTCGAGGTATTCGACCGGCGAGGCGTCCGGCAGGTCGCGCTTGTTGTACTGCAGAATGAGCGGCATCTTGGCGATGGTGTCGTTCTGGTCGCGCAAGTTTTCTTCGAGGTTTTGCAGCGACTCGAGGTTTTCCGGCATTTTCGCCAAGGACGAGTCGGCGACAAAGACGATGCCGTCGCATGAACGAAGCACCAGTTTCCGGGTCGAGTTGTATTTGACCTGACCGGGCACGGTGTACATCATGAACTTGGTGGTGAAGCCCTCGATCGCGTCGGTCTTCAGCGGCATGAAGTCGAAGAAGAGCGTGCGGTCCTGGCTGGTCGCCAGCGAGCTCATCTTGCCCTTGGCTTCTTCCGGAAGACGGTCGTGGACGATCTGCAGGTTGGTCGTCTTGCCGCACATGCCGGGACCATAGTAGACGATCTTGAACTGGATCTCCTTCTTGGCGTAATTCACCATCGCCATAAGTTCATCTCCCGGTCGTTAGAGGTTCGGATTTCAAGTGCGGTTTTCCGGGCGGGCAGCTGAAAAGCTTGAGCTCGGGACAGTGTCGTTGAACAGCAGCCAACATAGCGCCGTCCAGGGGATTGATAAGGGCTAGGCACAGAGCGCCTGCCTCCCGGCAGGAGAGCAGTCCCGGGGCGGCGTGGTGCCAAATGCGTGCCGGCGCCCAGGGTAGGCCGAAAGACGCGATCAGACTGCCGTACGCATCAGCATCGCGATCCCAAGCCCGGCGCAATCGAGCTTCCAAGGTCGCCCGCGGATAGGCGATCTCTTCCTCCGGGTCGAGCAGCGAATAAGTGAAAAGCTGATCCAAGAGCCGGGCCGAGTCGCGGCGCGACGGCGGCGGCAGATCAAGCTGCAACAAGGAGTCGGGCGGACGCGGACGCGGCGCGTTGACCGTCGAGTGGCGGACGGCGGTCTTGGCTCGTTCTGCCGCGGTGGCGGCGGGCGGCGGGCAGCGAGGAGGCGGGGGAGGCGTATTGCCGGAATAGAGAAGGATCCGCAAGGCGAGAACTCGAGCCCGGGCATGGCTGTCGTTGGGCATACGATCAAGGATCGACTCGTAGAGACGGAGCTCGTCCCAAAGTTTCTGTGCCTCGGCTGGTTCCATAAAGAGTCTCGCATTTCTTGGTGATCCAGTATAACACTGAAGCCCCCCCGCTGACAAGGTCCCGCGGCAAAAGAAGTTGCAAGCTCCGCATTGGGCTTGCGGTTCGGTGCACTCGGAGTCAGATTAACCTGCAAACATCTGGGGGACTTGGTCTCATGAAGCGTCTAGTGGTCACAGGCGGTGCCGGCTTTGCCGGTTCGCACATCTCTTTGGCGGCGAAAGCGGCTTGGCTGGATTGTGAAGTCATCGCCTTTGACAATCTCCTCCGCCGGGGTTCGGAAGAAAATCTCGCCCGTCTCGCTGCCGGCGGCGTTCGTTTTGTCCACGGCGATGTCCGCCAGCCGCAAGACCTCGAAGCTCTGGGGCCTTTTGACGCCCTGGTCGAGGCCTCGGCGGAACCCTCGGTCCTCGCCGGCAGTGGCGGCGGCAGTCCGCACTATGTCATCGCCGCCAATCTCGGTGGCGCGCTCAACTGCGCTGAATCCTGCCGCCGCCATGGCGCCCATCTTGTCTTCTTGTCCTCCAGCCGGGTCTACGGGGTCGAAGCTCTGCGCTCCTGCAGCTTGCTCGAAAGTCCGACTCGCCTCGATTTTTCCGGTGCTCAAAATCAGCTCGGCGTCAGCGCCGCCGGCATCTCTTCGGCCTTCTCCGTCCAAGGCTACAAATCTTATTACGGCGCCAGTAAATTCGCCGCCGAGCAGATCCTCGCCGAATACGCCCACGCCGGCGCCTTCCCGCTCGATTGCGTCCGCTTCGGCGTTCTCGCCGGACCCTGGCAGTTCGGCCGCGCCGACCAGGGCATCCTCACCTGGTGGCTGCTCAATCATATGTTGCAGCGGCCGCTGCGCTATATCGGCTGGGGTGGCAGCGGCCGGCAGGTTCGTGACTTCCTCCATGCCGATGACATGGCCGATCTGGTCCTGCGACTCCTCGCTTCCCCCGGCCTGCTGCACAAGCGGCCGCTTAACGCCGGCGGCGGTCTTGCCATCAGCGCCTCCCTCGCCGAACTCACCGCCCAGTGCCGCGAACTCTGTGGCGGCGGACCCGAAATCCTCCCCGATCTGGTCACCCGTTACGCCGATATCCCCTGTTTTGTCAGCGATAATCAAGAGATTTCAGCACTTAGTGGCTGGTTGCCGCGAAAAAACCTTGCGGTGATCCTGTCTGACGCTTATAATTGGATCAAGACAAGTCCCGGGCTCCTTGACAAGCTTTCCCGTCTTTGAGCCCTAACTTTCCGGAGATGATTGTCCATGTCTGACCATCCTGAAACCACTGATAGTCGCACCATCGCCATGTCCCGGACGGCGGTGCTGCAGGGCGTGCGCCGTCGTCGTGTCGCCTATCTCGACATCACCTACCCGGATGGACGCAAAGTTCTCCACAAGGTTACAGAGACGGCGGTGATCATCGGCCGCACCGAAGACAACACTTTGACTTTCCCCTATAGCAACGTCTCCCGTCACCATGCCAAGGTTTACTCGGCCGGCGAAGAATTTGTCGTCGAAGACACCGGCTCGACCAACGGCACCTATGTCAACGGCACCCGTATTGCCAAATGCATCCTCCGTCAACAAGACTTGATTCAGGTTGGCGATACTCGCATGGTCTATTCGGAACGTGAGGAACTGATGCAGTGAGCAGCCGACCTATGATCACCTTCTGGGGCACCCGCGGCTCTATCGCCACTCCCGGCCGATCCACCGAAAAATACGGCGGCAACACTTCCTGCGTCAATATCGTCTGGGAAAACCGCCATTTCATCTTTGACGCCGGCACCGGCATTCGCGGCCTCGGTGTCGAAATCATGGCCAGCTCACCCACCGCTGCCAAGACCGAAATCAATCTTTTCCTCTCCCATACCCACTGGGACCATATCCAGGGCATGCCCTTCTTCCAACCTGCCTACTCGCCCCGCTTCCGCCTCAATATCTGGGGCCAGGAAAAACGCGACGTCATGCTCGAGTCGGTCCTCTCCGGCCAGATGGACTCGAACTACTTCCCGGTGCCGATGTCCGCCCTCGGCTCCGATCTCGCCGTCCACCCGATCAGCGCCGAAACCATCCGCACCCATAGCAGCGTCCAGGTCGACGGCGTGCAAGTCAGCTTTCAAGAGATGGATCACCCCGGCGGCTCGATCGCCTTCCGCCTCGAAAAAGACGGCACCCGCCTCGTCTACGCCACCGACAACGAACTCAACCGCCAGTTCGATGCAGAAGGCAACCCTTTCCCCGATTCCGACGTCGGCAAAGCCTATTTCGAATATATCCGCGGCGCCGATCTGCTCATTGCCGATGGCCAGTACACCGATGAAGAATATCGCAGCAAGGTCGGCTGGGGCCATACCACCGTCTCCCTCCTCAGCCGCATCGCCCACAAGGCAGGGGTCAAGCATCTCGCCGTCTATCACCACGACCCGATGCACACCGACAGCTTCCTCGATACCTTGAGCAGCGAATTCATCAAGCGCTACAAGGAGTCGACGCCGCCGATGGAGATCCTCTGGGCCCGCGAAGGTTTGACCTTGCAGCTCTGATGGCGATCCCCAACTTCACTCGCCTGGCCGACCCGGTCAAAGGAGCCTTCGCCCGTCTGCGCGAGGGCTTCGGTCGTCTCAGCGCCGATGAACGCCGCGCCGCCGCCGAGGCCACCGCACGGCTCTTTGTTCTCCTCGTCCGCGCCGCCGGTGATGACGCCATTGCCGCCAGCGCCATCACCAACCAGCTCAGCGAACGCTTCGGCCCCCGCGTCGCCGATCTCTTCAACAATGAACTGGCGGCCGCTTCCCCTCTCAGCGTCGAAGAACTCTGCCCGCTGCTTCTGCCAGTGTCGCCGGACGACCGCCGCGCCATCTTGCATGCCCTCGTCACCGCCGCTTATCATGACAACTATCTCAATCCCGAAGAACGGCAGATTCTCGCCGCCGTCGCCACCGGGCTCGAACTGGAGGCGGACGCTCTTGAGGAAGAGCTGGCCAACGCCGATGAAGCCATGCGCCAACGGGGCAATGCCCTGTCGATGGCCGGCTTGGCCGCAGTCGCCGCGGTTCTGGTTTTGCTCCTCCTCGTCGCCACTTATCTCACCGGGGTCCTCGTCGGACTGACCCTCGCCTGCCTCTGCCTTCCCTTGCAGCGCTGGTATGCCCGCAAATTCCTGCCCAGCCGCCCGGCGCAAGTCCTCGCCCGCCTGCTCCTGCCTGGACTCCTGCCCCTGCGCTTTATGATCGATCTCGGGCGCTCCCTTTGGCATGGCCGCCGCCTGCGCGAAGTCCAGGAGGACCGCCGCCCCGAGGACCGCCTCGCCAAACAATCCGTCATCCTCACCGTCGCGACACTTGTCGCCGGCATCGCCGGCCTGATCTTCATCAGCGTCGTCGTTTCGTCTCCTTGGTTCGATAGCGCCCGCCTGGATTTTCAGCAATACAAAAAAACCTCGGCAGCAGAAAGCCCCAGCAACATTGACGAACCCATCCAGAAAACCCGCCCGGCGATCGAACGCGACCTCGGAGCCTACCTCGGCGACAAGGTCAGCCGCTTCAATGAAAAAATCGGTCACCTCCCTTGGCTCTCCGGCTTGGCGCAATATCTCGACGATCCGGCCCACCGCGACCAGCTTTACCAACGCCTCCTCTACGGGGCTAATAACAACGGCGGCATCGTCAACTTCGCCATTGCCAACCTCGGTGCCTGCTGCCTCCACTCTTTCTTGGCTTTTTTCTCCTTCATCTTCTTCCTGATCAAGCTGGCGCACTTCCAGGTCCCCCAAGGCGGCTCGCGTTCGCTCGGCCAATACTTCGCCGCCACGGTGTTTGAGTCGGAATGGATGCCCCGCCTCCGCCCCAGCACGCACAGCGAAGCCGCTGAGGCCCTCGATGAAATCATTCGCCGCCTTGAAGCGTGGGCCCGCGGCTTCGTCACCATCATGATCATCGAAACTCCGATCTACCTGATTCTCTTCTCCCTGGTCGGCGTGCCTCATGCCTTCCCTCTTGCCATCCTCGCCGGCCTCCAGGTCTTTGTCCCCCAGGTCGGCCCGGCCATCAGCTACGGCGCCACCATGATCATCTGCATCCTCGTCAGCGGCAGCGCCGACACCTCCTTCCTCCTCTTCCTCGGTGCCGTCACCTTGATCTACCTGGTGATCTGGACCTTCGAATGGATCGTCCTCTACCCTCGCTTCGTCGGCACCACCCTCAACCTCAGCTTCCTTGAGATCATCATGGCCGTCCTCCTCGGCGGCATCTTCGTCGGCATCACCGGCGCCCTCTTCGCCATCCCCACCGCCTCCGTCCTGAAATACCTCGTCCCCCGCCTCTACGCCGGCGCCGGTCGTAATCTGCCGAAAGCGGCGTGACGAGATGGAGTCGGAAGCGCCAGATAAGCCCGTGGAATCGCGCTTCCCTTGGCAATATTGGCTGCTGGGTGCGCTGATTCTCTACCCCCTTGTCGGTCGGGCCGGCGATGTGGTTCAATCATTGGTTTCCAGAAATCAACTTCAACTTCTACGACCCCCTGGAATATCTTTGCAATCATTACCAGTGGGCTCAACGAAGCGCGGATTTTTATCTCAAAGAGATTTGGCACGTGCCCGGACATTAACGCGTGATTCGTTGCTGGGCCCGCCGCACTCCGTGCGGTGTTCGAGCTGCTAAGAACGAAGCTGCAACACCGCACGGAGTGCGGCGGACCCAGCAAATCCATGCGGCGCCCCTTGCGCCCGCCGCAAAAAATCACTAGAATGCCCTTATATCCCCTCAAACCTCTTCCCCCCGGAGAATCCCCATGACCTCAATCACTTCTGCATCCCCCGCCGCCTCCGTTTCACGCCAGGCGGCCCACTGACCGGTCTCAGGTTTTCTTGCTCAGATGCCGCTCCGAATAAGCCGCCACGGTCGCTTCCCGGATGCCCCAGTTTGATCTCGATTCCTGAGTGACCGGGACCCCGTTCCCCCTCCTCAGGAGACTGTCTTATAATACCGCAAATCTTCGGCGACAAAGTTCGCCTCTACGCCTCGTCCACATCGTGGATCGAAGGCGCCGCCATCCAACAACTCAAGCACTCCGCCACCCTGCCCGGCGTCACCGCCGCCATTGGCCTGCCTGACCTGCACCCCGGTAAAGGCATTCCCGTCGGCGCCGCCATCCTCACCGAAGGGCTCGTCTACCCGCACCTCGTCGGCAACGACATCGGCTGCGGCATGGGCCTCTGGCAGAGCTCCTTGCCCGTCCACAAGACCAAGGTCGACAAATGGCTCAAGAAGCTGTCGCTCGACCTCCCTTGGGAAGGCGATCGCGAGGCCTTCGTCGCCGAGCAGGGCCTGCCCGAATGGACCGACGCGCTCGGCACCATCGGCGGCGGCAATCACTTCGCCGAGCTCCAGAAGGTCGAGGAGATCCTCGATCCCGAGCTGGCGCAGCGACTCGGTCTGGTGGCGGAAAATCTGCAGCTGATGGTCCACTCCGGCTCCCGCGGACTCGGCGAAGCCATCCTGCGCTCGCACACCGACGTCTTCGGCGGCAGCGGCCTGGCCGATGACTCCGAGCTCGGACGCGACTACCTGCGCCGTCACGACGAAGGCCTCTTCTTCGCCCGTGCCAACCGCCGTCTCATCGCCCGGCGTTTCCTCGACGCCATCGGCGCCGAAGGGACGCAGCTCTGCGACATGACCCACAACTCGGTCACCCGCACCGAGTCCGGCTGGTTGCATCGCAAAGGTGCCGCCCCGTCCGACCAGGATTTTGTCCTCATTCCCGGCTCGCGCGGCGACTTTTCCTACATCGTCCATCCGATTAGCAACAGCGTCGATCACGGCTGGTCCCTCGCCCACGGCGCCGGCCGCCGCTGGGACCGCGGCTCCACCCGCGCCCGCCTCGAAAAGCGCTTCGCCCCGGAAGGTCTGCTCAAGACCAAGCTCGGCAGCCGCGTCCTCTGCGACAACAAGGACCTCCTCTACGAAGAGGCCCCGGAAGCCTACAAGGACATCGATGGCGTCATCCAAGACCTCGTCGACGCCGGCCTCATTCGCGTCGTCGCGATGATGCGCCCGGTGCTCACCTACAAGACCGACGGAGGACGCAGCCGATGCAAGTGCTGAAACCGCAAAGGCGTCTGCGCCTCCTTAAGCGCGCCTACGAGGCCATCGGCCCGAAGTCGCCGCAGCAGGTCGAGGAGTACGCCCGTTGGCATTATGCCTACGAGCGCGATCCCAAGGAATCCGAACGACTCTTTGCCGAGGCAGCGGCGATGGAGCCATCCAGTCGCTACCTCTACCAGTTGGCGGCGTTCAAGGCGAGCGAGCATCAAGAGGCAGCGGCACGATTGATCCTCGAAGAAGTCTTGCGGCTTGATCCCTTGTTCGCTCCTGCCTGGGCCCGGCTCGGTGCAGTCTTGGAGAAAGGGCCAGAGTCGCTGGCTGCCTGTCGACGCGCCGTCGAACTGGCGCCGGAAAACCGCAGCTTCAGGCATCGTGCAGGCTGCGCCCTGGCGCTTGCCGGAGATCATCAGGCTGCCTTGCCGTTGCTACTCAGTCTTCAGGCAGGGAAAGCCACTCTTCGCATGAGCTACAATCTCGCCCTCGCTCATCTCCACCTCGGGGACAAAGCGGCAGCCCGGTTGGTTCTTCTGAGTTTAAGCCCTGATCCGCAGCAAATGGATCCTGACGAGGAAGACATTGCGGAAGCGCTCGCCTGCGCAGATGAATTGTCTGCCGCCTTAGCGCTGCAGGACCTGACTTAGTTTTGCCCATTGAACCGGCCTGGAATCGCCACGGCTCTGGTGAAGTGTGACCCCAAGCGCTTCAATGAATGGCTTGAGTTTCGCATCCAGGATCAGGAGGAATGGCTGGTTTCGCTCAAGACTGACGAAGACCCAGACGACGCAGATTGGATCGCCAAAAACGAAGCTGAATTGACCGCCTTGAGGGCTCTGCGCCATCAGCCCTCTCCAATAGCCAAGATCCCCGAAATTTGGCCGCCAAACTGCTGTCGTTTGCTCGACTGCCCGCTTCATCCCCAGTCGACCCCTTGGAACGAATCATGAACACCCAAATTCTCATTCAAATCACCTCCGGACGCGGCCCCGCCGAGTGTCAGCGCGCCGTCGCCCACATGCTGCGTTTTCTCACCAAGGAAGCTCAGCGCCAGGGCTGGAACTGCGACCTGGTCGAGGCCGAAGCCGGACCTCGCGAAAAAGACTGCCTGCTCTCCGCCCTGGTCGAGATCGAAGCGAGTCTTGCGGAGACCGCGAAACTGCGGACCTGGGCGCAGGAATTGTGCGGCAGCCATCTCTGGGTTTGCCGTAGCCCCTTCCGTACCACCCATGCCCGCAAGAACTGGTTCTTCGGCGTCTCGCTGCTGCCCTCGGTCGACGAGATCCGTCTCGATCCCCGCGAGGTGGTTTTCGAGGCCTGCCGCGCCTCCGGTCCCGGCGGCCAGCACGTCAACAAAACCGACTCCGCCATCCGCGCCCGCTGGCTGCCCGGCGGCTTGGTGGCGCAGGCCTCGGGCGAGCGTTCGCAGTCGCAGAACCGCCGCGTCGCCCTCGCCCGCTTGCAGGCCCTCGTCGACGCCCGCAACGCCGGCAACCGCGACAGCGCCCGCCAGCAGGCCTGGCAGGAGCACAACGAACTCGAGCGCGGCCAGGCGTTGCTGAAGTTCACGGGAGAGGAGTTCCGGCGATGCTGAGCTCACCTACTGGATCGCCGGCGTCCCGCCGGCTTGTTCCCCTGGGACCGCCGCACTCCGTGCGGTGTCGCTCCCCACTGGGCTCGCCGGCGTCCCGCCGGCTTGTTCGGAGCTCTCTCGATCGGGACGATCGACCCACATTCAACACCCGCCGGCAGGATGCCGGCGAGCCCAGTGGAAAACAAACATGAAAAACCCTTTCCCCAAACGCCTCCTTCCACCCGCACCCGCCTACACCCTGCCGCTGTCGCGCCGCGCCTTCCGCAAAGCCCTGATCTGCGGTCAGGGACGGGCTGTCCTGCATGTGCGGCAATTCGGCAGCGAGGGGGTCGTCAAATGACAACTAAACTGATCCACTTGCGACAATTAAACTGAGCCAGCGCGCGAGCCCGAAAAGGCGGAGCGCGAAGCGGCTCCGGGTAACGCGCGATGCCGAGTGCCAGCACGCTGTCGCCCACATGCTGCGATTCCACAGCAAGGAAGCTCAGCGCCAGGGATGATGTTGGTGTCGGGGCTGTGGCAGGTGAGCGACAAGACTAAGTCAGCGGCTGGGTCGGAATTTGATTCCAGGCTCCGGCATGGACTGCAATTTCCATGGGGACAGAGCTTCGACCTAAGCTATACTTGGGCACAATTCACCTTCCTGCAGCTCAGCCGCAATCACCAGCTCATGATCGACTTCACCCATGCCTGCCACCAGTACTGAAATTCCTGCGACCCATGATTGGGCCGCGATGGAGCTGCCTGACGCCTGGCCGGATCAGATCGGCTGGCGTCAGCCGCGGCATTTGTGGCGTTTCTCCTTGGGCTTGGTTTTCGGCCGGCGTCGCGTCGTCGAGCTGCCGCCGGATCTGCCCGGGATCGAGCGTCTACCGCGCTACCTGCTGCAGGAATTTCATCATTTGCCGAACGGCAATTATTCTAAGTCGGTGAGTCGCGGCTATGTCAACACCTTTGACCGGGTCATGCTCGGCGCCATGCATCAGGGGCGGCAGGAGATCGCCACCCGTCTCGCGGGAGCGGAGCGGGTCTTGGATGTCGGTTGCGGCGGGGGGCAGCTGGCCCAGGCTATGAGCGCCGCCGCGGCGGAAGTTTGGGCGGTGGAGCCATCGCCATATTTGCTCCAGCACGCCGCGCGCCGGGTGCCGGGTCTGCGTTGCGTCCAGGGAGTGATCGAGAAGACCGAGTTTCCGGATCAGTTTTTTGATGCGGCCGGCGCTTGTTTCGTCTTTCACGAAATCCCGCCCCGCCATGCTGATGACGCCTTGGCCGAGCTGCACCGGATTCTCAAGCCCGGCGCCTTGCTCTGCCTGGTCGAGCCTTCGGCGCAGCAGCTGCGCCAATCCTTCCTCCAAATGGGGCGGCAGTTTGGCTGGCGAGGCCTCTATTTCCGGCTTCTCGCCCTGCGCATGTTTGAGCCCTTTGTCGCGGCCTGGCAAGCCCGTGACCATGCCGCCTGGTTTAGAGCGCAGGGCTTTGAGCTGATCGAGTCAAGAGAGTCGATGCCCTATCAACTTCTGCTGGCGCGGCGTCGCCCCTGAGCTCGGCTGATTCTGGGGGCGGAGATTGACAAGGGGGATTCACCTCGTTAGCTTCGCAGCGGTTTGAAATTCCAAGAGCTTTAATGAGGACGCCAGAACATGCCGACCTACGATTATCGATGCCAGGGCTGCCAGCATCAATTCACCACTATGCATTCCATCGCCGCCGATCCTCTCAAGGATTGCCCGGCTTGCGGCCAAGCGCAGCTCAAGCGCCTCATCGGCGGCGGCGGCGGCGTCCTGTTCAAGGGCGGCGGCTTCTATCAGACCGATTATCCCAGCGCCAGCTACAGCGCCGGCGCCAAGACCGATGCCGGCAGCTGCGCCCCCGGCGGTTGCGGCGCCCCTCAGTGTCCTACGTCCAACTGATCCATCCCCAAGGAGATTGATATGGAAATCCAATGCGATAAATGCGGCAACCAAAACCCGCTCGGCGCGTTGTTCTGCCGCACCTGCGGCGCCAAGCTCGATATGGAAAAACTCCGTCCCCAAGGCGGCAAGGCTGGTGGCGGGATCAAAAAACCCCTGATCCACCCCTACGCCATCCGCCGCCTGATCAGCTTGGTGGTCTTCCTTTGCCTCCTCGGCTTTTGCGGCCTCTTCATGCTCCGCCCCGGCGACTTCAACGAAGTCCCCGGTCTGCCTGCCAGCAAGGATTATAAAAACACCTTGAACCGCCTCAATATCGAGAACCCCGACATCGCTCAAAATCCGGAGCTGGTCAGCGAACTTGCCGGTATCCGCATCGTCAAACTGAAGGTCAGTGACATCGCAGCCATGCTGAGCAAGGAAATGCAGGATTACGCCGAAAAAGACGGCGGACTCGATACGATTAAAGATCGCGTCGTGCCGCATCAAGTCTCCCTCAAGGTGATCAGCGGTGGCCGCGTCCGCATCAACGTCCAATCGCGTCTCAACATCGCCGGCATGAAGTTGTCGCTCTACTCCGGCGCTGATATTCTGATCTCGGGCGACACCGATCCGGTCACCGCTTCGATCACTGACTTCACCCACGGTAAACTGCCGGCTTTCGGCCCGATCGCCGGCCCAGTGCAAGAGCGAATCACCGCCATCCTGGCGGTCAGCGACAAGCCGCAGGAATGGCTGAAGCAGATCAAGTCGATCGAGATCGATGGCGATGATCTGACGATTAAGTTCATTGTCGTGAAGGGCGTCGTGCCGAGCGCGCCGAAATCGTCGCCGGTCGCGCCGAAAGCGGTGTCTGCAACTGCGCCCCCGGCACCGAAAGCAGCGTCTGTAAGTGCAACGGCCGAATTGACAGAAGAGGAACGCATTGAGCTTTCGAAGCAAGTAAAATCATTTTTTCTTGACTGTAGCGAGGGGAGGTGTGAGTCGGCAAATCAGCGTATTCATCCGAGCTTTTTTTCAGTTAGCGGAAAATCCCCAGCGACTAACTTGGCGCAACTCAAAGCCATGTACGAGTACGGTGTAAAGAGATCCAGTAAAATTGTAGATGTTAGTTGTGGTCAATTCACTAAGGTCTATCCGGTAAGTGCTGGTGCCGAGCAGATTTGTTTTCTAGTTGCGAATTCAAGTTTTACGACCATGGGGAAGGCCTCTAGCGGCAAATCGCTGCAATTGGCAATCAGAAAGCATGGGGCGACTGAATGGCAGTTCATTGATTGGACGATTTACTCAATCTCTCCTGAATTTCTGCCCAAGCATTTTCCTGATGCACCTGTGATTGAAGTGCCCAAATATTAAGTCAGCTCGCTCGCAGATCTCCGACCCGGAAGAATCCGGGTCTTTTTTTGTGGCATTTTCGATCTGCGCCGCAGACAAACAAAAGAGGCGTCCGGAACTCGGACGCCTCTGAGAGGGTGGGGTGGCCAACGGGGTTCGAACCCGCGACAACTAGAATCACAATCTAGCGCTCTACCAACTGAGCTATGGCCACCACAATGGGCGATGAAAGTAGGGGGGAGCGAAGATCTGTCAAGGTGGAATCTGATCAAGTTCCGCCAATTCCCGGGCAAAGCCCCCCGAAAGGATGGGGAAACGGCACCACGAGCGCGGATCGAGGTTCTCGTCATCGATGTGGAAGCTCGGGGCGTAGCGCTCGCGTTTCCACTGGTTGCGACACCAGAGGCCGTAGAAGCGCTTCAGCCAGGCACGCAGGCGCGGCGCTTCCCAACGGCTGCCGAAATCGCGGATCAACAGCGGCAGGATCGCCTTCGGCGGCAGACGCTCGAGGATCGCCGCCTTCTCGATCGAGTCGAGCACTTCGTAAGGCATCAGGTCGACCTCGTCGGTCTGGCTGCGCTCCGGTGGCCGCAGTTCGGCAGTGGGGGCCTGGCGGTTGACCAGGCCGAGGACGGGCACCGGACCGAAGCCGGCGAGGCTGTCGCTTTCGAGGCGGTTGAGCCAGTGGCGCAGGAAGGTCTTGCCGACGCCGCCGATCGGCCCGAGGGAGCCGGCGGTGTCGCCGTCCATGGTGGCGTAGCCGACCGCCGCTTCGCTGCGGTTGGAGGTGGTGATCAGGAGGGCGTTGCGCAGGTTGGCGAGCATCCACACCGAGGGGGCGCGGATGCGGGCCTGGATGTTTTGCAGGGCGATGTCGTCGCTGTCCCAGCGCAGGGGCCGGCCGAGGGTGGCGGCGGCGAAGGCGTGGTAGGCCTCAAGAATCGTTTGCAGCTCGAATTCGCGGTGTTCGCAAGCACAGGCGGCGGCCACCGCGGCGGCGGCTTCCCGCGTCACGTCGCCGGAGTTGGCCGTGCCTTGGTAGGCGGTGATCAGGAGCTTCATCATCAGCTCGTCGACACTGCGGCATTGGGCGGCTTCCGGCCACCAGGCCAGAGAGCGGGCTAGGGCCTCGGGGCCGAGCTCACGCCAGAGGCGCTCGGCCATGGCCCGGACGAGCACGGCGCAGGTGGCGGAGTCGACCCCGCCGGAAAGGGAAAGAACAAAGCCGCGGCTGCGAGATTTTCGCATGTAGTCCCACAGGCCAAGGGTCTCGGCGAGAAGGAATTCCTCATCTTCGTGCAGCTCGGCAGGGGCCGCGGCTGCAGCGAGCGGGAAGGTCGGGGAGGGGAGGCGGCCGGGGAGAACCAGCAGGCCGCTTTGCGCTGGACGCATTTTCTCGGGGAGATCGAGATCGACCAGATGGACTTCGACTTCCCGCATCGAGAAGCGCGAGCTCTCGAAAAGGGCGACGCCGTCGCGAGCGGCGAAGCAGCCGCCGTCGTAGATCGAACGGCCGGCTTCGTTGCCGAGCAGGTTGGCGTAGAGGTAGGTGCAGGAGAAGAGCAACGAGCCCTGGCGAACCAGATCGCGACGCCGGGCTTGCTTGTGGAAGGCGAAGTGCGAGGCCGAGGGGTTGAGGACGAGATCGGGCGACAGGGTCGCGATGCGGCCGCGGCGGCGCTCGGCCACCCAGGCGTCTTCGCAGATTTCGAAGCCGATGCGCAGGCCGTCGATGTCGAGGCCGAGATCGCCACAAGGGACGCTCCGGCCGTCGGGAAGGGTGATGCTGCTCATCTCGCCGGCGGGCCAGGCGCGGAACCAACGGGGCTCGTAGTGCAGGCCGTCGTTGGCGAGGTGGCGCTTCAGGTGGAAGCCGGCGACGGCGCCGTCAAACAGGATGGCAGCAGCGCTGCGGTTCTGGCCCTCGACGATCAGCGGCATGCCGACGATCACCAACAGCCCCTGGCTGTGCGCGGCCAGCGCCTCGATCGAGGCCAGGGCGGTGGCGTAGAGGTGGGGGGCGAGGAAGACGTCGTCGCAGCCGTAGCCGGAAAGCGCCATTTCGGGCAGCAACAGCAGGCTTGCACCGCCGCGACGGGCCGCGTCCATGGCGGCGCGGATGCGGGCTTCATTGCCATCCCAATCGAGCGGGAGCTGGTTCGGAGTGGCGAGGGCGCAGCGGATCTGTCGCATAAGGGCCTCCTGAGTTAGTTTGAATAATACACTATAGCCGCCTCTGCCGAAAAATGTCGGGGGGCTTGGTTCATCCCCATCCCTGCAGCGCCGCTCTTTGCAGTCTTCGCAAGCGTCCTGTTTGAGGCCTGGCTTTCGGGGCTGTTTCACCTGCCCCACTGGGGCAAGAGGAAGTCTTTCGTACTTGGTTTTCTTGCTTTCACCGAGCTGGGGTTCTATCTTGATTTCAACTTCATAGGAAACCCGCTGATGATGACCCAATGCCCCAATTGCCAGAAAGAAATCCCGGTCTCCCGTCGCCACTGGGGCAAGTGGGGCTGTGATTCCTGCCGGCCATCCAAGAAGATGTCGATCGTTGTCATTCTCATCTCCCTTCTTCTGATTTTTGCGCTCTTTGGAAAACAGCATGAGCGCGAATTGCGGCGTGCGGCCGAAGGCGAAAATCGCCAGAGAATTGAGAAGATGGAGAAGCAGCTTGAAGCTCTGAAAGGCATCATGCTCAAGATCGAAAATCAGAAGCGATGAAAGCCTTGTTGTCTCCCAGTCGTTCAAATCCTAGAAAAGATGTCGCAATTATGAGAACTCTGAGCTTGTTCTCTTGCCCCGAAGGGGCTGCCTGATGCGCGCCTGTGAAGGCGCGCTGTCTGAGCGGTTCAAGTCCGCTCCCTGCCGAAGACCCGGCAGAGTAACCCCGTAACTGCGGACCCGCGAGGGTCTGATGGAGAGCAACAGGAGGTGTAAAGAT
>JAYTMY010000036.1:0-3420 GCA_043748535.1 Lentisphaeraceae bacterium | reverse complement strand
CCTAAAAACCGCTGTCGAACTTGATTGAGCTCAACTGCAGCTCGACCCCAAAGGGGTTTCAGATTTTAGCCCAGGGTTAAGCCGCATCGGCGACACCCTGGGTTGGAATGAGTTATGATTTCTGACCCAGGGTTAAGCCGCATCGGCGACACACTGGGTTGGAATGAGTTATGAATTCTGACCCTGAAGGGGTCGCGGAAGGTCTTGGGCTGCTGCGGTTTTTGGGTTCAAGACGCGAATTCCCGACCCCGGAATGCCTAGTTCAGCACTCCGAAAGAAACTCACTCTGGCTCTGCTGCGCAAGCTCTTGGTGTCGCACACGCTAGGCTAGGGTCGAGCTCGCAAGTCTGCCTTTCGCAATTTTCCCGCCTGACCGAAATCGACTGATGACCAAAACTGGGCGGCGCGCATTTGTGTCATAGCATGCGGGAGCTTTCCGAGCACGGATGACCCACCTCGGTTTGATCTTCATTTTCGGCTTCAAACCGCCGTTTGCGGAGGCATTGAAAAAGCTCATTTTTTAGCTCGAATTCCTTGCAGGGACACTGCACAGGCATTCTATTCACGGCGATTTTTCTCAAACACAAGGAATCGACATGAAACTCAGTGAAATGATCGGGCCGGAGGCGATTGTCGCCAACTTCCGCCCGCAAGCGCAGGCCAAGGCCGCGATGATCGCCGAGATGGTGGCCGAAATGGACCGCCGCGGCGTCTTCAAGGGAGAGTCTATCAGCGTCGCCACCATCACCCAGGCCTTGATCGCCCGTGAGCACGACCACAGCACCGCGGTCGGCGAAGGCTTCGCCTATCCCCACGCTCGCCTGGAAGGTCTGAAAGGCTTCCACATGGCCCTTTTCATCTGCAAGGAAGGGCTCGACTTCTCTTCTATGGACGGCCTGCCGGTTCACTTCTTGATTTTCTCTCTCGTCCCCCGCGATCAGCCCAACCTGGTCTTCACGCCGCGCGCGGCCTTGACTCAGTTCCTCATCCACTCCGAGGCGCAACGCCTGAAAGTCCAAAACGCCGCCACCGACATCGAAGTCCACTGGCTCATCCTCAAGGACGACGTCGAGGTCGACAAGCACCTTTTGGCTCGCGATCTGATGAAACCTCAGGTGACGCACCTGACCCTTGACATGACCATCGAAGCCGCCGCCAACGAGCTGCATCGCCACAACATCGACTCACTGCCCGTGGTTGATGCTGAAGGCCGCCTTCTGCACGAGTTCACCTGTCATGACCTCTTTATGTTCGGCCTGCCGAAGTTCTTCACCCAGCTGCAGAACATTTCCTACTTCAAGAACATGAACCCCTTCGAGAAATACTTCATGGCCGCCCGCGAGCACAAGCTCGAAGAAGCCAAGCCGGAACACGAAACCCCGACCATCGCGCCGGATGCGACGGTGATGGAAATGCTCTTCGAAATGACCACCCGCGGCCGGCACCACCTCTATGTCGTCGATGCCAAAGGCCTCCTCCTCGGCGTCATCGACCGCCATGCCATCGTCGGCAACCTCCTCGTCATCAAAAGCTGATCGGAAAACCACACCATGCTCGCCAATCTCTTCCCCCTGCTCGCCAATGCCAGCGCTTCCCAGCCGCTGACCGGCAAGGCCTGGCTCTGCCTCGGCATCTTCGCCTTGCTCTACGTCTGCCTCACCACCGAGATCATCGAACGCTCGCTCGCCGCCATCTTCGGCGCCGCCGCAGTCATCGCCTCGGGATGTATCGACATCAAGTCCGCCCTCGCCTGCGTCGACCTCAACGTCCTCTTCCTCCTCGTCGGCATGATGACCTCGGTCGCCATTCTCGCCGAGACCGGCTTCATCGAGTGGGTCGCGGTCTCCGCCGCCAAGAAGCTCAAGGGCGACGGCGTCAAGATCGTCGTCGCTCTGCTCACCATCAACATGGTTCTTTCCTGCTTCCTCCCCAACGTCACCGTCGTCATCATGATCATCCCGGTGACGGTGCTGATCGCGCAGATTCTCGAATTGCCGATGGTACCGCTGATTGTTTTCTCCGCCATGGCTTCGAACATCGGCGGCGTCGCCACCTACATCGGCGACCCGCCCAACGCCATCCTCGGTTCCTACCTCGGCATCGGCTTCATGCCCTTCATCTACCACATGAGCCCGATCGCCTTGGTCATCGGCGCCCTCTTCATCGGCGTCGTCGTCCTCTCCCTTCGTTCTAAGCTGCAGGTGCCCGATCGCATCCGCGTCCGCATCCTCGACTCCTACCCCGAGCTGGCCATCCGCAACCGCAAAAAGATGAACATCTGCCTCGGCGTCTTCGGCCTGATGCTGGTCGCCTTCATCATCCAGACTCCGATAGCCGACGCCACCGCCAAACGCGTCGGCGTCCTGGTTCATGACGATGCCCGTGCCTTGGTCGCCAAAGAAGCCGGCGCTGCCGCCATCCTCACCGAGGATCAGGCCATCACCGGCCTCGAAGCCTTCGCCGCCCGCAAGGGCAAGGACTACGACGTCCTGGTCGCCACCGAGCTCTTCATGGCCAGCATCCAGAACCAGCCTGAGCTAGTCGAACGCTGCCGCAAGCTCGGCCTCACGCCAGAAGCCGGGACCGTCATCCCCAATCCCGATCAGGGAGTCAAGGATGCCGGCGCCGGCATCGTCATTCCCATCGGCATCATCGCCCTCGCGGCGATGGCTTTGATGCTGCTGCTCTGCCGCGAAGAGTCCGACAAGATGTACAAGACGGTGGAGTGGGACGCCATCCTCTACTACTGCGGCCTCTTCATCGTCATCGGCGCCCTCGAGCACAATGGCCTCATCCTTAAGCTTGCCGATTTGATTATGGGGATCAGCCATAACCATCTTGTCACCTGCATGATCATCCTCTTCGGCTCGGCCATCCTCTCCGCCTTCCTCGACAACACGCCTTTCATCATCGCCATGTGCCCCTTGGTGAAACACATCATCGGCGTCGACTACGGCGGCGACATGCTTCATCCCGAGGCCCAGGCGATGATCTGGTCGCTGCTTTTGGGCACTTGTCTAGGCGGCAACGGCTCGCTGATCGGCTCGTCGGCCAACATCATCGCCGCCAAGATCGGCGACAAATCTGGCGCTCCGGTGAGTTTTGGCGCCTTCACCAAGATCGGCTTCCCGATCATGATCGGCACCATCTGCGTCGCCGCAGTCTATGTTTGGGCCCGTTACTTCGTCTTGGCTCCTCATGTCGAGCCCGCTGCGCCGCTGACTCCGGTGATCACGCAAGTCGTCGACGCCAAGCCGCTGTCGAACTGATCGCCCCCAGCCGCTTCACGCCGCCGCAGGAAACTGCGGCGGCTTTTTAAACCTAAAAACCGCAGCAACCCAGGACCATCCGCGACCCCTTCAGGGTCAGAAATCATAACCCCTTCCAACCCAGGGTGTCGCCGATGCGGCTCAACCCCGG
>JAYTMY010000035.1:0-14640 GCA_043748535.1 Lentisphaeraceae bacterium | reverse complement strand
CCACGGATTCGGCAGTGCCGAGCACGTCGGTGTAGCTCGCCGTGACGGTGATGGACTTGCCGACATGAGCTTGGGTGAGCAGGAGCGAGGTTCCGCTGCCGAGGACGTTTGTGCCTTCTTTCCAGGTGTAGGTGATGGAACCCAAGCCATCGGCGTCGTGTAGGGTGTTAGAGGCGGTGAGCGTCTGGCCCTGAGTCGGAGTGCCAGAGATGGTGACGCTGCCGGTGGGCAGGTCATTGAGGTTGGCAACCGTTGCGCTTGCCGCAGAGACGACGCTTTCGGCCGTTCCATGGCCGTCGGAGTAGGAGGCTGTGACGGTGATGGACTTGCCGACATGGGCTTGAGTCAAGAGGAGCGAGGTTCCGCTGCTGAGGGCGTTGACGCCTTCTTTCCAGGTGTAGGTGATGGCGCCCAAGCCATCGGCGTCGGCGAGGGTGTTGGACGCGGTGAGGGTCTGGCCTTGAGTTGGGGTGCCGGAAATGGTGACGGATCCGGTGGGCAGGTCATTGACATTGGCGACGCTGGTCGTGGCGGAAGAAATAGCCGTTTCATCGGTTGCTAATCCATCGGTATAGGTAGCTGTAACGGTCAAGTTTTTGCCGACTTGGGCCTCGGTAAGGATGAAGGTAATGCCAGTGCCGAGAGTCGTTCCGTGATTGTCTCTCCAAGTGTAGGTGATAGCACCTAAGCCATCGGCATCAGTCAAGTTATTGGCGGCCGTGAGGGTCTGGCCTTGGGTCGGGGTGCCGGAGATTGTGACGGCGCCTAAAGGAGCGTTATTTATGCTTGCACTTACGCTTGCAGAACCAGCGGAGAGGACGCTTTCTGGAGTGTTGTGGCCGTCGGTGTAGGTGGCTACAACCGTTATGATCTTTCCGATCTCAGCTGCGGTGAGAAGGTAGGTAGAGTTAGTCGCCCCCAGAATATCAATGCCGCCGGCTTTCCACTGATAGCTGATATTGCCGAGGCCATCAGCATCAACCAAGGAGTTGAAGGCAACGAGAGTCTGACTTTGTGTCGGGGTGCCGCTAATCGTGACGCTGCCGGTGGGTAGGTCGTTGAGATTGGCGACGTTTGCGGTGGCCGCAGAAACAACACTTTCGGAGGTCGAATGGCCGTCGGTGTAGGAGGCGGTGACGTTGATGGATTTTCCGACTTGGGCCTCGGTGAGGACGAAGGTCTCGCCGCTGCCGAGGACGTTTGCGTCCTCTTTCCAGGTGTAGGTGATCGTGCCCAAGCCATCGGCGTCAACAAGGGTGTTGGACGCGGTGAGAGTCTGGCCTTGGGTCGGAGTGCCGCTAATCGTGACGCTGCCGGTGGGCAGGTCGTTGAGGTTGGCTACAGCTGCTGTGGCTGCAGAAGCCACGGATTCGGAGGTGCCATGACCGTCGGAGTAGGAGGCTGTGACGGTGATGGTTTTGCCGACTTGGGTCTCTGCGAGAACGAAGGTGGCGCCAGTGCCTAGCACAGTGCCGAGATTGTCTTTCCAGGTGTAGGTGATGGTGCCCAAGCCATCGGCATCAGCAAGGGTGTTGGACGCGGTGAGAGTCTGGCCTTGAGTTGGGGTGCCGCTAATCGTGACGCTGCCGGTGGGCAGGTCATTAAGGTTGGCGACAGCTGCGGTGGCTGCAGAAGCCACGGATTCGGCGGTGCCATGGCCGTCGAAGTAGGAGGCAGTGGCAGTGATGGTTTTGCCGACTTGGGCTACGTTCAGAACGAAGGTGCTGCCGGTGCCAAGAATAGTGCCGAGATTGTCTTTCCAGGTGTAGGTGATCGTGCCCAAGCCATCGGCGTCGCTCAGGGTGTTGGACGCGGTGAGGGTCTGGCTTTGAGTCGGAGTGCCAGAGATGGTGACGCTGCCCGTCGGGGCTTCGTTGACGTCGTTTATGGCGAGGGTCAAGCTGCTGGAAACGCTGGCACCGAGAGCGGCGTCGGTGGCGACGATATTGACGGCGTAGCTGGCCTTGGATTCAAAGTTCGGGCTGCTGCCGGTGTAGCGAAGTTCGGTTCCGACGATGCTGAAGCTGGCGGCATCGGCGCCGCTGAGGCTGAGGGTTCTGGAGCCGAGCGCGTCGTCGATGACCGCGATGTCGGCGATTTTGATGCCGACACCGACCACGACGTTCTCGTTGATCGAGCTGACGGTGTTGCTGAGGACCACGGCTGTCGGGGCTTCGTTGAGGTCGTGAATCGTAATGACGACTGTCTGCTGGCTTGAGGCCAAACCGGCTTGGGCCGTGATGCTGAGCTGATAAGTCGAACGAGCCTCATAATCGGGGCTGTTTTTCAGGTGGATCTGGCCGCTGACGGAGTCGATGGTGAAGGCTGTGGCATCGGTGCCGGATAGGCTGTATTCGATCGGAGTCGTGAGGATGGCGAGTGCGGCTTGGGCGGTGTAGACAGCCGGAGAAATGTCGCAATTTTCGTTGAGGTCGACGCTGGGGCCGGTGCTGAATACCGGAATGCCGTTGTCGGTGACGATGTCGTCTTGCACCAGGATCGTGAAAGCTGGGGCGCTGACGCTGGCCCAGGTCTGATAGGTGTGGCCATTTCGCGTGACAGCTTCGCCTTTGAGGATGAATCCGGTAAGCAGGAGCGAGGCGCTGGCGTCGCCGGAGAAAAGCATGCCGGTGAAGACGGCGGGGAGATTTTGAATGACGGCGTCCTGGCCGTTCAGATCGATCTGATCAAATCCGGAGAGTCCGCCGAGGACGGATGCGCTGAGCGTGGCCGAGCCTTGCAACTCGAGGGTGTCGAAGCCGGCGCCGGCGATGATGGCGCCGAGAGGTGATTGACCGTCCCATTCCAGCACGTTGTCACCGTTGCCGAGATCAATCGTGCCGTGGTTGACGCCCAGCTCATCGAGTTCGAGGCGGTCGGAGCCGGAGCCGCTGCGAATCGTTCCTGCATTGTCGGCACTGAGGGTGATCAGGTGGTCGCTGTCATCAAGCTCAATGATTTCCGTGTTGAGGCTGTCAAAAACGACCTCATTCAGGACTTGGTTGAGGTAGTGGATATTGCCGTCAACAATGGCGATCTGGTGGCTGCCGTCGCTGAGGGTGAAGGAGAAGGTCGGGGCGAAGTCACTGCCGTCGTGGATGAAGACGACTCGTTTGAGTTTGACATCTTCGAGGGAGAATTGTTCAACCGTGTCGCCGAGGCGAGTGAAGCGTCCATGGGTGATTTGACTGACGGTGAAGAGCAGTTCGGCATCGCGGCTATCGCCATCGCTGGCGCTGAGCTGGGCCGGGCTGAGGGTCAAAGATCCGCCTTTGCTGATGGTGAAATCATTGTTGCCAAATGCCGGGGCGAGGGTATCGGCATCCGCATTGCGGCTGCGGAAGCTGACGCTGGCTGAGCTCTTGCCGTTGTCGTCGCTCGCTTTGACGGTGAAGCTGGCGAGGGTGCCGGGCTTGCCGGTGTGGCGGAAGGAGACCAGGCCTTTCTCGATGTCGCCGACGGTGAACTGTGTAGCGATTGTTCCGTCACGCAGGAACTGGCCGTTTTTGGCGCTGACGGAAATCATGACTGAAGAGCTGCCAGCGATGAGATTCATTTCTTCATCCGATGCGAAGATCAGGCCGCTGGTGATCTGGATCGTGCCGCCGGGATTGACGGCGAAGTCGTGGGCGACGACGATGGGTGCGTCGTTGACTGCTTTGAAGGCGAAGGGCAGCGAGGTCGATCCGAGGCTGCCTCCGGTATTGCTGACACTGAGCTTGAGGCTGGGAGCGGCTTCGGCGCCATCATGCTGCAAGCTGATCAGGCCGGCCTTGAGCTGGGCGTAGGTGAAGGCGGAAACGGTTTTACTGGTTTTACTGTCGATCTTGAGCAAGACCTTGGCATGCGAGATCGAGTCGACTTTGAAATTAAGTCCAGCCAGAAGACTGGCGTCAACCTGCGGCAAGAGGGCTTTCAAGCTGGTGATTCCCCCTTCGGTGATGGCCAGGGGTTTCGTCACTTTGACAATCGAGGGCGGCGGAACTGTTGCGGACGGAATGTCCGGGCTCAAATTCGCAGTGAAACTGGTCTTGCTGATTTTGCCATAAGCATCGGCGACGCTTAGGCTGATGAGTGGCGCAAGGAGGCTGTTGTCATGCTTGAAATAGACTCTGCCGCCATCGATGTCGGCGAGGTTGAAGCTGGTGCTGGCGTAGCCGTTGACCAGGAAGCTGCCGCGGGAAACCTTGGCGGTGAAGAGAAGGCTGCCGGGATCGTTTGATTCTTCGTCTTGAGCCGAGATCAGGCTGCGATCTACGAGCCGGCAGCCACCTTGGGCGATGCTGAAGGGGGCATGCGTGATAGACGGTGCTTCGTTGATGCCTTTGTAGCTGATCAGAGGTCGAACCCAGTCGCTCGACAGGGAACCCGGCGCCGTGACTTGGATCTGGAAATCGGGCAGACCCGACTGCGCTGCAGAGATGTCGACTCTGAGGCTGACCAAGCCGGCTTTCAGATCAGCATAAGTGAAGCTCAGCCCGCTTGGGGCAAGGACTTGTAAGCCGGACACTTCTTTGATCTCAAAACGAATGTCCCCCGGCGCCAGCTTGAGCAAATCGGCGGAGAGTGACAACGAAGACGTCGTCAGCTTCAAGGTCGAAGCTTCGATCAGATTCAGGGTTTTGACGAGCAAAGAAGCCATAGCGATCTCCGGTGGGCATGATTGTTCATCTCTAATTATGCTTCCGTCTTGGCTCCTGAGCAATGAAGGAAACTCTTAATCCGCAAGAAATTCATGAGATTTTATGACAAAGAAACGAGACGTTCTGCGGCGCAAAAAAAATGGAAACGGGGCGAAAACACCTGAATTCAGTTTGGCACTGTTCCTGCTTGACTCAGTGACGGCACTTCGCGCCAAGCCAAAAAGCAAAGCGCGATTACCTTGCGACGTCCCCCCTCAATAAATAAGGTTTCACTCATGGATAAGTCGAGCACTCCAGCCATTCGTCAGCTTTATTCCGCCGGAAAATTCACCGAGGCAGCCCAAGCTCAGGTCGCCCACCTCAACAGTCTGCCGATGGATCAAAGTGTCGATCGCGCCGCGGCGCTGGTGTTTATGGGCGCCATCCTCTTCGCCCTTGGCGACTTCAAGGGCTTGATGTCGGCCACCGCCGCCGCCGTGCAGCTTGATCCCGGCAACGCCTCGCACTGGGAGAATCATGGCGTCGCCCTCGGTCGCTGCCACATGTCGGCGGAGGCGCGGGACTCCTTTCTCAAAGCGCTCGAACTCGGCCAGTCGACCCCAAACGTCTATGACGGCCTGGCGAACTGCTACGGACGTCTCCGCGACCTCGAAGGCGCCCGCAAATACGGCAACGCCTCGCTGATGGCCAAGGATGCGGCGAGCGCTCATAATCGCATCGACGACCTGTTGAAGAAGCCGCTGCCGGGGTTCAATCACAACAGCCGCCGCCAGAAAAACATCATCGCTTATTCGATCTGGGGCGACAACCCGCGCTACACCCGCACCGGGCTCGACAACATCGAGGCGGCCAAATATCTCTTCCCCGCCTGGACCTGCCGCTTCTATGTCGACGATTCGGTGCCAGAAGACATCCGCAAGGCCCTCGCCGAAGCCGGTGGCCAGGTCAAGATGATGAGCCGCAACAAACAGTACGAAGGCCTGTTCTGGCGCTTCCTCGTCGCCAGCGATCCGGAGGTCGAATACTTCCTCTGCCGCGACGCCGACTCGCTGCTCTCCACCAAGGAACGCGTCGCCGTCGACGAATGGCTCGCCTCCGGCCTGCCTTTCCATGTCATGCGCGACTTCTACACCCACACCGACCTGATGCTCGCCGGCATGTGGGGCGGTGCCGCCGGCATCCTGCCGGACATCGAAAAACTCATCGCCAGCTACAAGCCGCCGCACCTGACCACCCGCAACGTCGACCAGTGGTTCCTCCGCGACATGGTCTGGCCCCGCATCCGCGACAAGACCTGCATTCACGACTCGCTTTACGATGTCCCCGGCACCCGCCGCTTCCCCGCCGTTGGCGGACTTCCCCCTGACCGCCACGTCGGACAGAATCACTCAGTCCATGTCAAGGAATAAAAGTTGAAGGTTGAAAGTTGTTGATGAAGTTGAAGGGGAGTGCAAAAGTAATGAGCAACATCAAAAGCTTTGAAGATTTAATGGCTTGGCAGAAGGCGCGGCAATTGACGAAAAAAGTATCAACGTGTCCAAATTCAGTCAGCGCTTGTTTGTTCGTCGCGAAGCGACGGCATGAGTGTAGCCGGGGGTTTCAACCCCCGGTGCGATTGGGAATGAATTTGGCGTCGCGGCAGCGACGCGGTGACGGATGCGTTTGGGGGCGTCTTGGCATAGCCAACACCGTCATGTCATCCTGTCGCTTCGCGACGGCGATTCCCTCTCGATTGTGCCCGGGGGTTGAAACCCCCGGCTACACTCACACCGTCGCTTCGCGACGAACGACTAAAAGCTCCCGATTCGTGCTCGTTCTGGATTTGCACGCGTCGAAAAGTTTGCCGCATCGCATTTAATCTCATTTCAACTCAATCCATAACTTTCAACCTTCAACTTCGGATCCCCCCATGTCACGTTCTCAATCTGCACAGATCTTCTACTCTCAAGGCAAGTTTATCGAAGCTGCGGCGGAGCAGCGCAAGTTCATCGAGGAACTGCCGGAAAATCACAACGACAAGGCCGACGCCTGGACCTTCCTGGGTGTGATCGAATTCTCGCTGAAGAAGTTCGACAATGCCGTCGCCGCCTTCGAGCAGGCCTGCGCGCTGCGTCCGTCCGATCACAATCTGCGGGAAAATCTCGGTGCCACCTGCTGTATGGCGGGACGGCCAGAAAAGGCCTTCGAGGTGATGAAGCGCAATCTCGACGAAGGTGCGATCACGCCGAATCTTCTCGATGGCCTTGCCGAAGCCTGTTTCAAGCTGGAACGATGGAACGACGCCCGCCGCTACGGCAATCTTGCCTTGTACCTGAAGGACGCCATGTCGCCCGAGCGCCCCCATGGCCTGCCGGAGAAGGCCAAGCCGGCCTTCGATTTTTCGCGGCCGGAGCGCAATATCATCGCCTTCTCCCTCTGGGGCAGCGACCCGCGCTACGTCAAAAACGCCATCCACAACATCCGCGCTTTGCCCTATGTCTACCCGGGCTGGACCTGCCGTTTTTATGTCGATGACTCGGTGCCGCAGGAAACCGTCAACGACCTGCTGAAACGCGGCGCGCAAGTGGTCAAAATGGCTCGCAACCAGAGCTTCCAGGGCTTGTTCTGGCGTTTCCATGCCGCCAACGATGAAAATGCCGATTACTTCCTGTGTCGCGACGCTGATTCGATCCTCAACATCCGCGAGCGCTGCGCCGTCGATGAATGGCTCGCCTCCGACAAGCTTTTTCACTGCATGCGCGACCACCTGTCGCACTCCGAGATCATGCTCGCCGGCATGTGGGGCGGGGTCTGCGGTCTGCTCCCCGAGATGGGGCAATTCATCGGCGCCTACAAGCCGGTGGCGACCCCGACCAAACACATCGACCAGTGGTTCCTCCGCACCGAGGTCTGGCCGATCATCCGCCACAGCGTCATGATTCACGACAGCCACTACGATCTGCCCGGCACCCGCCGCTTCCCCTCGGTCGGCGTCATGGGCCCGGGCTGGCATGTCGGCGTCTCGCCGCAGCCCTGAAACAAGGCGAGCTCGACCGAACCCAAAACTGTCTTTGCTGGGGACATTCACTGCCTCGCCTGATTGCGCCGCCCTAAATCCGGAGCAAATTGGCGGGCCCCCACTCAATCGCAAGCGGATTCAGATGTTTCTCTTTTCAGCCATCCTCTTTTCAGCCATCGCAGAGCTCAGCGACGAACGCCTCATCGGCCGGCTCCACCAGGCCGACCACTCCTTTGCCCTGGCCATAGCGTCCCAATGCCTCGCCCTCCTGCTCCTGTGGGTGGCCAAGAAATGGCTCGGACGCCCAGCCACGATGCTGCCGCGTTTCCTCGCCGTCTCCCTGCTCCTGTGCAGTGCCACCGCACTGGCCACTTGGCAAGCCGCCGAAGTCTTTCGCATCCGCGCCTTGACCGAGACGGAATCACCTTTGCGTCTGGCTGCGCAAGTCCAGATGCAGAACGGCCTGCAGCTGATCGGCTTGAGCTCGTCGCTTCTGGTGATCTTGGCTTGGATCTGGCTTCGTCCCGCAGTGCAGGTGAAACGATGAATCCCCCCGAAGCCCCAGTCCTGGCCTTCTTGCTCCAGGCCACCCTGCTGGCTCCGACGATCCTGGGTCTGATCTGCTGCCGACGGCTTCCGGCCGTGACTTGGCTGCCGCTGTTTTTCGCCAACGGCCTTGCCGCCTGCACCGCCATTTTCGCGTACATACGGCGTGAAGGAAGCCTGCTCACGGTAGATATCGGCACCAGCCTGACGGATTTGCAGCGTCATGATCTCGTCCAAAGTGACCAGTTCAGCTATCTGGCTTTGAGCTTGCTCTGCGCTTGCGCCGGCATCGCCTGCTGCCTGCTGATGAAAGCCGGGAAATCACGCCCATGAGCCAGGGTCTCGACGAACAGGAAGAGCAGGAGATCCGCAGTATCGGCAGCGAGGTCTTCATGATCATCGGCCGTCTTTATGGTCTGATCGATGGCTTCAAGTGGTTCATCTTCCTCGGCAATCTCCTCTGCATCGGCTTTGTCATGGCGGAGTTGCACATCATCGACATGTGCCGCGGCATCGCCAACCGCGACGACTTGTCGACGGCCAGTTGGGCCTCGCTGCTCGGCTGGCTACTCGTCGTCCTCCTTGCCAACCGGGCCTTCGGCTGGTCTCAGTTCATGGTCACCGTCTACGCCACCAACCGCGCCATGATCAAGCTGCGCACGCAGTTCTTCGCCAAGCTGATGTCGCTGTCGAAAAGTTTTTACGACACCCATAAGCTCGGCTGGCTGGTCGCCCGCGGCACCGGCGACATGAATACCATTTACGACTTCCTCACCTTCGGCTTGATGGTGGTCTTCATGATCTGCTCCTACACCGGTATCATCGCGTGGAAGCTGTGGGACGTCGCTCCTTCGCTCCTCGCCGTCGCCGCCGTCGTCATCCCCATCGGCTGCGCCGTCATCGCCTGGCTCCAGAAACGCATCCGGGCCCGCGTCGAAGAGCTGTCGTCGCAGAACTCGCGCATGATCGCCTATCTCGCCGAATCGATCCGCGGCGTCCGCGTCACCCAAGCCTTCGCCCGCGAAGAGAAAAACCTGTCGGCCTACATGGAATTCAACCAGGAGAACGTCCGCTTGTCGCTCAAGGTCTTGAAGGCCACCGCGATCCTGATGCCGACCATGGACGCCCTCGGCATCCTCGGCATCGTCACGGTGATCACCTGGGGCGCGTGGATGCTGGAGCACGGCGCCATGTCGCACGGACAACTGATCACTCCGGCCGACCTCGTCGCCTGCGTCCTCTACATGAACATGCTGCTCATCCCGATCCGGATGCTGATCGACATCTACAACATGAGCATCAACGCCGCCACCTCGGCCCGCCGCGTCTTCCAAGTGCTCGAGCTGCAACCGGAGATCAAGGACCCGGCCGAGCCCGAAGAACTGCCCCGCATGAAGGGCGCTCTCAGCTTCCGCCAAGTCCAGTTCCGCTACAAAGAAGACGGACCCTGGATCCTCAAGGGCATCGACCTCGATATCCCCGCCGGCCAAGTGGTCGCCATCGTCGGCAAAACCGGCGCTGGCAAAACCACCATCGCCCACCTCGCCGCCCGCTTCCACGACCCCCAGGAAGGCCAGGTGATGGTTGACGGCCGCGACCTGCGGGTCTTCCGCCAAGACGACCTGCACGCCCACATGGGCATCGTCTTGCAGGAAGGCTTTCTCTTCTCCGGCACCGTGCTCGACAACATCCGCTTCCGCCGTCCCGAACTCAGCCGCGACGAAGTCCAGAAACTCTGCGAAGGCCTCGGCACGCACGAAGCCATCGACGCCCTGCCCGATTCCTACGACACCGAAGTGATGGAAGGCGGCTCCAATCTGTCGGTCGGCCAACGCCAGCTAATCTCCTTGTCCCGAGCCCTCGCCGCCGATCCCAAGGTCCTGATTCTCGACGAAGCCACCTCGGCCATTGACGTCGCCACCGAAGTCATCTTGGAGCGCGCTTTGCAACGCCTGGTACACGGACGCACCACCATCATCATCGCCCACCGCCTGTCGACCATCCGCCGCGCCGAGCGCATCCTGGTGATGGAGCAGGGCCGCATCATCGAAGACGGCAGCGACGCTCAACTTCTTGCCCTCAACGGCGAGTACACCAAGCTGGTGCAAGGAGCCGCGCATTGAGCCAGTTTCTCGAGATCTTCTGGAACACCCTGGCGCAACTGGCGCCGTGGTTCCTGCTCGGCTGCCTGCTGTCCGGATTCCTCGCGGTCTGGGTCGATCCGGCGCTGCTGCGCCGCCACTTCGGCCCGGGGCGGCGCTTCGGCGTCCTCAAAGCAGTGATCATCGGCATCCCGCTGCCGCTGTGCTCCTGCGGTGTCTTACCCTCGGCGATCACTTTGCGGCGCAGCGGCGCCGGCGATCCTCCGGCGATGGCTTTCCTGGTGACGACACCGCAAACCGGGGCGGATTCGATCCTGGTCACTGCCGGTATGCTCGGCTGGCCGTTTGCCGTCTTCCGAGTCGTCAGTGCCCTGATCATCGGCTTGGTGGCGGGTTGGCTTTGCCCCGCCTCAAGCCCGGAGGCGCAGATCGACTCTCCTCTGCCGCAGCGCGACAAGACCTGGCGAGCCGGATGGTCCTTCATCTGGAATGACCTCTTTGGCAGCATCTGGAAGCCCTTGCTGATCGGCATCGCCTTGTCCGCCTTGGTGTCCTTTCTGCTGCCCGCAAACGCCTTGGCGTCGACCTCGTCGTGGCCGCTGCCGCTGACTCTTTTGGCGGTGCTGATCCTCGCCGTGCCGCTGTACATCTGTTCGACCGCCTCGGTGCCGCTCGCCGCCGCCCTGGTCGCCGGGGGCATGCCTTTGTCCGCCGCCCTGGTGCTCCTGATCGCCGGTCCGGCGACCAACTTGGCGACTCTGGTGGCGGTGCGCAAGGAATTCGGCGGACGCTTCGTCGCCATCATGCTGAGCTGCATCAGCCTCGGCTCGATCCTGCTGGCACTGCTCGGCGCGCCCATGCTCGGCAAGATGTCGGGCGACATGGTTACCGTCTGCGCGGCGTGCGGCGAGCATCTTGGTTGGTGGCAGCACGCCGCGGCGGCGCTCCTCGCCGGCTTGTTTGTCGCCTGCGCCTGGCGCGAATGGGGCAGCCGCCTGCGTCGTGCCTCGCCTGCCACGGCGCTCGCCGAGCCGCAGCACTTGCGGATCAGCGGCATGAATTGCCAGAGCTGCGTCCGCAAGATCACCGCCATCCTGGAGCGTGCCGGAGCCAGCGCCATCGACATCCGACTGGTCGAAGAAGAGGCGACTTTTCTCCTGCCAAGTGGGCAAATGCCCGCCGTCTGCGCCGAGATTGAAAAGGCCGGATTCTCCCTCGAAGCGCAAGCCTGCCAAGGAACAAGCTGCGAGACGAGATAAAAAACCGCTAAATTCCCTCTCCGGCGAATATTCAAATCTTGTGCGCTTCCAAGCCGAGCTTAGACTTGTGATGTGAATTCTCAGCGCCCCCGATCCACAAAGGAATAACATGCGCCATCTCTTCTTCTCACTTGCCGTGCTGCTGAGTTTGAATGCGTTCGCCGCAAAACCTCGCGACGTCATTGAGCTGCCGCCGGAAAAGCCGACGACGAAGCCGCAGCCCACTCCCGTGCCGAGCCCCTCCCCCGCCCCAGTTGCTCAGCCCCAAGCCCCCGAAATCAACCTCAGTCCCGTCAATGCAGACATCCCGCGGGTCACCGATATTGAAATCGCCGCCAGCGATCTGGCCCTCGGCATCCCGCCCGCCTCCGGCCGTCCCGCCAATCCCGCCCAGGAAACCATCCACGTCGTCAAACCTGGCGACACCCTGTCGGAGATCGCCGCCAACTACCGCGTCAGCAGCCAGGCGTTGATGACCGCCAATCAGATGAAAAGCAGTGTCGTGGTGATCGGCCAGAAGCTCCGCATCCCCGGCCGCACCCCGGCCGCCCCGGCAACCAGCCCGAGCGCCAAGCCAAGCGCCACCGCCAGCACCGAAGCCGCTCCCGCCGCAAGCGGAAAAATCACCGTCGTCCCGCGCAGCAAGTGGGCCAGCCTGCCGATCAAAGGCAATATCGACGCGATGGGCCGGGTCAACAAAATCACCGTCCACCACACCTCCGAAGGTGCGGCGCTGAAAACCATGAAAGACCTGGAGTTCCTACGGGCTGTCGAGCAATATCACCGCGACAACAAGAAATGGGCTTGTATCGCCTATCACTACGTCATCGGTCGCGACGGCACGGTCTACGAAGGCCGTCCGGTTCGTTTCCAAGGCGCTCATGCGCACTCGCACAACCCTAACAACCTCGGCATCGCCATGATGGGCGATTTTGAGAAAGTCCTGCCCAACGCCAAGCAGCTGCAGTCCCTCGACCGCCTCCTCGGCGCCCTGCGAGCCAAGTACAACCTGCCGCCCCGCATGGTCTACGGCCATCGCCACCTGTGCCAGACCGAATGCCCCGGCGCCGCCCTGAAAGCCTGGCTCGACCGCTATCGCCTGCGCAGCAAGTGACCCCTTTTTCTCCTCGCCGAGGCCCTAACAGCAGGAATACGACGATGAAACACTTCTACATCCCTTCTGATCTCCATTGCGAACCGCTGACCAGCACTCGCGCCCTCGCCGACTTCCCGGTCGCCAACCGCCGCCTCCGCGATTGGCAGAATGAACGCCTCGCCAGCCTCGGCAGCCATGAAGTCGCCCAGCCCCACGATGCCGACTTCTTCCTCCAGGAAGGCGCTTGGATCTCCCTCGCGGATATGAAACTCGCCTTCACCCGCAGACAGGCCTTGGTCTCCCCGAAAGGCGAGCTGATCGCCGCCTGGGTGTGGAACGACGGCTGCCTGCATGGCGACCTGATGCAAGGCGACGCCTTTGAAACTCGCGACAGCTTCGCCGTCCGCTTCCCCTGGGATCTGCTCCGCGTCAATGAAGAAATCGTGGGCAATCTGAGCGAGGACCGCATCGACGGCGAGGTCCATCCGCTTGCCGTGGTCGAAGGCAGACTCCATCTCGGCAAGGGCAGCCGCCTCCTCCCCGGCGTCTTCATCGAAGGCAATGTCGTCATCGGCGAAGGCTGCAAGATCGGCCCCAACTGCTACCTCCGCGGCAGCACCAGCATCGGTGATAAATGCCACGTCGGCAACGCCGTCGAAATCAAGAACTCGATCCTCCTCAACGGCACCAGCGTCGGACACCTGACCTACCTCGGCGATTCGATCCTCGGCGCCAAGGTGAACTTCGGCGCCGGCACCATCACCTCGAACTTGCGCCACGACGGCGGCAACCACCGTTCTCTGGTCAAGCACGAACTGGTCGACACCGGCCGTCGCAAGCTCGGCGTCATCATCGGCGACGGCGTTCACACCGGCATCAACACCTCCTTCTATCCCGGCCGTAAAATGGCGGCGAAGAGCTCCACTCTTCCCGGCGAAGTGGTGCGCAAGGATGTGCCGCCGCCGGCCGGTTGATCGCTATGCCGAAACAACTTCTAGTTCTGATCCTCGTTGCCCTCAGCTTCTTGGCCTCGTGTGGGTCTTCGACCCCGCCAACGCCGATCCGAGTCTTGATTGTCGACGGCTTCGGCAACCACGATTGGCAACGCACCAGCGCTTGTGCCCAGGCCATCCTCGTCTCTTCTGGACGGATGGAGGTGGACATCGAGACGGCGCCGATCGACACTCCCGCCTACGCCTCTTGGTGCCCCGCTTTTGATCGCTACGATGTGGTGGTGCAGACCTGTAACGACATCAATCATTCCGGCCCTGCTTGGCCAGCGCCGGCGCAAGCGGCATTTGAGCGCTTCGTCCGCGACGGCGGCGGGGTCTTCATTCTGCACTCGGCCAACAACGCCTTTCCGTCCTGGCCGGAGTACAACCAGATCATCGGCCTCGGCTGGCGTCCGGCTTCCTACGGCTGGGCTCTGCGCCTGCGTGCCGACGGCAGCCTCGAGCGGATCCCGCCAGGCAGCGGCCAGGGAACGGGACACGGCGCCCGCCAGGACCGCGTCATTCATCGCTGCAGCGAAGATCCCATTCATGCCGGCATGCCGCAGAGCTGGAAAACCCCTTTGATCGAGGTCTACACCTATGCCCGCGGTCCAGCCGAAAATCTGACCATTCATTCCTGGGCCGAAGAGCCCAAGACCGGCGAACATTGGCCGATCGAATGGAGCGTTCTTTACGGACGTGGACGGGTCTACAACTCCACCTTCGGCCACGTCTGGCGCGACGAGCTCGATCCGGTGGACATGCGCTGCGCCGGCTTCCAAAGCATCTTCATCCGCGCTGTGCAATGGCTGGCAAAAAAGCCGGTCGATTATCCCTTGACCGACTTCCCCACCGCCGATGCCGTCTCCCTGCGTCCCGTCCCGAGTCTGCGAAAAGATTGAGCCTAAAAACCGCTGTCGAACTTGTTTGAGCTCAACTGCAGCTTGACCCCAAAGGGGTTTCAGATTTTAGCCCAGGGTTGAGCCGCATCGGCGACACCCTGG
>JAYTMY010000034.1:0-7029 GCA_043748535.1 Lentisphaeraceae bacterium | reverse complement strand
TATTAATATAAACTTTACCTCTCGCATGGAGCGCCAACGCTAAGCCTGGGTCAGGACCATTTCGAGCATGCGCCTGCGGTATGTGGGTATTTAGGTCAGCTGTTGGGTTTCGCCGCCGCAGCCAAGGCTGGGCAGCGGGAGCAGGGTCATCTGCTCTACCCGGGGGAAATCAGCTGATCAAAGCTTTTATTGCCGCGAAGTCAAATTTTTCGGTTTGAATCCTGACATAAAGAATAAATTCACCGCACTAAGGCTTTATTCCTTCTCGGCCGGCCCGTAATAGGCCTCGATAATCTTCAGGTCGGCCGCGCCCTTGAGTGAGAGGGTGGCGTCTTCTTTCACCGTCGTGGTTAGCTGGGTGCCGTTGTACTGGTATTTCACCCGCAGGCATTTGACGGTGTTGGGCGCCGGATCGCCGCCCAGGGCGGCGTTGTTGACGGTGAAAGATATGGCGCCGTTTTTGATCGCGTCATTGAGCGTGCAGGTGACGTCTCTTTGGCGAGAGGCTTCGGCGAAGCGGCATTTCAGCTTCGATTTGAGGGCGGCCAATTCGTCGCCGCTGAGCTTGCCATCCTGGTTGGCATCCATCTCCTTGCCGATGCCGTTTCGGTTGCGCTCGAAGGTTTTCGCGATCTGCTCGGCGAAGGTCTGGCACTCGTCGTCCGACAGGATGCCGTCGTGATTGCAGTCAGCGCGTTTCAGGAATTCGCCGGGGCCGGATTCGGGTTTTTTACCTTCGCCGCCTTTCTCCTGGTGATTGGCTTTTTCCTGCTCCAGGATTTTCAACTTGGTGAGTCGTCCCGAATCAGGCTTGGCAGGCGGCTCCTTGTCTTCCGCGAGGAGCGACAGGCTGAGGGCGATGACAAGCGGTGCAATCAGCAGTTTCATCAGGGGCGCCTAAACGGGGTGGACTCAGGAAACAAGGCGCTACGGCCTCTATTGTAGCCGGTCCCGAGGATCTTTGGAAGGGTCGCTGAAACGGAAACCGAGAAAAACTCACTTCATTCGTCCCGACACGATCGGACGTTCCGTGGTGTAGAGTTGCGAGGCTTTGAGGGAGCTCCAGGACCAGCCGATGAGCTTGCCCTCGGCATCGGCGTAGAGGCGTAGCAGACCGCGTCCGAGGCCGCTTTGATCGTCTTTGCGGGTGTCGCCGGGGCCGTGCTGGGACTTGGAAGAATCGATCACTGGGATCAGCCATTGTTTCGAGCCGGGGAGGAGTGGCGGCGTGTCGTCGCGGCGCGGCACGGCAGGGCCGTCGGCGAGCATGACGTGGCCGGTGTTTTCGGCGCCGTCCTCGTAGTCGACGGCGAGCAGGTCGCCGGGGCGGAGCTCAGCGACTTTGTCGCTGCGGGTGAAGCCCTTGCCTGCTTGGATCGCGGTGGCGAAATCGGTGGCCAGGGGGCGTCCTTTGGCCTTGGCGTTTTTCATCTCGGCCCAGAGCTCGGGATGGCAGCGCTCGAAGAGGGCGCCGACGAAGCCGCTACAATCGCCCTGGGCGAGGCCCGGCTTGCCGGCGGCCGGCCAGGTGAAGAGCTGGGGACCGTGCTGGTACTTGCTGCCGCCAAGATGGGCAAGCAAAAGGCGGGCCTGCTCGACGCTTTCGGGCAGGAGATGGCTCTCGGCCTTGCCTTCGCCGTTCACCAGCTTTTGCAGGCTGCCGTCGCGGAGGAATCGCTCGGCCTGCGGCTTGCCGAGGACTTCGGCGGCGAGGAAGGCGAGCGTGGCTTGGACGACGCGGCTTTGAATCGCGGCGTCATGCGAGCCATCGCGAGCCCGGCTGAGGATGCTGTTCTCCTTGCCGACACCGTTGAAAACCATGTGGTCGGCGACATCGAACCAGAGCAGGAATCGCGATCCGGCGGCCTCGGGGCTGGCATCGAAGGAGAGGCGGCGGCGCGCAGGGCTCATGTCGTTCTGAATCGGCGAGGAGTCTTTGGCTCCGGTGATGTGCAGAGCCGGTAGGAAGATGCCGGAGCTGGCGAGACGCTCGGCCTCCAGCGTCGCTTGACCCTGCGGCGACAAGGCGATGACGGCTTTCAGGCGTTTCTCGCCAAAGAGGGTGTCGCCTTTGTCGGCGTTGCGCGGACCCGCGGTCTGGCGCCCCGCGCAGGCCATGCTGGTCCAGGCGCCGTAGGAGTGGCCGGCGAGGGCGAGGCGCGACAGGTCGACACGACCGAAAAGTGGCGACGACTTGTCCTGGTTGAGCCGTTCCAGTTGATCGATGGCGAAGCTGACGTCCTGGGCTCTGGAGACCGCTTGGCGCGGGTCTTTGAGGGCGGTCTGGAAGCTTGCGGCGCGCTCGCGCAGGGGCTTGTCTTTCCAGATCGATTCATCCGAGCCGGGGTGTTGCAGGTTGAGGCAGATCCAGCCTTGCGCGGCGCAGGCTTCGGCGAGGTAGGAGATGCCGTCGCGCGAGCCGCCGAGGCCGTGCGAGAGGAGGAGGACGGGGGGCGGGTCCTTGCCGGCGGGCAGGCGCAAGCGGACCGGCATGTCGCGCTTGCGGGTGGCATCGTTCCAGTTCAGATCCAGGGTCTGGAACGCTTGCGGCGCGGCCGCCTGCCACGAGGGGTTTGCGGCTTCCGCAGGAGACGGGGAGGGATTGGCGAAAAGCAGGTGCAACAGAAGCGGGATCATGTGGGTCTCCGGGTTCATTCGGAATTACGATTGCGTTCAGCGCAAAGTTACGGCGGGGCGGGAAAAAGGGGGGCCGGGCTTCCTGGTGTATGCTTCGCCAAGCTTGTCATCGCCCCGCGACAGGGATTTTCGCGGTGCTAAATTCCGCCGTTCCCTCAACAACACAAGCGGAGATCCAAAACATGTCCAAGCTCACCAAAGTCGAAACCAAAGACGCCCCCGCCGCCATCGGTCCCTACTCGCAAGCCATCAAAGCCAACGGCTTCATGTTCTGCTCCGGCCAAATCCCCCTCGACCCCGCCACCGGCAAACTGGTCGAAGGCGATGTCACCGCCCAGGCCCACCGCGTCTTCGCCAACATCAAAGCCGTCCTCGCCGCTGAAGGCAAGACCTTTGATGACGTCGTCCGTTCCGAGTGCTACCTCGCCGACCTGAACGACTTCGCCGCCTTCAACGAAGTCTACAAGCAGTACTACGTCAACGACCCCAAGCCCGCCCGCAACACCTTCCAAGTCGCCAAGCTCCCCCTCGCCAGCGCCGTCGAAGTCGCCGTCATCGTCGCGCTTTAAGTCGCCGATGAGCCTCGCCGACGAGATCGCCAAGCTCGACTCCCTCCGTCAGGCGGGAGTGCTGAGCGAGGATGAGTTCCAAAAAGCGAAAACTCGCTTGCTGGCAGGTGACACTCCGACTGCGGAGCCAAGCGCATGCCCTAGCTCGAAAAGACGCTGGCGAAAGAAGCCGGAAGGCGCCTTCATCGCCGGAGTTTGCGCCGGCATTGCCGATTCCACCTCAAGTCCGACTTGGCTTTGGCAAGTCGTTTTTATTGTCACGGCACTCGGCTTTGGTGATCATGGCGGTTTCGCACTCGGCCTGCTTAGTCCTGTGACATATCTTTTGCTAGCCCTTTTCATGCCCAAGGAATAACCCATGCCCATGCTCAAAATCAAGCCGAAATTCACTCCCGAGATCGACCCTGGCTTTGTTCCCGCTCCTTTGTGGAACAAGGCCTATCGCGAGCTCGCGGCGCAGACTCCCGGCGCGGCGCCGCTGGCCATCGGCCTGTCGCGTCCCGACGGCACTGCTTCGGTTTACCGGACAGTCTGCCTGCCTCATCATGGGGAACACGCCGCCCTCAACGTCACCTATGTCGAGCGCATCGTGAAATTCCTCCTCTGGGCCCGCGGAGGCAACAAGATCTACCTCTGCGGTCCGAGCGCCGAAGGCATCGCGGCCGAGCTGAGTGTCATCTACTCCGACAAGGGCGCTCGCGCCTTTGACGTCGACTTCATCCGCAAGCTCTTCCAGACTGACATCGAAGTCCTCGTTGTCGGCGAGCGCGAGCTGCCGCAAGAAGCCACGTCGCACCTGCCCCTCGGACGCAACCTCGATGGCGTCCGCATCGGCTTCGACCTCGGTGGTTCCGACCGCAAATGTGCTCTTTTGGTCGACGGCAAGGTCGTCTTCTCAGAGGAAATCAAGTGGGATCCCTACTTCCAGAAGGATCCGAGCTACCAGTTCGACGGCATCATGCACTCGCTGAAGATCGCGGCCGATCACTGCCCGCCCGGCCGCAAGGTCGACGCCATCGGCGGCTCCTCCGCCGGCGTCTACATCAGCAATGAAGTCGGCGTCGCCTCGCTCTTCCGCGGCATCACCGATCCGAAGGTCTACGCCGACGTCGTCCGCCCGATGTTCAAGCGGGTCCAGAAGGAGTGGCACAACATCCCCTTCGAAGTGATCAACGACGGCGACGTCACCGCCCTGGCCGCCTCGATGAGCCTGGAAGTCAACGGCGTCCTTGGCATCGCCATGGGCACCTCAGTGGCCGCCGGCTACGTCGACACCGAAGGCCGCATGACCAACTGGCTCAGCGAGCTCGCCTTCGTGCCCTTCGACTACCGTGAAAACGGCCCCACCGACGAATGGTCCGGCGACATCGGCTGCGGCGTCCAGTATTTCTCGCAACAAGGTGTCGGCCGCCTCTTGCCGCTCGCTGGCATTCACCTGCCCGACGACATGCGTCTGCCCGAGAAGCTGGAAGAGCTGCAGAAGCTGATGAAGGCGGATGATCCTCGGGCCCTCAAGGTCTACGAGACGATCGGCATCTGCTTCGGCTACTACCTCGCCCACTTGTCGGAATTCTACGATTACGAACATCTGCTGATCATGGGCCGCGTCACCAGCGGCAGCGGCGGCGACGTCATCATCGCCAAAGCCAAACAAGTGCTCAAGTCGGAGTTCCCCGGTCTCGACATCAACCTGACCGTCCCGGACGAGAAGTCGAAGCGCCACGGCCAGGCCGTCGCGGCGGCTTCCTTGCCGAAAATCGGCTGAGGTTTTAGCGACAAAGAGAAGTCGGCCGCGGAAGGAATTCCGCGGCCGGTTTTTATCGTTCTTCTGGGCAGTAATAGGCCTCGACGAACTTCAAATCTGCGCCTTTCAGGGACAAGATGGTATTATCTTTCACAGTTATCGAGGCAACAGCGCCTTTCACTTGGTATTTGATTCGCAGCATTTTGTTAGTCAAAAATGCCGGATCGCCACCCATGGTGCTAGTGTTGATGCTGAGCGAGATCTCGCCGTTTTTGATCGCCGCATTCAGAATTCCTGTGACATCTTTTTGTCTCGCCATTGCATCAAAGCCATTTTTTAGTTTCGTTTTGACCGCGATGAATTCCTCGCCGCTCAGTTTGCCGTCCTGATTGGCGTCCATTTCTTTGCCGATGCCGTTGCGGGTTCGCTCGTAGTTTTTGGCGATCTGTTCGGCAAGGGCAGTGGCTTCTTCATCGGACAAGACGCCATCATTGTTGTGGTCAGCTTTTTTGAAGAAGTTGGCAATGCCGGGGTCGATTCGGGGAGCTTCGCCGGCTGCACCCTTGTTTTTGGCTCTTTCCTCTTCCAGCATTTTCTGTTTCGCCAAGCGGCCGGACTCGGGTTTGGCGGGTGGCGTCTTGCTGTCCTCGGCGCGGAGCGGCAGGATGAGCGCGAGGCAAAGTGAGGCTAGTAGCGTTTTCATCGGGGATCTCCTCAATGGGGTGGCCGAATTTGAAGCTTAGGATGGCGGACGAAGTTATAGATCTAAGCTAGCTCAATGAATCGCGAGTGGAGGATCGGCGCACGGATTATAACCTCCGGCTTTCCCCGTCATCGTTGGTGAACTCGGCGGTGACAGCGGGCGGTCGCGGCTTATCTTAGGCGGCTGAATTCATCAACGACGAGGATACCTACCATGCTGCGCATTGCCATTCCTAACAAAGGAGCCCTCTCCGAAGGGGCCATCGAACTGATCCAGAAAGCCGGTTATGGCCTGCGCAAAGGAGTCAAGGATCTGCATTGCATCGATGCCGGCAATGGCGTCGAATTTTACTTCCTGCGTCCCACCGACATCCCGACCTACGTCGAGTCCGGCGTCTTCCAGTTCGGCATCACCGGCCGCGACATCATGCTCGACTGCGGCGTCCCTCTGCACGAAGCCTTGCCGCTCAACTTCGGCCGCAGCAAGATGCACTACATCATCCCCCAGGATCAGCAATTCACCAGCCTGCAGCAATTCCAGGGCAAGCGTATCGCCTGCTCCTATCCCAATCTGGTCCGCCGCCACCTCGCAGCCGCCGGTGTGCAAGCCACCGTCATCGAGCTCTCTGGCGCGGTCGAAATCTCGATCCAGCTCGGCATCGCCGATGCCGCCGCCGACGTCGTCGAGACCGGCACCACCATCCGCCAGGCCGGCCTGAAAACCGTCGGGGAAGCCTTGGTTCACTCGGAAGCCATCGTCGTCTGCAAAGAGCCCTCGGGTGTCGCCAGCGCCGAAGCCCAGCGCTTCCTCCGCCGCCTGCAAGGCATCGTCACCGCCCGCCAGTACTCCATGGTCGAATACGACGTCCGCGCCAGCGATCTCGACAAGTGCTGCGCCATCTGCCCCGGCCTGCAATCGCCCACCGTCATGCCTCTGCAAAATGCCGAGTGGCGCGCCGTCAAGGTGATGGTCCTCAACAAGGAGCTGGTCGATGTCGTCGACCGCCTTGCCGATGCCGGCGCCAAGGGCATCATCGTCACCGAAATCCGCAACTGCCGCCTGTGATGAGCCAGCCCGCATTCAGCCACACCGATGAGGCCGGCAAGGTGTCGATGGTCGACGTCAGCGCCAAGCCGCCACAGGTGCGCACGGCGCGCGCCAGCGGCCACATCAGCCTGCAGCCGGCGACGCTCGCGCTCTTACGTGACAACGGCCTGAAAAAAGGCGATGTCCTGGCCTCGGCCCGGATCGCCGGCATCATGGCGGCGAAACGCACTGCCGAGCTCATTCCCCTCTGCCACCCGCTCCTCATCGACCGCGTCCACGTCATCGCCGAAGCCGACGACACCGGCGTTGCGGTGAGCGCAGAAGTGCGC
>JAYTMY010000033.1:0-6917 GCA_043748535.1 Lentisphaeraceae bacterium | reverse complement strand
CGCGGCGGCCGTCTGGTCTACTCCACCTGCTCGATCGAGCCGGAGGAGAACACCCAGCAGGTGCAGGCCTTCCTGCAGCGCAACACCGATTTCGAACTGGTCGAAGAGCGCCAACTCCTCCCCTGCGAAGACCACGACGGCGCCTACGCCGCGGTGCTGCGGAGGAAATAAGCATGTCCGGTTCCCAGAAGGATCCTCGCGACGAGGGTCCGCGGCCGAATCGCCCGGCCTTCCCCTTGCGCGGCAGCCCGGAGCGGCCTGACCGCCCGGCTTTCCCGCGTCGCGATGAACGCAATGAACCAGCACCGCAAGGATTGCGGCGGCCCCAGGATGAACGCCCAGAGCGTGGTGGCTACGAACGCGATGAAGCACCGCGCGTCATCACCCCTTTCCAGCCGCGTAAACCGAGCCCGTACACGCCTCTCGAAGAGCGCCAGGCTTATGCGCCCCGCGAAGGCGCCGGCAGTGGTTATGGCGTCCGTCAGGATCAACCTTATTCTCGCGAAGAGCGCAAAGAAATGCCGCGTCAAATCCCTCGCGCCGATCCCTCGACTTGGAAAGACGATGCTAGTGCTTACAAGCCCAGCGACGACCTGGTCTTCAAACCCCGCGATCCGGCCTTCAAGCACCGCAGCGAGCGCTACAATTTCGACGAAGAACCTGCGGCACCTCGTCCCCGCGTCTACGGCACCGCGCCGACCCGTTCGACCGCGGCTCCCGCCGATGAAGACAGCCTCTTCCGCTACATGAAGCACCGCAGCTTCTCGGCCTTGGTGCCGGAAGAGTTCAAAGGCATCGCCGCCCGCGAACTGGTCGAGCTCGGCGCCAAGGATGTCGACCTGACTAACTTCCGCGAGATCAGCTTCACCGCCTGGAACAACGAGATCCTCTACCGGATTCTCTATTGCAACCGCCTCCTTGCCCGCCTGATCGCGCCGCTGCACCGCTTCGACGCGCACCACCCGGACCAGCTCTACGACAACGCCCGCCGCATCGAGTGGGGCGCCCTGATGACCCCGGCCAACACCTTCGCCATCGTCGCCAACGTCGGCAACTCGAAGATCACCCACTCGCAGTTCGCCGGCCTCCGCCTCAAAGATGCCATCTGCGACTACTTCCGCGATTCCTGCGGTGAGCGGCCCTCGGTCGACACCGAGAACCCCGACATCCTGATCAACCTGCACATCTCGCAGAACAAGGCTCGCGTCAACCTCGACCTCGGCGGCGGCTCGCTGCACCGTCGCGGTTACCGCAAACTGGCTGGCGAAGCGCCGATGCAGGAAACCCTCGCCGCCGCCATCGTCCGCTTCTCCGGCTGGACCGGCCAAGGCCCCTTGCTCGACCCGATGTGCGGCGCCGGCACCATCGCCATCGAGGCGATGATGGACTACTGCCGCATCCCCGGCGGCTACCTGCGTCCGCGCTGGGGCCACAAACTCCTGCCCGACTTCGACGCCGCCCTGTGGCAGAAGGTCAAGGATGACGCCGCCGCGGCCATCCGTCCCTTGCCGCCCGGCCTGATCTTCGCCTCCGACTGCGACGCCCGCGCCATCTCCAACGCCCGCGCCAACGCCGCTTTGCTGCCCGGTGGCGACAAGATCGAATTCCGCCAGATTCCCTTCCAAGATCTGCCCGAACAACCGAAGTCGACGATCCTGATCAACCCGCCCTACGGCATCCGTCTCGACCCGGTCACCAAGGCGCCCCTCGCCCCCGGCCAGGACCCGATGGAAGCCTTCTGCAAAGAACTTGGCGACTTCCTCAAGTTCAAGTGTCCCGGCTCCAACGCCTACGTCTACTTCGGCGAACCGCAGCTGCTCTTCCAGATGGGCCTGAAACCCACCCGCAAGATGCCGCTCAGCAACGGCGGCCTCGATGGACGCCTGTGCTCCTACGACCTCTACGTCGGGTCGAAATGGGGCCCGCCGCGCGACTCCGACCAGCAAGCGCAGCACGACGACGAGGACGAGGAGATCCCCCACCCCGAAGCCGTTCACGGCGACTCGGTGGAAGATCTCGAAGCCCAAGGCATTCATGCCGAGGAAGACGAAGACCACGGTCACTGATCTGGCCCTCACCGGTCGAAAAAACTCCCGCACTTGTGGCGGGAGTTTTTTTGCTTTTCAGCGTCCGCAGGTCAAACGCCACGGGCAGCCGAGGCATTTTTCGCGTTCTTCGCAAAGCGGATAATCGGCTTCGTCATTGGAGAGGAACAGGGGCGCGCCGAGCAGCACCCGTTCGCGGATTTGCTGCGCCGCTTCGGCGCTGCTGCCGCACCATTCGAGTCGGCCGGTCTCCAGATCGAACCAAGCGAGCTCGGCCTCGCCGAAACGGGCCAGCCCCTTCGTCGTCGCCCACAACTCAGCCAGGGCGAGACGCCAACGATGCGGACCGCCGCAACCGGCCTGCAAGAGCTTCCACTTGCCTTGCCCGGCCCAACGGCCGTCGAGGCGGCTGAAGGCGCTGAATTCACCCACCGGAATGGCAATTTGCTCCTGTCGCAAAAACTGCCCCGGCGGCAAAAGCCGCAGCTGCGCCAGATCGGCTGAATCGCTCAGCGCCTCCAAAGCGTCGCCGCTCTCTTCCAGCAAAACTTCGGCCCATTCAGACGCTGCAGCAGGGCCAGCTATCGCGGCCGCCTGACGGAAGATCGCCTGGCGACAGACCTGCCGGACTTGCCAAGCTTCCGCATCGTCTAAAAGAGCAAAAAACGCCGCCCGCAAGCCGTCCTCGCGGAGACGCCGGATCTCCGGTGATTCGAGCTTTTTCATGGGCAAAGATACGCGGCCCCAGGGATCTCCGGGGCCGCGGTAGCGCAACCAATAGGCGCGAGGGCAATAGCGGAACAGCAGGTCGCGGGAGAGCGACCAGGAATCAGGGGACATCAGGGACCGGAGCTGAGGATGTCGTCGGTGTTACCTCGGGTCGCATCAGAGCCAATGGATCTAACCTCGATATAGTCTCCTGCAGCGGTGTATTTGTACCACAGGTTGTTGCCCCAGTAGTCTTTAATCGCAGAGGGGGTGGAGTTATCCAATTCTAAGGCGACGTAATCAATAAACGGTTTGTTTTGCGCACTCCCTCCCGCAGCACCGCCGCCATCATGGAGAATGCTGCCGAAATCAACGGCTACCCATCGGTTCGCTTCGGTAGCATCGGTAGAAGCTGTAAGAGCTGCGGCACTGTATGGCAGCGAACCCCAGCGATTTTTATAACTTTCACACGCCGCTGCGATCGCTTTAACCGCCAGCTTGGTCTGCTTCTTGGCGTTGTTCTGCAGAACCTTGTTGACGCCGGCGGCGCCGATGCCCATGAGGATGAGGAGGATGCAGATGACGACCAGCATCTCGATCAGGGTGAAGGTTGAACGGCGCATGGGAGCGGATCCTTCTGGGTGGGGTGGACGAAGTCGATGAACCCTCTTAATTAGGGGTCTGTAAGCAACATACACCGGAACTAGATTTATGGAAAGCTTTCACGCCTTAGTGGTTTTAAATTTGCTGCCGGGCATCGGCCCGATCCGTATCCGCGCCCTCGAAGAGGAGTTCGGCTCGCTCTCGACCGTTTTCACCCGCAGCCGCGGCGAGCTAGCGCGAGTGCCGGGCATCGGCGACAAGCTAGCGCAGCAGATCGTCGACTGGCAGCAGTTCTGCGACCTTAAGTCTGAGCTCAACGCATGCAACGACGCCGGGGTCAAGATCATCACCTTCCAGGATCCCGACTACCCGCCGCTGCTGAAAGAATTGCGCGACGCCCCGGTCATCCTCTATGTCATCGGCGACAGCACTTGCCTGCGCGAAGCGGAGAAAACCGTTGCCGTGGTCGGCACCCGCCACCCCAGCCGCTACGGCGAACAGATGAGCCGCAAGCTCTGCGCCGAAGCCGTCGCCGGCGGCTGGACCGTGGTCAGCGGCTTGGCGCAAGGGATTGATACCTGCGCTCATAAAGCCACCCTCGACGAAGGCGGCAAGACCATCGCCGTCCTCGGTGGCGGCGTCGGCCGGATCTTCCCCTTCGAGAACGTCGCCCTCGCCCGCCGCATCGCCGATTCCGGCGGCGCCGTTATCAGCGAATTCCCCTTGCTTGCGGCCCCCGCAAAACACACCTTCCCGATGCGCAACCGCATCGTCGCCGGCATGACCCGCGCCACCCTCTGCGTCGAAGCCGGCACCGGCAGCGGCTCGCTGATCACCTGCAACCTCGCCCTCGAACAGGGCCGTAGCGTCCTCGCGGTGCCGGGCCAGGTGACCTCGCCGCAATCCCGCGGCTGCCATTCGCTCCTTCGCGACGGCGCCCGCCTGTGCGAGAATTTCGACGACGTCATCGACGAGCTCAGCTTCCTTCCCGGCATCAAACGGGTGAAAAATGTCGCCGTTGCGCCGAGCGCAAAATCCAACGCGACTCAACCGCTCCGCCAGCCCGAGCTCTTCCCAGTCGTCCAGCTCAGCCCGCTGGAGCTAAAAATTCTCGACACCCTGAGCCGCGGCGACGCCACCGCCGACACCTTGCAGGACGAGACCGGCGAGACTCCCGGCAAGCTCTTCGCCGCCTTGCTGGAGATGGAGCTGCGCGGCCAGGTCAAACCCCTTCCCGGACGCCGCTTCACCGCCTGTGTCTGATATTGTCGTGAAGAAACCCTGGGACTTGTTCTCCACTGGGTTCGTCGGCATCCTGCCGGCTTGTTGTTGCAGGGCGCTTTCAAGCTCATCTAAATCCCCACTAGGGGAAATCCAAACACAGCCGGCAGGATGCCGACGAGCCCAGTGGGGAGCTCACCGAAGGATCCGGGCGCCCCACTTGGTTTCTACTACTCACTTTTTTTCGCAGGGCTTGCGTCCTCTTCGCGGGAGCACTAAAGTTCCGAGCTTCCCCAACCCAACAAGGCTCTCATGAAAAAACTCCTTCTCCTGCTCGCCCTCGCCTTCACCGCCGCCTGCGCTAGCACTAGCACTGGCAAAACGATGACCTCCGCCACCGCCCCGGTAGTCACCGCCACCTACCAGAATCCCCGCGTCACCATCGTCACCACCGAAGGCACCATGGTGGCCGAGCTCTTCGAAGACAAATGTCCGAACACCGTCGCCAACTTCGTCGGCTTGGCGCAAAACGGCTTCTACAAAGATCTGCGTTTCCACCGCATCATCCCCGGCTTCATGGCCCAGGGCGGCTGCCCCAACACCCGTCGCGGCCAGGAAGAAGGCTACGCCGGCACCGGCGGCCCGGGTTATGCCTTCGACAACGAATGCACCCCGCAGCTCCTCCATGTCGGCCGTGGCATCCTGTCGATGGCCAACAGCGGCGCCGACACCAATGGCTCGCAGTTCTTCCTCTGCTTCAACGACACTCCTTGGCTCAACGGCAAACACACCGTCTTCGGCCGCGTCATCGAAGGCCTCGATGTCCTCGACCGCCTCGAAGCCGCCGGCAGCCGCTCCGGCAACCCGAGCAAAGGCATCTGGATGGACATCCAGGTCAAAAGCCTCAACAATCACCCCTACAGCGTCGTCAAGAACAATAAGCGGTAAGACAGGGGAGCTTGAACTCGTTCTTCACTTGCCCCAGAGGGGCTGCCTGATCTCAGCCTGGGGTGGAGCCGAGGGACGAGGCGCAGCCCCAGGTTTCAAACGTAAATGTTCGAGCCCTGAAAGGGCGGCATGAAGCCCTTGCCAAGCTTGAATATCGATATCACGCTTTCAATCCGCCCCGCTGGGGCTCGTAATCAATTTCTTTCCGACCCGGGGCTGCGCCTCGTTCCTCGGCTCCACCCCGGGCTGAGATCGAATCGCCCCTCCGGGGCTACATGAGTTGATTCAACCTTCCAACCTTCCAACCTCAGATTTCCCATGCGCTTCTTCGACACTCATTTCCATCTCGATCCCGAAGACGACGGCGCGGTGATCATTCCCGCAGCCCGGGCCGCCGCGGTCCAAGGTCTTGCCCGCATCGGCTGCGAACTGGCCGATTCGCGCCAGGCGCAAAAAGAAGCCGAAAGCCTCGGCATGGCCTTCAGCGCCGGTGTCCATCCCCATTACATCGACAAGTTCGACGGCGATTTGGCACCTTTCCGCGAACTCCACAAACATCCCCGCTGCGTCGCTGTCGGCGAGATCGGCCTCGACTTCCACTACCACCGCGAAGACGATCACAAACAGCGCCAGATCGCGGTTTTCGAAGCCTTCCTCGACCTGTCGAAAGAGAACGGCAAACCGGCGGTGATCCATTGCCGCGACGCCTTTCCCGAAACCCTGGAATCGCTGCGCCGCGTCCTGAATGGTCAAGTTCCCTTCATATTGCACTGCTACACCGGCGATCTGAGCCAGGTGCGCGATTTCCTCGCCCTCGGCGGCTACATCTCGTACTCCGGCATCGTCACCTTCAGCAGCGCCAAGGCCTTGCGGGAATCACTGCAGGCGGTCCCCGACGATCGTCTCCTGATCGAGACCGATTCGCCCTGGCTGGCGCCGATTCCGTTTCGCGGTCGCCGCAATTCCCCGGCTTATGTGCCGCATGTCGCGGCCCGGGTCGCGGCGGAGCGCCAGATCAGTGTCGAAGCCCTCGCCGAACTGACCTGGGCCAACGCCTGCCGGGTCTTCCAATTGCCAGCCGACGGCGGCGTCGCGGCGGGACAATCGCTTAAGTTTTATGCGCCGAGTTAGTCGCGATAGTGGCGATTACTCCTTCAGCAGCAGTTCCTTGAACTGCACTTTCATCGCGGGACCTTTGTGGATCTGCAGGGCGAGAATGCCAGTCAGAGCGGCCTTGCCGACGGTGGCGTCGTTGACTTCGAAAGTCCGCTTGCCGTCGATCTCGGCGAAGAGGTGTCGGCCCTTAGCGACGATGCGGTAGCTGTACCAGCGGCCCTTTTCGAGCTTGAGCTTGGCGACGCCTTCCAGTTTGTCGGCGGCGATTTGTTTGCC
>JAYTMY010000032.1:0-2704 GCA_043748535.1 Lentisphaeraceae bacterium | reverse complement strand
CTTATTTGATGTATTTATCCATAAAATAATACATAAAAGAGGAATGTCCAGCGCTGCGACAGAAAAAATCGGCAATCGGGCAACAAAAAGCCCGAGCGTGGCTCGGGCGGATCAGGATGCAGCTAGGGGGTGGCTAGGTCAGGAAGGGGGGGCTGAGTAGTAACTCTTATAGAAAGTAAATTTATTAAAGCCGAGATTTCTGCTATTGAGTTTGAGTGAATACAATGATGATGCGATGATGAAGAGGTTATAATATGCCACAAATCCAAGCAATTCAGTAAGTCCCGTTCCACACCATGCATTGCTAGCGGTGTATATAGCATCCCAGATAAGCCAAATCATACATAGATGGATCAAAAACGAACCAAATTCGTGGGGGAATTTCAGGCCACCAAAGCGGGATTGGCATGCTGGATCTCCGGATTCCGTAGAGCACTTTTGCGCGGCGGGCTCCATTCCAGTCTCGGACTCAAGTGAGGAGGGACACATGCAGGGACCTCATTGGTTTAATTTCTTACATCCCATTATGAGAAGAAGCAAGGTGTCTGTCAATGAATAAGAAAAAGCGCGCCGGTTTCCCGTCGCGCTTTTTCATGACTACCGGTTTCGCTTAGACTTCCACCGCCACGCCCATGCCGGGGCGCGAGGCCAGCGGCAGGTAGCTCTTGCCGGCGGCGTTGAAGACCACTTTCTCGGAACGGGCGGCGGCCTCGAGCTGGCCGGGCTCGGTCTCGAGGACCTTGAGCAAGTCGGCGGGAGCTTGGATGTAGAGCACCTTGCAGGCGTCTTTAGCCTTCAGGTTGAAGGCTTTTTTCGCTTCGTTGATCAGCGGCTTGAGCTCGCTCACCAGTTCGTTGCGGAGCAGGGCGGCCTTGTCCATCTCGATATGGAGGGCGAGACGCTCGGTCTTGTCTTCCGAATTCGCGATCTCCGCAACGAAGCTGACCTTGCCGGCCTTGCAGACGCCGAGGATGTCCTTCTCGACCAGCTTTAAGGCGGCGGTGTTTGCGGCGTCCGCAGCGATGCTGATGGTGTCGATGGCGAGCTTCATCGAGTAGTTGTTGCGCGACTTGTAGCCGCGAACCAGACCGACCACTTCGAGGAGGAGTTCACCGGCTTTTGCGGCGTCCGCAGACAGCAGGGCGGAGTCGACCACGGGGTAGCTGGAAATGTGGATCGACTTGTCGCCTTCGAGCTCGGCGAAGAGGCCTTGGTAGATCTCTTCGGTGATGTGCGGCAGGAAGGGCGCGAAGAGCTTGAGCTGACCGAGGGTGAGGGTGTACAGGGTCCACTTGGCGGCGCGGGCGCGCTCGGCGTCGGCGGGGTCGGTGGAGTAGAGACGGTCCTTGACCAGCTCGATGTAGTTGTCGCAGTAGTCGCCCCAGAAGAACTGCTCAAGGCCGTTGCGGGCGGGGAAGAATTCGTGTTTACCGAAGTTGTTGTGGTAGTTCTTGATCACGGCGTCGAACTTGCCGAGGATCCACTGGTCGACGGGCTCAAGCTGGGGACGGCTGGCCTTGGGGTCGAAACCTTCGAGGAAGCCGGCGGCGAACTTGGACGAGTTCCACAGCTTGGTGAGGAGCTTCGAGGCGCCGTCGATCTCGTCTTCGTCGAAGGCAATGTCGGAGCCGAGGGTGCCGGAGGTGGCCCAGTAGCGGATGGCGTCGGCGCCGAATTCCTCGATCAGACGCAGCGGCGAAAACTTGTCGCCGTCTTTCGATTTGGAGATCTTCGACTTGCGCTCGAAGGCCTGGCCTTCGACCTTCTGGGTCTCGACCTTGACTTCCTTCTTGATGACGTGGCCGGAGATGACCGCGTCCTTCCAGGGGATGTCGCCGTGGTGGAACCAGGATTTGACGATGGTGTAGAAGGCCCAGGTGCGGATGATGTCGTGGGCTTGCGGGCGCATCGACATGGGGCGGAGCTGCGGCATTTCGTCCTTCTCGCCCCAGCGCCAGTTGAGCTCGGGGGAGATCGACGAGGTGGCCCAGGTGTCGAGCACGTCCTTCTCGGGGATCAGGGTGGCGGGGTCATAACCTTTGCAGTCGAGCGGCTTGTCGACGAGCGGGTTGACCGGCAGCTGCGAGTCGGAGGCGGGAATGACGGTGCCATCGGGAGCGTACCAGACGGGGATAGGCACGCCGTAGTAGCGCTGACGCGAGATGGCCCAGTCCCAGCCGAGGTTGTCGACCCAGTCGCGGTAGCGCTTGCCCATGTAGGCGGGGAACCAGTTGACCTTTTCGCCTTGTTTGATGAGGTCTTCCTTGGCGTCGACGACCTTGATGAACCACTGCTTGGTGTCGAGATATTCGACCGGGGTGCCGCAGCGTTCGTGGGTGTTGACGACGCGTTTTTCGGCGGAGATTTCTTCCTGCTTGTAGATGAGCTGAGCTTCGACCAGTTTGGCGGTGATCTGCTTGCGGGCTTCGTTGATGGTGAGGCCGGCGAATTCACCGGCAAGCTCGTTCATCTTGCCGTCGCGGGTGAAGGCGAGGCGGTTGGGAAGCTTGTGCTTGCGGAACCACTCGATGTCGGTGACGTCGCCGAAGGTGCAGCACATGACGATGCCTGTGCCCTTATCGGGATCGGCTTTTTCGTCGGCGAGGATGGTGACCTGGTGCACGAAGAGCGGCACGATGGCCTGCTGGCCGATGAGGTGTTTATACTTCTCGTTTTCGGGGTGGATGAACATCGCGACGCAGGC
>JAYTMY010000031.1:0-3204 GCA_043748535.1 Lentisphaeraceae bacterium | reverse complement strand
GATTGTGGGATGTCTGTCGCAAGCAGTGGCGATCGAAATATTCGAAGATCCGCCAGAACGAGCGGAGACAGTTCAGTCGCACATCACGGGGGATCGCTGGATCGAATATGTCCGGCAATGGGCTGAGGTTTGAATTCAATCTCCACAAGCCTTTGCCGACTTGGATTCGCGAGTATTTGCCGAGATATGTTTCTGAGTGATCGAAGAGGTGAGTTAACCAAACCAAGAACTCCCGGCCTTGAGGTTCATCCGGCACCTCGTCAGACATGACCTCGTCGAGCCAAGTCAGGAATATGGATTCGTCGATGGTGTCGTTCATCTCGTGTTCTCCTGGGAGCGCCGGCTGCCAGCCGGTTGTGTCTCTTCGTCTAGTGAAGATGAACTTCAAACCCCGGAACGCAGGACCGGCTGGCAGCTTCTTGATGAATGTGAAACGTCCAGGAATTGCCGGGTGGCCGCATTTGGCAGGATCCGGAGGAACTCACTCGCCATCAGGCGTTTTTCGGGACGCCAAGATGGCCTCGTTCAATTGTTTGACGAAGCGCTCACAAGCCTCGGGATCTTTGCGATCTGCGCAGATCCAGAGGATGCGGCCATCAGTCATCCGGAACATCGACCAATGGTCGTAGCGGCTGTTGCCGAAAAAACAGGCGGCGGCCACCAGGGTCACAGCGAGAGAATTCCAGAAGACCAGATTCTGCCAGGCCAGAGGAAACTTGTCGTGGACGGAGCAGAGCATCACGCCGAAGAAACCGCCGATCAAGCCGCGATAATGCCAGGGATTCCACACCGTGCAGGACTCAGGCTCGGGATTGAGATCCGTCAGCAGGTAGTTCGCCTCATGCCGATTGCCGTAGACATCGCGCGAGCTCGATGCCAGCCGATCCGCATACAGCGTGAACTCGCCTTGGCTGTCAAAGCGTTTGTAGCGAAAGTTGGCGATGGGGGTGCTCATGAGGTCTGTCATGGTTTCGAGTCTTTAGGGTTGATTGGGGCGGCAGCTTTGAGCTAGGAAATCTTGTCGATGATGTCACTCATCGCGACGGTATAGTCCTGCTACTCCAGCAGCTTGAGAATTAGCGAACTTGATTGCCTTTGAGTTTCCTGCGCCCGGTCAATCGCTGATTTCACAGCCCCGCGTGCAATCCAAGCAGTAATGGCGCACAGTTCTTCCTGTCCTTCATGGCTTGTGTGGCTATGCACTGCCAATGCTAAATGGCTGCAAGTACTCGCCGCTTCCATCGCGGCGACAAGATCAGCATCAATATCTTCCGTCAATTCAGGGTAATCCACATCGAAACCAGCGCGTGCCGCAGCGTCGCACAAATTCTGAAAATCCATGTTTCGGTCACCTGCAAGCCATGCGCGCACAGCTTCTACGGCTTGACGCGGACGTGGATCCATCGGCACTTTAACTTCCCAGACAGTCACTGCCCTCAATGAACACTCGAAGCTGAACTCAATGCATTGACGTGCCGTCAAGTTGATCGCGATCTCTTCAATGCGGGTTCGATAATGGTCATTCAAAGTCGCGGGCTTGATACCAGTCGTAATGGATGCTTTAGATCCAAGGGCCGCAGCAATAGCCAGTCGTCTCTGGTAAACGTCATCACTCTGTGTTGGATCTTCAGGCGCCCTCACCCCCCCCACTTCTCAATGATCGCCTCGACCAGCTTGACGCCGTCGACGGCGGCGGAGGTGATGCCGCCGGCGTAACCGGCACCTTCGCCGGCAGGGTAGAGGTTGGAGAAACGCGGCGAGGCCAGGCTCAGGTCGTCGCGAAGGATGCGCACGGGCGAGGAGGTGCGCGATTCGATGCCGTGCAGCACCGCGTTGTCGCCGGTGAAGCCGGGGAGCTTGCGGTCGAAGTCGTCCATCGCTTCGCAGAAGGCGCTTTCGAGTTCTTGCGGGTAGAGGTTGCGCAGGTTGACCGGCACGACGCCGGAAGGGCAGGAGCTGCGGTTGGTGATCGGGCCGCTGCGGTTTTTCAGGAAGTCGCGCAGCATCTGGGCGGGCACCTGCTGCTTGGCGCCGGCGTCTTTGGCGAGGGCTTGGGCGGCGCGCTCGATCCCTTCCTGGAAGGCGAGGGCTTTCACCGGGTCGTTGCCGAGCCAGCGATCCTTGTCGATGCTGACGACGATGCCGGAGTTGGCGAAGGGCGAGCCGTGGCCGTAGTTGCTCATGCCGTTGACCACCATGCGGCCCTGCTGGGCGGTGGAGGCGAGGACGTAGCCGCCGGGGCACATGCAGAAGGAGTAGACGCCGCGGTTCTCGCCGTGGTCGTGTTCGGCGAGGCGGTAGTTGGCGGCGGGCAGCTCGGGGTGCTGCCATTGCGGCCCGTATTGGCGTTGGTTGAGCCAGGCCTGGGGGTGTTCGACACGGAAGCCCATGGCCATCGATTTGGCCTCCAGAGGGACGCCTTTGGCCAGCATTTGGGCGTAGATGTCGTGCGCCGAGTGACCGGTGGCGAGGATCCAGTGATCGGCGGCGAATTCGCGGCCGTCGGCGCAGCGCACCTTTTCGAGCGCATTGGCGCTGAAGGTGAAGTCTTCGGCGCGGGCATCGTAATGCACCGGGCAGTCATTGGCTTCGAGCCAGGCGGCGATGGCGGCGATCACCTTGCGGATGCGGTTCGAGCCGACGTGCGGGTTGGCGAGCCAGAGGATTTCTTCGGGGGCGCCGAAGGTGACGAAGCGGCGCATCACCCAGGGGATGTGTTCGGAGCGGATGCGGGTGATCAGCTTGCCGTCGGAGAAGGTGCCGGCGCCGCCTTCGCCGAAGCAGACGTTGGAGTCGGGGTGAACGTCGCCGGTCTTCCAGTGTTTCGAGATGTCGCGCATGCGCTGCAGGATCGGGCGGCCGCGTTCGAGGAGGAAGCAGTTGATGCCGCGCTCGCGCAATCGCAAAGCGGCGAAGAGGCCGGCCGGGCCGGCACCGATGACCCCGACCGTCGGTGCCTTGCCAGGGAACTTCGGCAGCACGATTTCCTCTTGCGGCGGCGGCATCGCGCTGGCGAAGGTTTCGACCGTGTAGACCTGGACGATCCGGCCCTTCTTGCGCGCATCGAGGCTGGAGCGCAGCAGGCGCCAGGAGTGGCAAGCGGGGTCGAGACGGCGGACCTCGGCATCGAGATCGGCGCCGAGCGGCAGGGAGATGTTCTGGAAGACGGGCATGGGGGAGGGGAGGGGTTTTAGGGGTTGGAAG
>JAYTMY010000030.1:0-24848 GCA_043748535.1 Lentisphaeraceae bacterium | reverse complement strand
GGGTTGGCGGGGTTGTAAGGGTTGTAGGGGGTGTCAGGGGTGGAAGGGTTGTAAGGGTTGTAAGGGTTGTAGGGGTTGTAAGGGTTGCAAGGGTTGCAGGGGCAGACACGGGGGGAGTAGAAGAGTTCCTGGTGATGACACTTAACAGAGCTCGGCTCATTCTGGGTTCAAGTAGTTTTTCAGGGCATCGAAGTCGAAGGTATCGAGGGCGAGGGCGATGCGGGCGGCGGCGGCGGGGTGGCTGGTTTGGATGGCGGCGGCGATGCGGCTGAGGCCCTTTATGTCGCCGAGCTTAAGGGCGTGGAGGAGTTCGGCTTTGAGCTCAGGGCTGAGGGGCGCTTCGGGCCGTTCAGGCTCGGGTTCAGGCTCGGCTGGATGAGGGGCGGCATCGCAGGGAAGATCGAGGACAAAAACGGCGCCGCTGCCGGGGCTGTTACTGACCGTGAGCTTAGCGCCGAGAATATCCGCGTAGCGATGGGCGAGGGCGAGGCCGAGACCGAGGCCGCCGCCGGGGGCGGTGCCGCAGGACTGGGATTTGAAGGCTTGGAAGATCTGCTCGAGGCGGTCTTCGGCGATGCCGGGGCCGTCATCACTGACCCGGATTTGCAAGAGTCCATCGTGGTAGTCGCTGTTGATCCGGACCCAGCTGCGGCTGTATTTCAGACCATTGGAGAGCAGCTGGCTGAGGATTTTATGAATCTTGCCGGGATCGACCAGGAGGAAGATTTTGGCGCCTTCGAGATGAAGGGAGATGCCTAAACGGCGGGCCTGGCCTTGATAGGCATCGAGAATTTCGTCGACATAGGAATGGAGTTCCACCGGCGCCAGGGCGAGGGGCGGGGGCTGGGCTTCGAGGCTGGAGTATTCGATCAGGTCGGTGAAGATGGTGAGCAGCTCGGCGCTGCTGGTGGCGACGGAGCGGAGGCTTTCCTTGTCGTCGTCGCTGATTTGCGGCGAGTGCAAGAGCATTTGGGAGTAGCCGCCGATGGCGTTGAGGGGGGTGCGGATTTCATGGCTCATGTTGTTGAGGAAGGCGGTTTTGGCGCGTTCGGCGGTCTGGGCTTCGGCCATGGCGATTTCGAGCTTGTCGCCGCGGCGGCGCAGCTCTTCGGCGTTCCAGTGCAGGCTTTGCAGGGAGGTTTGGATGCGATCGGCCATGGTGGCGAAGCCGCGGGCGAGGGCGCCGACTTCATCGTGCAAGTGCAGGGGCAGGCGCGATTGATCGAAAGACTCGCCGTCGCGCAGCTGCGTGGTGGCGTCCATAAGCTGCGCCAAGGGGGCGGCGACCTGTTTCTGCAGGATGTCGCGGAGGAGGACGAGTTCGACCAGGAGGGTGAGGAGGCCGAGGGCGACGACGATGGCGAGGTTCTGGAAGATGGCGGGGCGCATCAGGACCTTGGGATATCGGACGGCGATGACCCAGTCGGTATCGGGGATGAGGCCGTAGGCGATGAGGTGGTCCCAGTCTTCGCCGATCTGGATCTCGGCGCGGGCCTTGCCGATGAAGGGTTTGAGTTCCGGATCTTCGGCGACGCCGAGTTTCCCCTGGCTGCTTTTGATCTGCTCGAGTTGGTCGGGGTGGAAGATCAGGCTGCCCGAAGCATCGTTGCGGAAGAGGACGATGTTGCTGCCGGGGAGGGCGCCCTGGGAGCAGCGGGTCATCAGGTCCTTGAGGTAGAAATCGCTGCCGACGGCGACCGGCTGGCTGCCGTCGGGGAGCGGCGCGACACGGGTGATCAGGGAAGCCATCCATTCGCCGGTGGTGTCGAGGTAGATCGGGGTGATCGCCGAGCCGGCGCTGGGCTGATTAAAGCCGTAGGAGAACCAGAGTTCCTTTTCCATCCGGAAAGAGGCGGGAGGGCTGAGGTCGACGCTGGCATTGGAATCGACGCCGGGCCAGTATTGGCAGGTGACCAGTTGCGGCAGGTTGCCGTAGAGGTTGGTGATGCGGCCGGCGGCGGCCTGGCCGTGGCTATGGACGAGGCGCATCAGCAGGACCATGCGGACCTTGAGCTCGTCGTCGAGGCTGATCCGGGCCTGATCGGCGAGGAGCGAGGTGTCGCGGTAATCACGGCCATCGGGCTGGATTTCGCCGAGGCTGAGTTCTGGCCGGCTGATCAGGGCGCCGTCGCCTTTTTTGTCGCCGATTTTATCGCGGGAGACAAAGAGCTTGGGGTATTCGGCGAGGAGGGCTGGGCGCAGGGCCGGATTGGCGGCGGAGTTTTGGAAATCGGCGAGGAAGTTGCGGTGGATCTGGGCGATTTCCTGGAAGGGCAGGGATTCGCGGACGGCGCGTTCCCGGGTGGAGAGGAGGAGTTGGTCGCGGATGCTGGTTTCGAGGGCGCGGCGGTTGACCTCGTAGGAGATCAGGCCGGCGAGGGCCGCGACCAGGCCGATGCGGAGCACGGCGAGGCGGAGGGCGCGGGAAGCGAGGGAGGTGGTTTTCATGGGCTGGTCTCATCGGGCAGGAGCTTTTGTAGAAGGGTGAGGTCGAAGCTGTCGATGGCTTCGCTGAAGTGGGCGGCGAGGGCGGGGTCGTGGGTCTGGATGGCGTCCGTCAGGGCATGGCTTGGCGGATTTTGGTTTGGAGTTCCTCGGGCAGGGCGGCGAAATTGGCGGCGCTGACCGTGCCGGCAGAATGGACTTCGGGTGCCTCGAAGGAGGAGAAACGGCAGGAGCTGTGCTCGGCGATGGCGGCGAGGAGTTCTTGCAGGAGATAGGGTTTGGCCAGGAAGGCTTGGGCGCCGGCAGCGAGGACGCGTTGGCGTTGGTCTTCGAGGACCGTGGCGGAGAGGGCGATGATGCAGGTGTGGAGACTGGCGGGGCGCTGACGCAAGAGCCGGAGGGCTTCGAAGCCGTCCATCACCGGCATGACCAGGTCCATCAGGATGATCTGGGGGAGCCATTGAGCCGCGAGATCGAGGGCTTCCTGGCCGTTTTGCGCTTCCCGCAAGGCGAAGCCGAAGGGGGTCAGCAAGCCGCGGGCGACGCTGCGGTTGTCGGGGTTATCATCGACGATGAGGAGGCGGATTTCGCCTTGTCCGGGGAGGAGGGGGCCGAGGCTGTCCTGGGTGCTGACCGGTGGCGGTAGCAGATCGGGATCGAGGATACTGGGGTCATGGCAGCTGAAGGTGAAGGTGAAGGTGCTGCCTTGGCCTGGAGTGGAGCTGGCGTTGAGATCGCCATCCATCAGCTGGGCGAAGTTCTTGGAGATGGCGAGGCCGAGTCCGGTGCCGCCGCCGCTCTGGATGCCGGAGGAGCTCTGGACGAAGGCGTCGAAGATCCGCGGCAGTTCGTCGGCGGCGATGCCGCAGCCGCTGTCGCTGACGGCGATCGCGATCTGCCATTCGCCGGGGAGGCCGGCGGCGCGGGCGACGAGGGAGAGTTGAATTTCGCCCTGCTCGGTGAATTTCCAGGCATTGGAGACGAGGTTGAGGATGACCTGGCGGAGCTTGGGGCCGTCGGCGAGGATGATGGGCGGCGTCGCCGGGTCGATATCGACGCTGAATTGGAGGTTTTTGGCGCTCATTTTCTGGGCGAAGATGGCGACGATGTCCTGGCACAGGCTGCTGAGAGAGAGGGGAGCGAGGTTGAGGCAGACCTTGCCGGCCTCGATCTTGGAGAGATCGAGAACATTGTCGATCAGGCCGATGAGGTGGGTGCCGGCGCGGAGGATGGCGTCGACGCTGCGTTTCTGTTGCGGCGGCAGGCCGGCCTGCTGGAGGATTTGTGAGTAGCCGAGGACGGCGTTCATGGGGGTGCGGATTTCATGCGACATGTTGGCGAGGAAGGTCGATTTGGCCAAATTGGCGGCGTCGGCCAAATCCTTGGCGACTTCGGCTTCGTTTTTAGCGACTTGCAGTTCGGCGGTGCGGCTGGTGACGGTGTTTTCGAGGTGGTCGCGGGTGTCCTGGACACGATTGGCCATGGCGGCGAAGTCGCGGGAGAGTTCGCCGATTTCGTCTTGTGACTGGGGCAGGGTGGAGGGGTCGAGGCGGTCGCGGGAGGCGCCGAGGAGACGGCTGGCGGCGATCAGGCGGGCGAGGGGTTCGGCGACCTGTTTTTGCAGGATGGAGCGGAGGATGAAGATTTCCACCAGCAGGGTGATCAGACCGACGGCGACGACGATGGCGAGGTTGTGCAGGATGGCGGGGCGCATCAGGGCCTTGGGGTAGAGGAAGCTCATGGCCCAGGGGGTGCCGGGAATGGTGCCGAGGGCGATGATCTGATCGCCGCCGTCGAGGACCATCACGGCGCCGGGTTTGAGATCGTGGACGAGGGGAATGAGGTTTTCGAGGGGGGCGAGATGAAGGGAGCGGAGGCTGGCTTTACCGGCGCTGTTCTGGATCTCGGCATTGAGATCGGGGTGGAAGATCAGAGTGCCCTCGGCATCGGTCTGGAAGATGACGGCGCGGGCGCCGGAGAGACCGGGGGAGGCGGTGCGGTGGAGGAGCTCGGCGAGGGAGATGTCGGTGCCGACCCAGGCGAGGCAGCGGCCATTAGGCTGGATGTCGCCGGGGGTGAGAACGCTGACCATCCAGATCTTCGAGGTGAAATCCTGATACATGCGGGTGAACAGCGGCTCGCTGCGGGTCGCGTCGCGGCCGAGGGTGAAGTATTCGAAGTTTTCGGCGACATAGGCATCCGGCCCGGTGAAGCTGGTGTCATTGCCGGGATTTTGGCCGGGCCAGTAGAGGGCGGCGCCTTTTTCGGGGATGTAAGAAAACAGGTCGGTGATGCGGTTTTTTTCGGCCGTGCCGTATTTCTGGCAGAGGCGGTAGAGGAGGGTGAAGCGGGCTTTGATATCCGGGTTCAGCGGCGTGAAGGGGAAGTAGATGGCGGAGACGTTTTGGTAGTTCTGCCCGTCGACGAGGTGTTTACCGTCGAAGCTGCCAGCGGCTTCGAGATAGGCGCCGTCGGCGCGGCGGACGAAGAGGCGGTCGAAGTCGGCGGCGAGCTGGGCACGGCGGACGGGGTCTTGATAAGCTTCCTGGAAATCATTGAGGAAGTTGCGTTCCATCTGCTGGATCTGGCGGAAGGGCTGGGCTTCGAGCTGGAGGCGTTCCTTGAGGGAGACTTCGAGCTGGAGGCGGACCGAGCTGTTGAGATCGCGGCGGTTGACCTCGTAGGAGACGAAACCGGCAAGCGCCGCCACCAGGCCGATGCGGAGCACGGCGAGGCGGAGGGCGCGGGTAGCGAGGGAGCATTGGGACATGGGAAACCTTGGGGCCAAACGGGAAGTCAGAATTCGAGCAGGAGAGAGGCGCCGCCGACCCAGGCTTCCTGGTCGAGGCCGGAGTTCTGATGGATGCGGTCGAGGGTGCTGAACCAGGAGATGAAGGGTTTGAACTTCAGGCTGCTGTGTTCGGTTTTGAGGAGGGGGATGGTGAGGCCGAGGCGGGCCATGAAGTGGGTGAAGGAACCGCGGGCATCGTCTTCGCCGTACCAGTGCTGGATGTTGTCGCCGCTGCTCCAGCCGAGAGAGCTGCCGAGGTCGAGGGACCAGTTTTGGCTGAGTCCGCAGACGGAGCTCAGGTCGAAGGAGTGGCTGAGGTCGAGACGGAGGTAGAAGCCATTGGTCTGGAGGCTGTCGAAATAGGCCGAAAAGGTCGGGTTGAGGATGGCTTCGGAAGCGCCAAAGAGGCTTTCGTCGAGAGCGAGGCTGGCGTAGACTTCGGCGGAGTAGGAAGGTTTCTGCCAATGCAGATCGTAGTAGATGGCGCCGAGGGTGAGGGTGCCGAGCGAATCGATTTTTTTTCCCAGGAGAGGGTCCAGTCGGTCTCGCTGATATCGCTGGAGTGGTGGTGGATAGAAGTCAGTTCGACGCTGTTCCAATACGACAGGCCGAGATTACCGAGCTCGCCATTGTCGCCGAGGGCGTATTTGACAGCGACATTGGTCTGGCTGACCGGATCGCGGGTGTAGAACAGGCCGCGGCTGAAGTAGTGGCTGTAGAAGCCGCTTTCGAGAGACAGGCTCCAGGCTTTGGGGGGCTCGGGCGGGAGCGGGGTGGGCGCCGCTTCCTCGGCCGGACTGGCGGCGAGGAGCAAGGCGCAGAGACAGGTGATCATGATCTTTCTCCGTTTTTTAAGGGGGTGGAAAGCGTCACTGGGTGAGATTTTGCAGGGGGCCGAGGTCGAAGCTGTCGAGGGCTTCGGTGATCACGGCGCTCAGGGCGGGGTCGAGGGGCTGGAGCTCGGTGGCGAGCTTCGTCAGGGCCGCCAGGTCGCCGATTTTGACCGCCTGGCGGAGGCGGCTTTGCAGCTCGGCCGGGAGGGACGCGACATGGCTTGGGTCGACGCGTTGAGGCTCGGGGGCGATGGCGGCGGCGGCGGCAGCAGTGAAGCGGCAGGAGCTCTGTTTGGCGATGGTCGCAAGGAGATCTTGGAGGAGGAAGGGTTTGCTGAGGAAGGCGTCGAAGCCGGCGGCGAGCAAATCCGAGGGATCGGCGTGCTGGCTTGAGGCGGAGAGGGCGATGATGCAAAGACCGGCGCTTTCCGGTCGCTGCCGCAGAATCTGGGTGGCGCTGCGGCCGTCGAGCACCGGCATGACCAAGTCCATCAGGATGATCTGGGGCTGCCAAGTGGCGGCGAGGTCGAGCGCCTCCTGGCCGTTTTGAGCTTCCCGCACGGTGAAACCGAGGGGTTCGAGGAGGCCGCGGGCGACGGCGCGGTTGTCGGCCACATCATCGGCGATGAGGAGGCGGATTTCGCCTTGATCGGGAGCGAGGCGCTCGAGCTGGACGGCGGGCGTTGTCGCGGCGGTCGCGGCGGCGCTGGCCTGGGCGCGGAAGGTGAAGGTGAAGGTGCTGCCGATGCCGATCTCACTGGTCACGCTGATGTCGCCGCCCATCAGCACCGCGAAGCTTTTCGAGATGGCGAGGCCGAGGCCGGTGCCGCCGCCGGCCTTGACCCCGGAGCCGGTCTGTTCGAAGGCGCCGAAGACCTTGCCGAGTTCGTCGGCGGGGATGCCGCAGCCGCTGTCGCGGACGTCGATGGTCAAGGACCAGGCGTCCGGGCCTTCCCCGGGCTGGCCGCGGAGGCGGACATCGATGCCGCCGGAGCTGGTGAATTTCGCCGCATTGGAGAGGAGGTTGAGGAGGACCTGGCGGATCTTCGGGCCGTCGGCGACGATGAAGTCGGGCAGGCCGGGGTCGATGCCGAAGAAGAGGCTGAGCTGTTTCTCGGCCATTTTCGGCGCGAAGACAGTTTCGGCATCGAGAAGGAAATCGGCGAGGGAGCAGACTTCGGGGTGGAGGATGGTCTTGCCGGCTTCGATCTTGGACAGGTCGAGGACGTTGTTGATCAGGCCGAGGAGGTGTTGGCCGGAGCGGAGGATGGCATCGACGCTGCGTTTCTGTTCCGTCGGCAGGCCGGCTTTCTGGAGGATCTGGGAGTAGCCGATGACGGCGTTCATCGGGGTGCGGATTTCGTGGGACATGTTGGCGAGGAAGGTGGATTTGGCCACATTGGCGGTCTCGGCCTGTTGTTTGGCGGCCTGCAGCTCGATGGTGCGCGTGGCGACGCATTGTTCCAAGGCCGCGTTGGCGGCGGCGAGGCGGGACAGGCGCCAGCGGATGAGGCCGTAGATGGCGAGGGCGGCGAGCAGGAGCATCACCAGGATGAAAGGCGCGGTCATCCAGAAGGGGGGCGGCACGCGGATGGCGAGGCGTAGGCCCTCGTCGTTCCAGAGGCCGTCGGAGTTGGCGGCCTTGAGGTGGAGGGTGTAGTTGCCCGGGGGGATGTTGGTGTAGCGGCCGGAGGGGGTTTTGCCGGGATTCTGCCAAGTGCTCTCCATGCCTTCGAGGCGGTAGGCGAACTGGATCTGTGCGGGGTTGGTGCAGGTGGCGGCGGCGAAGTCGAATTCGAAGTCGGCGGCGCCGTATTTCAGGGTGACTTGGCGGAGTTTTTCGCGGGCGAAACCGGGGGCGAGCTCGACGCCATTGCGGCGGATCGAGGTGAGCTGGATCTGCGGCAGGATGGGATTGGCCTTGAGCAAAGCGGGATCGAAGACGGAGAGGCCCTTGAAGCCGGCGATCCACAGCTTGCCATCGCGGGTCTTGGTCTGAGCGGTGGGGAAGAAGTCGGTGCTGTGCAGGCCGTCGGCGCGGCTGTAGGTGCGTTGCGCCTTGAGCTGGACCGGGTCGAAGCGGATCAGTCCCTGGTCGCTGAGGAGCCAGAGTTGGTGGAGATCATCCTCGATGAGGGACTGGACGTTGAGGTTGGTGGGGAGGCCGAGGCGCTCGCCGAGGCACTGGAATTTGCCGGATTTTTTATCCAAGAGGTTGAGTCCTCTGGTGGTGGCGACCCAGAAGCGGCCGCGGGAGTCCTCGAGGACATCGTTGACTCCGTTGGAGCTGATCGAGTCGGGCTTGGCGGGATCGTGGACGAAGTGGGTGAAGCTTTCGCTGCGTTTATCGAAGCGGTCGAGGCCACCGCCCCAGGTGGCGAGCCAGAAGATGCCCGGGTCGTCCTTGTCGATGATGAAGCGGAGATTGGTGTTGGCGGCGATGGAGTCGGGCTTGCCGGCTTGATGGAGGAATTTGGTCAAGTCGCCGGTTTTGCGGTGGTAGCGGCAGAGGCCTTGATCCCAGCCGTTCATCCACAGCACATCGAGGTCGGCGGGATCCTGGCGGATGGTGTAGAAGTTGGTGCTGCGGAGAAGGACGCGGGAGACCTTGCCGGCCTGGCGGTCGAAGAGGCAGAGGGCACCGAAGGTGGAGACGTAGAAATTGCCGAGTTCGTCTTCATGGAAGCCGCAGGGGTAGTCGGCGGGGATGGTGCTGGCATCGTCGGGGTTGCGGCGGAAGTGGGTGAAGTCGTCGGTGGCCGGGTTGTAGCGTTCGAGGCCGGCACCGAAGAGGCCGATCCAGACCGTGCCCTGGCGGTCCTGGAAGACCGGGATGGGGCTGTTGCCGTCGAGGCTGCCGGCTTTGACTGGGGAGTTCTTATACAGGCTCATCTGGACGGCGTATTGGTCGTGGACGCGGATGATGCCGGAGTTATGGGCCAGCCAGAGTTTGCCGTCGCGATCTTCGAGGGCGCCTATGATGGCACCCTGGCCGACGCTGTAGGGGTTGGCGGAGTCGTGTGCGTAGTAGTGGTTGCGGCCGGTGGCGGGGTCGAAAAGGTTGAGGCCGATGTCCTGGGTCGAGGTGAGCTGGGTGAGCTGGCCGGACTTGAGGTGGTAGCGCCTCCATTCCTGGGTGGGGGGGATGGAGGATGGCTCGTCCTTGTCGTGGCCATAGGACGTGAAGCGCTGGAGATCGGGGTCGTAGCAGATCAGGCCGCCGCTGTTGCGGCCGAGCCAGATCTTGCCCTTGAGGTCGACATTGACGCTGCGGAGGTCGTCATCGGGCAGGCTGGCGGGGTTTTTCGGGTCGTGGCGGAAATGGGTGAAGGTGCCACTGGCGAGGTCGAGGCAGGAGAAGCCGGCGGCGCTGGGCGCGTAGGTGATCCAGAGCCGGCGGCGCTGGTCGATGTCGAGGCCGCCGATGCCTTCGGCGGCGAGGCTGCCGGGCCGGGCCGGGTCGTGGTGATAATGAGTGAAGGAGCGGCTGGGCTTGTGATAGCGGCAGAGGCCGTTGGCGGCACCGAACCACAGGTTTCCCTGGAGGTCCTGCAGCATGCTAGAGTTGAGCGACGGTAATTGCAGCGCCTGCTCGGGGAAGGAGGTGAAGGACTCGGTGTTTTTGTCGTAGCAGTTGAGGCCGTTGGCGGTGCCGATCCAGATCAGGCCGTCGCGGTCTTCGAGGAGTTGGTTGACGCTGTTGGAGCTGAGGGAGCCAGGGCCTTCGAGGAATTTTTTAGTGCGGTGGCCGTCGAAGCGGGTGAGGCCGTTGTTGAGGCCGCCGACCCAGATGAAGCCGTCGCGGTCTTGAATCATCGCGCCGGAGGGCTGGCCGCCGAGGTCGAAGGCGTCCTGGAAGCGGAAGGTCGGGGTTTTTGCGGCCGGCGCGGGGGGCGCGTCGACAGCGGCGGCGGTCAAGGCGAAGAGGAGGGCGAGGGTGCGGAGAAGGTTTTTCATGGTTTTCAGGGGGTGAGAAGGTTTTGCAGGGGGGCGAGGTCGAAGCTGTCGAGGGCTTCGGTGATCAGGGCAGTGGTTTCAGGTCGAAGTCGTCCATTGCCTGGCGCAAGCGTTGGGCGGCGGCGGGGTCAGCGGGGGCGATTTCAGCGAAGAGGTTTTCGAGTTGTTCGAAGTCGCCGCGGCTGGCGGCGTGGAGGAGGCGGTGGCGGAGTTCCGGCGGCAGGGAGCAGGGCGCTGGGGCGATTTCGGGCCGCAAGTCGCAGGGGATGGCGAGGCGGAAGGTGGAGCCCTGGCCGGGGCGGCTGGCGACGCTGAGGGCGCCGCCGAGAAGCTCGGTGTAGGCCTGGGCGAGGGCGAGACCGAGGCCGAGGCCGCCGCCCTGTTCGGCGCCGCAGGAGGGATTGACGAAGGGGGTGATGAAGAGTTTCGGCAGCACTTCGGGGGCGATGCCGCAGCCGCTGTCGGCGAGCTCGAGGATGAGGCGTCCGAGCTGCCAGCGGGCGCTGAGGCGGATGCTGCCCCGGGGGGTGAATTTGACCGCGTTATCGAGGAGTTTGGTGAGGATGCGGCGGAGCTTGTCGGGGTCGGTGCGGAGCGTGACGGCGGGGGCGGCGGCGGCGGGGCAGTCGAGGCCGCGAGCGGCGGCCTGGCGCTGGTAAGGGATGAGGATGTCGCTGAGGAAGTGCGGCAGCGCGAGGTCTTGTGTCTGAGCTGGTGGCGGGTTGGATTTCAGGTCGGAATATTCGATCAGATCGAGCAGGGTGTTGAGGAGGCGGTGGGAGCCGCGGAGGATGGCGGCGAGGGCGTTTTTGTCTTCCGGCCGGAGTTGCGGCGACATCTGCAGGATCTGGGCGTAGCCGAAGATGGCGTTGAGGGGGGTGCGGATTTCGTGGCCGATATTGGCGAGGAAGGCGGTTTTGGCGCGTACGCCGGCTTGTGCCAGGAGGAGGGCGGCGGCGAGCTCCTCGGTGCGGGCGGCGACGAGGCTTTCGAGGTGCTCTTGGTGGAGGATGAGTTCGCGGCGCTGGCGGTCGAGATCGAGGAAGACCTGGATTTTACTGCGCAGGACGAGGGCGGAAAACGGTTTGGTGAGGTAGTCGACGGCGCCGGCGGCGTAGCCTTGGAAAAGCTGTTTTTCGTCGCTGTCGTTGGCGGTGAGGAAGATCAAGGGCAGGTTTTGGCTGCGGCTGTCGCCGCGGAGAAGTTCCGCCAGTTCGTAGCCGCTCATGTCGGGCATCTGGACATCGAGGAGGGCGAGGGCGAAGTCGTGGTCGAGGCTGGCGGTCAGGGCGTCATTGCCGTTGAGGCAGGGGATGAGTTCGGCGTCGAGCTCGGCCAGGATGGTGGTGAGGGCGACGAGGTTTTCGTGGCGGTCGTCGACGATGAGGATGGCGGGGCGGGGCAGTGTCATGGCTGGCCTGCATCGGGGTTTTGGAGCAAGGTTTGCAGGGTGGTGAAATCGAAGCTGGCGAGGGCTTCGGTGATCAGGGTGGCGAGGGCGGGGGCGTGCGTTTGAATCTCGGGGACGAGTTTATCCAGGCGGGCGAGGTCGCCGATGAGGGCGGCTTGGCGGAGCTGGCTCAGGAGGGGGGCGGGCAAGGCGGCGAGATGGCTGGCGTCGACCATGGACGGCTTGGCATCGGCCAGTGTCGACACCAAAGTGAAGCGGCAGGAGCTGTGTTGAGCGATGGCGCCGAGCAAGTCCTGCAAGAGGTAGGGTTTACTGACGAAGGTGTTGAAGCCGACGCTTGTCATTGCGGTTAAATCACCGTGGCGGCTGGAGGCGGAGACGGCGATGATACAAGTGTCTTTTCCTTCCGTTCTTTGGCGCAGGGCCTGGGTGGCGGCGACGCCATCCAGCACCGGCATGACCAGATCCATCAGGACGATGTGCGGCTTCCAGGTGGCGCAGCGCTCGAGGGCTTCCTGGCCGTTGCGGGCCTCCTCGAGGGCGAAGCCGAGGGGTTCGAGGAGACCGCGGGCGCCGGCGCGATTGTCGTCGCCGTCGTCGACGATGAGGAGGCGGATTTCCCCTTGATCGGGATCGAGAGGGCCGAAGGCGGGGCGCGGCGCGGAGTTGGTGTCGGTGGCGCCGATCTCGGCGCGGAAGTCGAGACTGAAGGTGCTGCCGGAGCCGAGCTGACTGTCGACCCTGAGGTCGCCGCCGAGTAATTGGGCGAGGTTTTTCGAGATGGCGAGGCCAAGGCCGGTGCCGCCACCGGCTTTGATGCCGGAACTGCTTTGTTCAAAGGCGGCGAAGATCTTGCCGATCTCGTCGGCGGGGATGCCGCAGCCGCTGTCGCTGACGCTGAGGGTGAAGGCCCAGAAATTCGGCGGGTTTTCGGCGTGACCGTCGAGGCTGACGGTGATGCTGCCGCGCTGGGTGAATTTCCACGCATTGGAGAGGAGGTTGAGGAGGATCTGGCTGATTTTCGGGCCATCGCTGAGGATGCATTTGGGCAGGCCGGGGGCGGTGGCGAAGCGGAGGATGAGGCCCTTCGACGCCATTTTCTGCGAGAAGATGGTTTCGGCATCAACGAAGAGGTCGTGGATCTCGGTCGGCTTGAGCAGGAGGGTGGTTTTACCGGCTTCGATTTTCGACAAATCGAGGACATTGTTGATCAGTTCGAGGAGGTGTTTGCCGGCGCGCATGATGGCATCGACGCTGCGTTTTTGATCGGCCCCGAGGCCGGACTGCTGGAGGATCTGGGAGTAGCCGAGGACGGCGTTCAGCGGGGTGCGGATTTCGTGGGACATGTTGGCGAGGAAGGCGGATTTCGCCTTGTTGGCGGCGTCGGCCTGTTCTCTGGCGACGACCAGTTCGGCGACCAGATTTTCGAGCTGGAGCTGATGTTCTTGCAATTGGCGGCGCTGGGCGGCGAGCTCGAGGAAGACCTTGATTTTACTGCGCAGGATGGCAGGGGGGCAGGGTTTGGTAAGGTAGTCGACGGCGCCGGCTTCATAGCCTTGGAAGACATGCTGTTCATCGCCGTAGTTGGCGGTGAGGAAGATCAGGGGGAGGTGCTGGGTGCGGGCATCGGCGCGGAGGATTTCGGCGAGTTCGTAGCCGTTCATTTCCGGCATCTGGGCATCGAGGATGGCGACGGCGAAGTCGTGATCGAGGGTGGCGACGAGGGCGTCGTTGCCGCTTGAGCACTCGATGATGTCGGCGTCGAAGACCTCGAGGATCAGCCGGAGGGCGAGGAGATTCTCCGGCAGGTCATCGACGAGGAGGATGGTGGGCCGTCGGGCGGTCATAAGAAGGCTCCGGGGTCGCAGTTGCGGTTGACAAGGCGGCTGAGCTCGCGGAGGCGGGCGGCGAGCTCGGCGGGGTCGAGGGCTTCGTCGGCGGCGCCGGCGGCGAGGGCGCTGGCCGGCATCGCCGGGCAAGCGGCGCTGGCGGGGTCTTGCACCAGGGTGAGGCCGCCGGCGCGGCGGATGGCGAGGAGGCCGAGCGCGCCATCGCTGTTGGCGCCGGAGAGGAGGACGCCGATGACTCGGGGTCCCCAGGTCGAGGCGGCGGAGTCGAAGAGGACGTCGATGGAGGGGCGGGACCAGTGGACGGCGGCATCGATGGAGAGGCAGATGGAGAAATCCGGGGCGACCAGCAGGTGGTAGTTGGCGGGGGCGATGTAGACCTGACCGGGGAGGATGGCGGCTTTGTCGCAGGGTTCCGACACCGGCAGGGGCGAGACGGTGGCGAGATTGGCGGCGAAGGCGCCGTGATCGTCTTTGTGAAGGTGCTGGACATGGAGAATGGGAAGGGGGAAATCGGCGGGCAGGGCGCGCAGAATCAGGCGCAGGGCGTCGCTGCCGCCGGCGGAGCCGCCGATGACCACGGCCTGATAGAAGGGGGCGGAGCTCATGGCGCGGCCTCGATTTTTTTGTAGATCTTGGCCTCGGCGTCGACGGTTTTGAAGTGGCCGGCGACCGAGCTGAAGGCGAGGTCTTCTTTGCTGCCGAGGCAGAGGAAGCCGCCGTTGACCAGGCTGTTCCGGAAGAGTTCGAGGCTGTGGTTCTGGAGCTCGCGGTTGAAGTAGATGAGGACATTGCGGCAGAGGATGAGATGCATGTCGCCGAAGGCCTGGTCGACGGCGAGGTTGTGGTTGGCGAAGGTGATGCGGCGGCGCAGATCGGCGTCGATGACGGCGGCGTCGGGGCCGGCGTGGTAGTAATCGGAGAAGGCGGCCTGGCCGCCGGCGAGCTGGTAGTTGCGGGTGGCGTCGCGGATTTTCTCCAGGCTGTAGATGCCGGCGCGGGCCTGGGCCAGAGCGGTATCGTTGAAGTCGGTGGCGTAGATGGTGACCCGTTCATACAGGCCTTCTTCGCGCAGCAGGATGGCGAGGGAGTAGATCTCTTCGCCGCTGGCACAGCCGGCATGCCAGATCTTGACATGCGGCCAGGTCCGCAGCAGCGGGATGATCTGGCGGCGCAGCGCCTGATAGACAAAGGGATCGCGAAACATCTCGGTGACCGGGACGGAGAAATACTGGGCCATCCGGGCGAAGAAATCGGCATCGCGCAAGAGCCGGGGGATCATCTCGGCGATGGTCGTGCCGCCAGATTGTGACAGGAAAAGCCGGACGCGGCGCTCGATCGAGGCGCGGGCGTAGCGGCGGAAATCATAGCCGTAGCGCCGGAAGATGGCCTCCAGCAGCAGGTCGATCTCGATGCTTTCTACTTCTTGCGGGGACATAGGAACCTCAGTTAAGAATTAAGAATTAAGAATTAAGAATTAAGAATTAAGAATTAAGAATTAAGAATTAAGAATTAAGAATTAAGAATTAAGAATTAAGAATTAAGAATTGAGAATTGAGGATCTGATGCTTGGTGTTTCATTCTTAATTCTTAATTTTGGTTAGCGGTAGAGCCAGACGCGCATGAGGGAGATCAGGCGTTGTTTGTCGACCGGTTTGGGCAGGTAGTCGTTGGCGCCGGCGGCGAGGCATTTGTCGCGGTCTTCGGGCATGGCTTTGGCGGTGAGGCAGATGATCGGCAATTTGCGGAAGCGTTCCTGGGCGCGGATGCGGCGCATCGCTTCGTAGCCGTCGACGATGGGCATCATGATGTCCATCAGCACCAGGTCGACATCCGGGTTGTCGGCGAGGATTTTCAGGGCTTTTTCGCCGTTGTCGGCTTTCAGGGCGATCATGCCGCGATCGGCGAGGAAGCGGGCCATGGCGAAGGTGGTGCGCATGTCGTCGTCGACGATGAGGACTTTTTTGCCGCGCAGGAGGGTGTCGCTGTCGTGCAGGTCGAGGATGATCTGGCGGTTTTTCTCGGGGATCTGGCTGACGAGGCGATGGAGGAAGAGGGAGACTTCATCGAGCAGGCGTTCCTGGGAGCGGACGTCTTTGAGGACGATCGATTCGGCATGTTCGCGCAGTTGCGCTTCTTGTTGCGGGTCGAGGTCTTGGGCGGTGTAAATGATGACTGGCGGCAGCGGCAGTTTTTCCGCTTCGAGGCGGTCGAGGAGGGCGCAGCCATCGAAGTCGGGCAGGCTGAGATCGAGGATGACGCAGTCGTAGCCGCCGCGGCGGAGGGCGGTCAGGGCGGCTTGGCCGTCGGCGGCTTCGTCGATGGCGACATCGGGGCCACCGAGGAGCGTCACCGTGGCTTGCCGGAGCAGGGCGTCGTCATCGATGACGAGGAGGCGTTTGAGCGGATGGGCGTGAACGTTCTCGAGCTTGCGGAAGGCGGTTTCGAGCTCGTCTTGGCTGATCGGCTTGGTGGCGCAGCCGATGGCGCCGAGCTGGATTGCCGCGGTGGCGCCGGTGTCGTCGCTGGAGATGATATGGACCGGGATATGGCGGACGGCGGGATTATCCTTGAGGATTTGGAGGAGCGACCAGCCGTCCATTCCCGGCAGGTGGATATCGAGGATGATGGCGGCGGGTTGGAAACGCAAGGCGAGTTCGAGGCCGTCTTCGGCGCTGGGGGCGGCGAGGCATTTGAGGCCGCGATCGTGGCATTTGTCGCGCAGCAAGCGGGCGAAGCTGCTGTCGTCTTCGATCACCAGGATGGGGTGCTCGCCGGGCAACAGGACGGCGCGGTCGTCGTCGATCTGGAGGGGAGATAGCGGGGGCACGATGGGGACACCCTTGGGCAACGATCGGGACACGATGGGGGGCGGAGAAGACGGCGCCGGGGCAGAGGCGGCTCGGCCGGGGCTTGGCGGCACTCGCACCGGGCTGGTTTTGGGACTGGCGTCAACGGCGAGGGGCAGGAAGAGGGTGAATTCGGCGCCCTTGCCGAGTTCGCTGCGGAGCTGGATTTCGCCGCCGAGGAGCTGGGCGAGTTGGCGCGAGATGGAGAGGCCGAGGCCGGTGCCGCCGAAGCGGCGGGCGCTGCCGCCGTCGACCTGTTTAAAAGCTTCGAAGACCAGTTTCTGGTTGGCTTCGGCGATGCCGAGGCCGCTGTCCTTGACCGCGATGGCGAGGCATTCCGCGGCTTTGAGGCCGGGATGGTTGAAGGCGGTGCCGGGAGGGGGCCGACCGAAGCGCAGGCTGACCTGGCCTTGCTCGGTGAATTTGATCGCATTGGAGAGGAGGTTTTTGATCACCTGTTCGATCCGTTTGCGGTCGCTGAGGAGCTCGGCCGGGCAGTCTTCATCGATGTCGATGGTCAGGTTCAGGCCTTTTTTGGCGGCGACATGAGCGAAGGAGCTGCGGGCGGCGCTGGCCAGTTCACTGACTGCGACGCGGCTGAGCGCCAGGTCCATGCGGCCGGCCTCGATTTTCGACAGGTCGAGGATTTCGTTGATCAGGCTGAGCAGGTCGTTGCCGCCGCCGTAGATGATTTTGATACATTCGAGCTGTTCGGCGCTGAGGTTGCCGCTGCGGTTTTCGCTGAGTGACTGGGCGAGGAGGAGGAGGCTGTTGAGGGGGGTGCGCAGCTCATGGCTCATGTTGGCGAGGAATTCCGATTTGTACTTGCTCGCCTGGGCCAGATCGCGGGCTTTTTCTTCGACGATGCGGCTGCTTTTTTCGACCTCTTGGCGCTGCTGGTCGAGGAGGAGGTTTTTCTCGGTCAGCTCTTCATTGGTGACTTGCAGTTCTTCCTGCTGGACCCGCAGCTTCTCTTCCGACAGGCGCAGGGTTTTCGCCTGTTCTTCGAGTTCTTCGTTCATGGTGCGCAGTTCTTCCTGCTGCAGCTGCAGCTTCTCGGTGAGCTCTTGCGACTCCCGCAAACTGAGGGCGAGGCGCTGGCGGTTTTCGGCGCTGTCGACGGCGAGGGCGATGGTGTCCATCACCTCGCTCAAATAGAGTTGCTGCAGTTCGTCCAAAGCTTGCAGGCAGCCGAGTTCAATCACCCCCATGACCTTGCCTTCGTAGAGGAAGGGGCTGATGAAGAGACAGCTCGGCGGCAGGGAGGCGAGGCTGGAGTTAACCGGCTGGCAATCGCTTGGCGGCGGCTGCAAGAGGAGGGGTTTTTTCTCCAGCGCGGCCTGGCCGATCAGGCTTTGGCCGGGGAGCAGGCGGGCCGGCGGCGGGGCATCGGGACGGCAGGCATAAGTGCCGGTGAGAAGCAGCGAGCCGTCGTCGGCGCTGATGTAGAGGGTGCCGATCTTGGCATCGAGGTAGCTGGCGCATTCGACCAGGATCTTGGCGGCGAGAGTGACCAAATCGGGGTTGCCGCTGATCTGGTCATTGAGGCGGCTGATGCCGGTTTTCAGCCAGGCCTGGCGGCTGGTCAATTGCTCGGCTTCCTGGGCCTGGCGCAAGGCCTGTTGGAGCTTGTCCCGGTCCTGCCGGTCGCGGCGCATCTGGCGGCGGAGGAGGACCAGTCCGGTGGCGAGGATGAGCAGGGTGAGGGCGAAGATCAGGCCAGTCTGATTCCGCATCTGCTCGCCGCGGCGCTGCAGGATGGCGGTGAGCCAGAGGCTTCCTTGGCGGCGCAGTTCGGGCAGCTGCTGCAGGCGTTGCGCCGGGGTCTTGGCGGCGAGGTAGTTTTGCAGGGCGGTGGCGGTGGCGGCGGCTTCGTCGGGGTGGTCGCCGCGGTTGCCGGCGTCGTATTTCGCCGCTTGCCGGAAACCTTCGAGGAACTGCCGGTTGGAGCTTTGTTTTTGCCGCAAGGCGGCGAGTTCGAGGGGGTAGCTTAGGACCAGGCTTTGCATCAGGTAATAGGAATCGAGCTCGGGATCGAGCACCAGGCCGGATTGATCGCCGATGAGATTGATATTGTCGAGTGCCGCCTGGAAGGCGACATCACTTTGGCCGCTGGCCAAGGCGGGTTCGAGGGAATTCTGGATGGCCGTGATCTCTGCCAATCCGCGCAGTTCCGATTCGACCAGCGCGGCGTCGCGGCGGTATTGCAGCAGGGCACTGGTGCCGATCATCAGACAGGGCAGGAGGATGACCAGCAGGTGGCGCAGCCAGGCGCTGCGGGCGGTGGACGAGCTGGAAGACGACGAGCTGGAAGACATTGGGAAAACTCCTTCTTGAGCGCACCGTCATGGCCAAGGGAGGGGGCAGGAAACGCGGGGCGGTAACAGGCGCGTTTCATGACTCAGCTCCTCGGAGAGGCTGACGGCAAGGAGAAACAACGCAGTTTTTGTGCCTTGATCGGGCAACGCCGGCGCAGCTTAGGGAGGGCACTCGGCCAGTCATGGGCAGTGGTTTCTCAGGACCAAGGTGGTGCCTCCCTCAAATGATCTGGCCTAGTTGCGCAGCAGGGTTTTCAGGGCGCTGAAATCAAAGCTGTCGAGAGCTTCCGCGATGAGGGCGGCTAAGGCGGGCTCGTGAGCCTGAATGTCGGGAACGAGGGCGGTCAAGGCGTCGGGGCTGCCGATTTTGACGGCTTGGTGGAGGCGATCCTGCAGCTCCGGCGGCAGGGCGGCGACATGACTGCGCTCGACCTGGCCGTGGGAGATGGCGAGCCCGGCGGCGGCGGAGAAACGGCAGGAGCTGTACCGGGCGATGAGGGCGAGAAGTTCCTGGAGAAGGAAAGGCTTGCCGAGGAAGGCGTCGAAGCCGGCGGCGAAAATGTGCTCCTGATCGCTTTGCAGAGTTGAAGCGGAAAGGCCGATGACGCAGGGACGGGGGAGGCCATCCGATCGCTGGCGCAAGATGCGGGTGGCCTCGAGGCCATCCATCCTCGGCATGACGATGTCCATCAAAACGATCTGAGGGTGCCAAGTGGCACAGATTTCGAGCGCTTGATTGCCATTGCTGGCTTCCTGGATCAGGAATCCGAGGGGTTCGAGGAGGGAGCGGACGACAATGCGGTTGTCGGCGACATCATCGACGATGAGGAGGCGGATTTCTCCTTGGTCTGGTTCCAAGGGGCCGAAGGCGATGACCGGGGATAATGCGTCGGCCCGCAGCGAGTCGCTGGTGGTGGCCTGGAAGGTGAAGGTGAAGGTGGAGCCGCGGTCGACTTCACTGATGACGCTGATATCGCCCCCCATCAAGCGGGCAAAACTTTTCGAAATAGCAAGGCCGAGGCCGGTGCCGCCGCCGACTTTGACGCCGGAACCGGTTTGTTCGAAGGCGGTGAAGACTTTTCCAAGTTCGGCTTCGGGAATGCCGCAACCGGTATCGCACACCTTGAGAGAAAAGACCCAGATCGAGGGATCCCTTTCGAGGCCGCTGAGATGTACTTCGACACTGCCGTGCTCGGTGAACTTCCAGGCGTTGGAGAGGAGATTGAGGAGGGACTGGCGAAGCTTTTGCCCGTCCGTCATGACCATCGGCGGCAGCCCGGGATCCAAGATGAAATTGAGGGCGAGATGCTTGGCGGCGAACTTCTGGGCAAAGATGGTTTCGCTATCGAGCATAATGCTGCGGAGATCTGTCGGCGCCATTTGCAGAGTGGTTTTGCCGGCTTCGATTTTAGACAAATCCAGGATGTTGTTGATCAGCCCCATGAGGTGTTGGCCAGAGCGGAGAATGGCGGCGATGTTGCGGTGATGATCGGCGGCGAGACGATTGTCCTGCTGGAGGATCTGGGAGTAGCCGAGAACGGCATTCATCGGGGTGCGGATTTCATGGGACATATTGGCGAGGAAGGTCGATTTCGCCTTGTTGGCGGCGTCCGCCAGGTCCTTGGCGGCGAGCAGTTCCGTCGTGCGTTCGGCGACGGTGGCTTCGAGCTGATCGCGGGTATCTTGGATGCGGCCGGCCATGGCGGCGAAATCGCGGGAGAGTTCGCCGATTTCATCTTGGGATTGGGGGAGGATCGAGAGATCAAGGCGATCGCGGGAGGCGCCGAGTAACCGGATGGCGCCGATCAGGCGTGCGAGGGGTTCGGCGACCTGTTTCTGCAGGATGGAGCGGAGAATGAAAATTTCGATCAGGAGGGTGAGGAGTCCGACGGCGATGATGATGGCGAGGTTCTGGAAGATGGCAGGGCGCATCAGGGATTGGGGGTAGCGGACGGCGATGGCCCAGTCGGTGTTGGGAATGAGGCCGTAGGCGACGATGTGATTTTGGGTGTCGAGGACTTGGATCGCCGAGGTGGCTTTGCCTGGGAGCTTATGTAATTCCGGATCGATATCAATACTGGCTTTGCCGAGGCTGGATTTGATGGTTTTGAGGTGGTCCGGGTGGAAGATCAGATTCGCCGATGCGTCATTGCGATAGAGGATGATACTGCTGCCGGGGATAGAGGGATGGGCGCAGCGATTCATGACGTCGGTCAGGTAGATGTCTGAGCCGGCTGAAATGGCGCGGAAGCCTTTTTCATCGGGACTGAGGCGAGTAATCACGGAGCTCAACCACATGCCGCTGGCATCGAGAAACATCGGGGTGATCACTGATCCGGCGCCTTCGCCAGAGAAGCCACTTTGGAACCAGATTTCGTTTTCCAGGAGAAAAGGCTGTGGGCCGGAAAAGTCAATCACTGCGCTGTAGCGGAAATCTGGCCAGTAGATGGCCGTGGAGTATTCCGGCAGGGTCGCATAAACATCACTGAATCTGCCATGGCAGGAGCTGCCGTATTTACTGGCCAGACGCATGGCCAAAGCCATGCGAATCTTAACGTCGTCAGTGAGTTCTATCCGATTGGCATCGGCGACGAAGCTGGTGTATTTGAATGTGCGCCCGTCAGCCAGCGCTTTGCCCTCGTAGAGGCCGGGATGGTCTGCTAGACCGCCATCATTGCGGCGCTGGAACAATAGGTTGGAATCAGCAAGGAGGGATTCCCTGAGGAGGGGATCTCGCCAATCACGCAGGAACTCATCCAGCAGATTGCGATGGATCTGCTTGATTTCGACAAAAGGCAGGGATTCACGCAAAGCCCGTTCCTCAGTCGAGGTCTGGAGTTGATTGCGGATGTTCGCTTCAAGGGTTTTGAGGTTGACCAGGTAAGAGACCAATCCGGCAAGGGTGGCCACCAGGCCGATGCGCAGCATGGCGAGGCGGAGGGCTCGGGAGGCAAGGGTGCGGTTTTTCATGATCGGACCTTAGTTGCGCATGCGACTTTGCCAAAGGGACGGCAGGGGGCTAACTAGTCTTGCCAGAAATCGAGAGGGAGGAGCGGTATCGCGGGCTGCCGTGTCTGCAGTGCTGAGGAAGTGGAGCTCGCCGAGCTTTGATCCCCTTGGCGAGAAGAAGACGAGTTGCCTGGGGTTCAGGCGAGACCCAGATCGAGGGTGAACACGCTGCCTTCCCCCAGCGTGCTACTGACTTCAATCTGACCTTGGTAGGCCTGGATGTAGCGATGGATCAGGGGCAAGCCAAAGCCGCAGCCGCGTTCCCCGGCGGTGCCTGGTGTGCTCTTGTGCGGCGCGGCGACAAACAAGCTGGCGAGGCGGTCCGGCGCGATGCCGACGCCTTGGTCGCGAACCAGCAGCCGGCAACGGCCATCGGCGCAGCTCTGGGTGAGCTGGATGGAAGAGCCGGAAGGGGAGAATTTGATCGCGTTGGTGAACAGGTTGGCGAGCACCGAGAGGATCAAGGAATGAGCTTCGGCGAGAATCTTGACGGCGGGGATATCCGCCTCGAGGCGGATGGCTTTCTGCTCCGCCAGGTGCGACACCAGCATCCATGCCGATTGCACTGCATCGGGGAGGCTGACCGGCTCGAGCTTCACCTCCTTGCTGGCGAGGTGGTGCGCCCGGACATCGGTGACCAGCTTGATCGCCAGGGCCGAGGCTTCAGCCACCATGGCGAGCCGCCGGCTGTGGTCCTGCCCCGGCTTGAGCCGCATCAGTTCCGTCGCCATCGAAATGGTGGTGAGGGAGTTGGCGAGGTCGTGCGAAATGATCTGAATCATCCGGTTCAGCTCTTCATTGCTGCCTTCCAGCTCTTTTTCCCGGGCCTTCAACTGCTGGCGCTGGGAACTGATCTTCAGGTGGGTGTTGATCCGCGCTTTGGTCTCGCCCATCGACAGGGGTTTGGTGATGTAGTCGACAGCGCCGACCTCAAAGCCGAGGCTCTTGTTGAATTCCTCGGTGTTGGTCGACACAAAGATCACCGGAATTTCGCAGAGTGCCGGGTCTGCTTTGATCTGGCGGCAGGTTTCGTAGCCATCCATGATCGGCATGTTGATGTCGAGGAGGACCAGATCCGGGATGGCGCCGCGCACGCTGGCCAGCGCGGCCATGCCGTCTTTTGCGACACGGATGTCATGACCCATCGCCATTACCATCTGGCTCAGGATGCGGAGATTGTTGGGATTGTCATCGACAATGAGAATGGTATGAGTCATGGTTCACCTCAATTGGGTTTTGGCGCTGCAGAATTTAGCAACGCAGCTTTTGTGCCGCAGAAAAAACCGTCCCAGAAGGAGCAAGCGGGACAAAAAAATTCCCGCCACGGCAAGTGGCTGGAAAGATTGAGGCAGGAGGTCTTTTTTGTGGAGCTTATTCGAGCTAGGGAGGAAGAGCGGCAGGGGCTGCGAGGCGCCATTATCAGTGGCTTCGTCAGCTAACGCGTCGTTTCTCGCTCTGCCGGCTCAATTCGATTTGAACGCCAAGCCAAGCTTAAATGGCTTACCCAAGCGCTCCAGTGTGCTCAAAGTGGGATTGCCCTTTCCTTGCTCAATGGAAGAGATAATCCGCACCGGGACACCGGTCATCTTGGCATAATCCGATTGATTCGCGCCAACGCAGTGGCGACAACGCTTGATCGTCTCCGCCAATGTCAGGCGATTGAGGGCCAAATCTGCCATCAGCAGGGAGCGGCGAGCCAAGAACTCTTCTTGAGTTGGACGCGTGCCGGGCTTCATCCGGCCACCAAGGCTTGTTGCAGGGGGCCAAGTTGACGCTGCCAGGCATCGCGGCAGTCAGCAATGCGCTGCGGCGGCAAGCCCTGCCGCTCACAGGTCTTCGGCAGCTCTGCCAAGGCCGCGACAAAAGGCTGCAAGCTGGTTTTTTCAAAGCCGTAGCGATGGTGCAGCTGAGCCAGAACACCTTGCCAGTCGATCTCACTTTCATAACGTTCGTATTCCCCCCATCGAGTGCAGCGGGGAATCACGTTATCATCGAGATACATCGGCGCAAAATCATAAAGCGGGCTCAAAGTGACGCCGTTCACCGGGTCTTTCAGGAACGCGTTGTTGCGCCCGTGATTGTCAGGGTTCCGCATGCACAGATTCAAAATGTCGCGGCGGACGTATTCCAGCAGATCCTTTGCCGGCTGGCAGCTGAATTTCGTGATGACATCGCAGTAACGCCAGTGGTCGACACCGGCTTGTTGGCCGGGAACCTGTGCAGCGGAAAACAAGCTTTCCTGGCCTAGGCGGATGACCTTGCCGTCACACCAAAAGCGGTCAAACCTCGGGATGAGCAAGACCTTTCCGTGAACCCGCAGCGGCGCCCCGACGTGCAGGCCCAAGGCTCGCGCCACTTCCAAATAAGGAGCTTCAAGGCGCAGGATCTCCTGCATCTTCGCGCGCTTGCCCCGCGGGAATTTCATCAAGCAGAATTCACCCGGTTGATCAAGGCCGAAGTCAGCATGAGCCTCGTCGCCTCTGATTACGATCCAGAGCTTGGGGCAGTTCCCTTGCGTGTCGCTATTGCCCTGGAAAAGAGCTTGTTGCTGGCCATTGGCTTCATAAGTCAAGGTTTTGAGCAATTCCAACTTCCAAGTGGCTTGGTTGTTGCTTCTGACTGCATCGATCTCCTTCCTGTTGGTGCCAAAGGTGAGGAATCGCAGATTCCCTTGGGGATTGTAGGCAATCTTTAGGTGATCCCACTCTGTCAGATTGTCGCCTGTCGCAGCTTGCCGCAGCTCCTTGGCAAATCCGCCCCCCATATAGTCATAAGCAAAGGGCGGGAGGCCGCTGAAGGACGTCCCGGAAAAGTCAGGCGGATGAGCAAGGCTGACCCCAAAAACCGCCTCGCCCATGTGATCACAGGCGTAATTGATGTCGTAGTTGAGCTCCACACGAGTCAGTCCGCGGTCCAATCGGCCCAGGAGATGCCACTCGCCATTCACGGAAATCTCAATCTCAATGCTGATCTGATTGGCGTCCATGACTCCCTCCATTTGCACTTATAAGTACAGTATGCACTCAGTCCGGTCTATTGCAACAGTACTTATAAGTCAAGGTTTTTCGTCAAGAATATCCGCGGCGTCTTCGCTTCATCTACGGCCTTCTGCCTTCGCTCAAGGCTCAGACTTCCTGACCCGCCGCACGACAGAATTGGGAAGCCACTGGCACCTTCGCTTTACCCCGAAGGGGTTGGTTCTGCCAGCCCGGGGTTGCGACGAGGAACGAGGAGCTACCCCGGGGGCTTGCCAGTGCCCTCAAACCCCAATGGGGTTTCGGCCCGCGGCTGCTCCCCGGCCGCACGGAACGAGACGAAACCCCCTTGGGGTTTGGAATCAAAATCGTCTCCTCCCCAGGGTAGGCGAGGCGCCAACCCTGGGCTGGAG
>JAYTMY010000029.1:0-20508 GCA_043748535.1 Lentisphaeraceae bacterium | reverse complement strand
TTCATCCACTGGCCGGCTTAGCTCAGTTGGTAGAGCAGCTGACTTGTAATCAGCAGGTCGCGAGTTCGAGTCTCGCAGCCGGCTCCAGAATGGAAGAAGATGAAGATCAGCCCCTTGCAGAAGTGCGAGGGGCTTCTTTTTTTGTTGAAGATCTTTTGCTGTATGCACTCGAGGTGTAGGTAAGCTAGGCACTTCCGCATGTATTAGAACAACAACGGATTCCTGGAGGGAATGTCAATCGACTCAGCCTTTTTAGAGGGACGCAGTACACAGTCGAGGCGCTCAAGAAAACGTGAGTCTTAGCTTACTCGCGAGTCATGAGTTCATGGTTTGTAGTCCCGGCTTCAGCTGGTTGTTGTGCTCAAATTGCGTTCGGAACAGAACACACCGGCTGAAGCCGGGACGACAAACTTGAGCTCAAAACGACGAACTCTTGACTCCCGAGTTAGCTGAGATCTCAGTTTTTTGGCCGGAAGAAGTCGCGGAGTGAACGGCTGCCGGCTTCCGACACGGCAAGGAGGGCGAGGATCGCGGCGAGGCGACAGCAGCCGGTAATCAGGAAAAGGGTCTGGTAGGGGTCGAGAACGAGGCCGAAAAAATGCCTGTCGTGCTGCGGCAGGAGCCAGCCAGAAATCATCACTCCGCTCATCTGGAAGGCGCCGCAGAGAGCGGCGTAGATGCCTGCTGCTGCCTGGCGTTCCCTCGGCCCGGTGAGGCTGAGGACGAAATTCATTTGGCACAGGTTGATGCAGGCCCAGGAGATCCCAGAGGTGAGGGCTTCGAGAAAAAGCAGGTTGTGCGAGTCCTTCGAGACAAAAAGCCAATACATCGGGTTGAGGGCGCCGAGGAGGATGCCAAGGCACATCACCGGGCGGTTGCCGAAGCGATCGATGGTTTTGCCCCAGAAGGGCAGGCTGCCAAGCATGCCCAGCAGGGCGATCAGAGCGTATAGCTGCTGCTCTACCAAAGTCATGCTGAGCTGACGCTGCATAAACGGCGACCAGAATTGACTGCCGATGCCGACAGCAAAAGACCACACCGCGCCAAGCACAAGAAGGCGTTGGAAACTGTGCTGACGCAAGGCGAGGGAATAGGGGTCTGACAAGGCTTCTTCATGATGCGTCGGTCGCGTCTGACGCTCAGGCTGACGAGAGAGAAACAGCAGGCTGACGAAGCTGAAGACCGTGGCCGCTGTGAGGATCAGGAAAAACAACTGCATCCGGGACGAGAAAACCTGGTCACCGCGCTGGCCGCTAAGCGTCGCCAGGTAGGCGCCGATGCTGCCGGGTTTGCCGTCGTACCAGTCGAGCAGTAGACCACCGACAAAACCGATGATCACGCCGGCAAGATTCGCCCAGACGCTGCGCCGGGCGAAAAAGCGGCCGCGAATGCCTTTCGGTACACTGTCGGAAATCCACGCAGTCCAGATGTTGGCCGCCACCGCTTGGCAGATGCCGGCGATGACAATGACGATAAGAACCGCCGGGAAGGACCATTCGCGAGGCAGAAGAAAGGGGGTCATGGCGAGCATCGCCAGCGACAAACGCGACAGCCCGGTGAGTATCAGCACCAGCCGACGTCGGGAATAAGCGGAGGCCAGTGTCGACAGCCGGGCGCCAAAGAGTTGGAAAAGAAGGACGAGTTGCGCTGCAGCAGCCAGGATCGTCAGCTCCTTGTCGACCATGCCGAGTTCAAGGCAGTAGGCGGTAAGAAAGGCCGAGCCAACAGAACTGAGGGCGAAGAACATCTGATAAAAAACGCCGTCCCAAGTCGACCAGTAGACGGTCTCCTTGAGATGCCCGGGTGCGGGCGGCAGGAATCGGATGCCTTTCATCATGGACGATGCCCAATTCTCAGCGGCGACACAAAAGTTTACAGGCTGGCGCCACGCACCTTGCGGATTTCGGCGAGGATGTCGGGCAGGAGGTCACCATCAATCTTCGGGCGGCCGACGGGCATGGGCAGCTCACCGACGGTGGCGGCGATGACCGCGGCGGACGGGGCGATGACCGGGTGACGGGGATCGTGGATGAACTGCGGGCGCTGACGCCAGTTGTCGCTGCCGCCGGAACGGGCCGTGTCGGCGATTTCAAAGCGGTCTTTTTCCTTGCCGGCGCTGCCGATGACCTGCAACCAGAGGCTTTTATCGCCTTTAATTTCGACGCAGACGTAGGGGCCGTTGCGCAGGACGCCGGGAGCGGCGGTGCATTTGACGCCGCTGGAGTGAAGGAGGGTGGCGATGTCGAAATAGGCGACGGCGCCGGGCTGGATTTCGGTCGAGACGATAGGCATGTGGAGGGACTCGTGGTTGTCTAGGTTTTTTCGGTCAAGCAGGCTAATGCGGCGGCGGCGGATGGCAAGCCGGAGGGCGGAAAAAAACGGCGGCGCTGAGGGCGCCGCCGCTGGATCGTCAAGAGCTGAAAGACTTAGGCGGCTTCGTCAGGCTTGAGCTTGCGGTAGCAGAGGGAGAAGACGGTGACACCGGCGAAGCACAAGGCCGGGATGATGTAAATGGTCTGATACATCTTGTCGGGGGTGGCGCTCAGCGAGTCGGCCATGGCGCCCATCATCGGCGGCAGGATGGCGCCGCCGACGATCGACATGATCAAGGCGGATGAGGCCATTTCGGTGCGGTTGCCGAGGTCTTTGATCGACAGCGCGAAAATGGTCGGGAAGCAGATCGACATGAAGAACTCGGAGACGATCAGGCAGGTGCGGCCGTGGGGGCCGCCGACGGCGATGATGTAGATGAGCGGCAGGATGGCGAGGAAGCTGAAGCTAGCGAGGACTTTCCAAGCGGGGATTTTCTGCATCAGCAAGGTGCCGACCCAGCGGCCGACCATGAAGGCGATGAGCATCGGCAGGCCGACAGTGACCGCCACGGCTTCAGTTTCACCGGCTTCTTTCAGGCAGTATTTTATGCAGAAAGCGCCCATGCAGATCTGGCCGCCGACGTAGAAAAACAGGGTCAGGACACCGGCGCTGAACCACTTGTGAGCCCAGAGACCTTTGCCGTCGTGCGAGCCGCTGGCTTCTTCTTCGAGTTTTTTGATATCGGGGAATTTGGTCATGCCGATGACGATGGCGAGGAGGATGAAGACGCCGGCGATGATCAGGAAGGGAGTTTTCACCGTGCCGCCGTGTTCGCCGAGGCGTTTGATGACGCCAGTGGCGATGAGCTTGTCGGCAGCTTCGAGTTTGACCGCGGCGTCAGCCAGGACGGTGTCCGCGAGAAGTTTGCAAGCGGTGTCGCCGCCGGCCTTGGCAGTGAGCAGAACTTCCGGCTCGGCACCGAAGGCGCGGGCGGCGTCAAAAGGGCCCAAGGTGTCGAGGGCTTTTTTGCTGATCTCGGGCCAGCGGCTGTGCAGCTCGGTGACGGTTTCATAACCTTCTTTGGTGAAGGTGGCGAGCTTGGTTTTTTCAACCGTGTGGGTGATGCCGAGGGCGGCGCCCATGACTTTGCCTTCCGCCTCGAGTTCTTTCGGGCTGGTGATGATGATGCCAGAGATGACTGCGGCAGTAAAGACTGCGCCAAGACCGTTGAAGGCTTGGGCGAAGTTGAGGCGGCGGGCGCCACCTTCTTTGTCACCGAGCTCAGTGATGAGGGGGTTGGCGGCGGTTTCGAGGAAGCCCATGCCGGAGGCGAAGATAAAGAAAGCGGCGAGGAAGGCCGGGAAGGCGATGCTGTTCATCGCCGGGGTGACCAGAATCGCGCCCAAGGCACCGAGGCCAAGGCCGACGATGATCGCCGCTTTGTAGCCGTATTTTTTGATGATCAGGCCAGCCGGAAGGGCAGCGCAGAAATAGGCGCCGAAAAAGGCCGAGTCAATGATCGCAGCTTGCATGTTGTTGAGGCCGAAAGCCCCTTGCATGTGCGGCAGCAGGACGAAGTTGGAGTTGACCCCGATGGCCCACAGGAAAAACAGACAGGTGACAAGTGCCACCGGGATGAAATAGTTGCGCGATTCAGGTTGCGACATTTCTTGAGACTCCGAGGTTTGGTTCGTTGTTTGAGGACCTTTATATAATACCAATTTATTTGGCCTTGCCAAGTCCTGGCGAGGGGGAAAGAAGTGTCTTATCGGCGTGATATAGGTCCTTGTTATTGCGTGAAGGCCAAAGAGCTCCCTAACTCGATGAATAATCAGTTCCCATCAGTTAAAAACGCTTGGACATCGGACTCTGTCGGCTTTATTGCAGACGTAAACCCTATCAGGAGTCCGCCATGGCCAGCTGGCTGTTTAAATCCGAACCCGACGTCTTTTCCATCAACGATCTGGAAAAGCGTCGTCGCGAACCTTGGAACGGCGTGCGCAACTACCAGGCGCGCAACTGGCTACGTGACTCGGTGCAAGAAGGCGACGAGATCTTTTTCTATCACTCCAGCTGCTCCGAGCCGGGCATCTACGGTCTGATGCGCTGTAGCCGCAAAGGCCACGCCGATGCCAGTCAATTCGATCCGGCTTCCGAGTTTCACGACCCCGCCGCCAAGCCCGAGGCGCCGCGCTGGTTTCAGGTCGAAGTGGAATTCCTCGAGTGCTGGAAAAGGCCTCTGCTCTTGCCACAGCTCAAGACCAACGAGGCACTCAAGGAACTCGCCCTGGTCCGCCCCGGCAACCGCTTGTCGATCATGCCGGTGAGCGAGGCCGAAGCGGCGGTGATCAAGGGCCTGCGCTAAGTCCGTGGCTTGAGTTTCCAGCGCAAGGGAAAAGCGAACTCGACCAAGGATGGTCGAGCCACGTATGCTCTGGACCTTGCAGATTGTGGCGCCAAACAATTGACGGCAAGTGTCGCCACTGTAGTCTCTTGCCCTTTACCCCAAGGAATTGTCCATGACCGATCCGATCCAGGATGTCGCCGCCGCCGCGCAGCTCCCAGCCCAAGTCCCAGCAGTCCCGGCCGAGCCGCAAGATCTCGATGGTCATTTGCCAATTCACTTGGCGGCTTTAAACGGCGATGCCGTCACGCTTCAATATTTTCTGACGGAAGGGGTTCCCGTCGACGCCGCCAACCTGCGCGGCCAACAAGCGCTGCACCTGGCGGCCTTTGCCGGTTGTCCGCGATGCGTCGACATCCTCCTCGCCGCCGGGGCGCCGATCGAAGCTCAAACCTTAGACGGCGCACGTCCCTTGGATTGGGCCGCCATGGGCGGTCAGGCCGACATCCTGCAGCGGCTGATTGAAGCCGGAGCGAAGATTGATCATCAAAGTCCCAAGGGACGCCAGATCATCCATCTCGCCGCCTCGGAGGGCCAAATCGAAGTGGTGCAAGTTCTTCTCGCGAATGGCGCTAAGATCGACGCCACGACCAAAGACGGCACCACGCCTTTGCATTGGGCGGCGCTGAATGGCGAGGCCGACATGGTGCAGCTTCTCCTCGATGCCGGCGCTCAAGTCGATGCTCAGGATAAAAACGGCGAACAGCCCTTGCATTTGGCCTCACGCGCTGGTTTTGGCGAAGTGGTGTACTGGCTTCTCGAGGCGGGCGCCGATGCCAAAGTCAGCTACAAACGCGGCTTGCCGTCCCTGCACCTCGCGGTCCGCGAAGGCCACGCGGAAGTGGTGGATCTGCTTCTCGATGCCGGCGCCGAAGTCGATGTCGAAGACAAAAAAGGCATGCAGCCGCTGCACTGCGCCACCCGTCTCGGCCAAGAAGAAGTAGTGCAACTGCTTCTCGCCGCCAAGGCCAACATCGAAGCTCTCGACCGCGATGGCTGGGCGCCGATTTTCTACGCCGCATTCTATGGCCATGTCGCCGCCGCCAAACTTCTTCTCGACGCCGGCGCCAAGCTCGATGTGATCGACAAAAAAGGCCAGCAGCCGCTCCATTGGGCCGCCAGCCAAGGCAAGCTCGAAGTCGCCCAACTTCTGATTGCGGCCGGCGCAAAAATTGATGCGCTCAACAGCGAAGGACTCAACCCCCAAGCCCTGGCGACCAAAGCCGGGCATGTCGAGTTCGCAGCAGTGTTGGGATAAAACGGGTATAACTCTCATGAGTCATGGTTTGTAGCCCGGCTTCAGCCGGTTGTTGAGCTCAAATCAGTTGAGCAGCAGAACAAGCCGGCTGAAGCCGGGACTACAAACTTGAGCTCAAATCAGTAGAGCAGCAGAACAAGCCGGCTGAAGCCAGGACGACAAAATTGAGCTCAAAACGAAGAACTCGTGCCGCTGACTTACTCCACAATATCGTACACCAGCACTTTGCTGGTCAGCGGCTTGAGGATGTTTTTCACCGCTTCCTGGTGGCGGGGATGGACCAAATAGGCCTCCATTGAGGCGACGGAATCGAAGCTGATGACGATGCCGACATCGAAGGTGGAATCGACAATCGGGCGGGCTGAAGGAACGGCGGTGCCGGCGCGGATCGACAAGACGCCGGGGAGGTCACCGAGTTTTTTAGCCGTGTCGATGAGTTGCTGACGCGCTTCGGTCTTGCCGGGCTCTTTGAGCCAGCAGAAGACCAGGTGCTCGACGCGGCCGGGAGCCGGTGCTGTACTGCGGCAGCCGCAAAATCCGAGAAGAATGACGAGGGCCAGAATCAGTCGCATATGATCTCCAGTGCTGACAGTTAATCTTGAGAAGCCGTGCACAGCTTATCTCCGCTCGCCCCTACGCCAAGTGGCAAATGAGCTTATATTGCGCGGCTTTTAACCTCGCACTTAAGGATCCCCTGCCATGTTCATGCCCGACTTCTGCACCGGTGACACTTACGAAACGCCCCCTGAGCGCAAACGCAGCTTCTTCGACAAGCTTCTGCGTCCCGGCAATCTGTATTTCTACTACCGCGTCTTCAAGCCGGCCCGCTGGTTCCAGAACATGTGTAATCACTACGGCATGACCTATGACGCCATGCGCCTCTCCGCCGCCCAGATCCTCTTCGCCATCGAAGAATGCGGCGGCAAGGTCAAGGTCGAAGGTCTCGAACAACTGGACAAATCCAAGGGCAAAGGCGTCGTCATCGTCGGCAACCACATGAGCTCGGTCGAGACTCTTGTCCTCGCTTCGATCATGCAGCGCCGCGGCAAAATGACCTTCGTGGTCAAAAAAGAACTCTTCGATACCCCAATTTTCGGCACTCTGATGCGCAACATGCGTTGCATTCCGATGACCCGAACCGACCCCAAGACAGACCTGAAAACCCTGATGGATCTCGGCCCCAAATTGCTCAATGAAGGGGTGTCGATCGTCGTCTTCCCGCAAAGCACCCGGGCGGAGAAATTCGACATCGCTGATTTCAACTCGATTGGCGCCAAACTGGCGAAACGCGCCGGCGCCGCGATTATTCCGCTCGCCCTCGAAACCTCGATCTGGGGCAAGGGGAAAATGGTCAGCGACTTCGGTCCCATCCGCCGCGAACGCCCGGTGCATTTCTCCTTCGGCGAACTGATCGAAGCCGGCACCGACGACAAAGAGGCGCACCGTCGCTGCGTCGAATTCATCGGCACCAAGGTCACCGGCTGGCAGGCTGAAAACGCCGCTAAGGGGTGATTCTGCAACTCGGCGAACAGTCTCCGGTCCTGCTAGCTCTGGCGATCATGGCGGCGCGTATTGCCGACATGTCACTCGGCACGGTGCGCACCTTGGTGATGGTTCGCGGCTACCGCAACATCGCCACCTGTCTCGCGTTTTTTGAAGTCATCATCTGGCTCCTCGTTGCCCGTCGGGTTCTGCGTGAAGATGCCGCCTGGTGGGAGCTGCTCGCCTATGCTGCTGGTTTTGCCGCCGGCATCTGGATCGGCTCGCGCTTTGAAGGCCGACTCGCTCTTGGTAGCGAATTTGTCCGCATCGTCTCTTGGGAGCAAGGGCCGAAACTCGCCGCACTACTGCGCGACGCCGGTCACCGGGTGATCGAGCTGCAAGGCAAGATGGAGAACGATCGGCCCATCGACATCCTGCAACTGGTGGTGCCGCGACGCGAACTGCCGCAGCTTTTGAACCTGGTGAAAACCACTGATCCCAGCGCCTTCTACACCACCAGCGACGTCAAGTCGATCCACCTGGGACAAACGCCCCATCCTCCCGAGGACCACCGATGACCCGCGACCTCAAACTCCCCCTGGCAGCCTTCGCCGCCGCCGTGCTCGGCTTCGCCATGCTGCTGTGCATGCTTCGCTTCAGCCGCCTTGATGTCGAACTGGTGCTCGAATGCCGCAATCTCTTCGGTGCGCCCGGCCCTGGGCAGCATTACTTGTCGGAGCTCGGCAAATACTTCCCGCCCTCGCTGCTTCTTCTCAGCCTGCCTTGGTGTTGGTGGCGGCAGCGCCGACCCCATCCCCCGGGCTGGCGTCCGTGGATCTTCTGCGTCCTGGTCTACCTGAGCTTGTTCGTTTTGGTCAACTTCAGCCTCAAGCCCGGCTTCAGTCGTCCCCGGCCGATCGACTGCCACGAGATCCGCCCCGAAGCCAAGGCGAGTTTTGTTCCAGTGTTTCAGGTCGCTGTCGACTTGCCGCAGGATTTGGAAATGGCGCCGCGCTCCTTCCCCAGTTCGCACGCCTTTTCGGCCTTCTCTTTGGTCGCCTTGTTCTTCGTCTTGCGCCGCCGCTTTGCCCGGGCTGCCTTGCTGGTCTTCCTCTTCGCCAGCTGCCTCGGCCTCGCCACTGGCATCATCGCCATGCTCGAACTGCGCCATTTCCCCAGCGACCTGATCGCCTCTTACGCACTCGTCTGGCTGACTTGTATCGCCTTTGATCTACTGCTGTTGCGGCCACCGCATTTGCCGCCGGAAAACTCGCCGAGCCCAGAAGCTCACCTCAGCTGAATTTTTCTCAAAACCAAACACCTCGGAGCCTTACCATGAACCTCGGCTGGGATACCTACCTCACCGACAGCAAAAACGGCAGCGTCGCTGTCGTCGTCGACCTTGATGCCCGCGCCACCGCCGGCCTCGATTTCTGTTTGCAAGCGCAGATCAAACTCAAGGCCGCTGGCGCCGACGGCCAGGCCAAAGGCGATGAGATCGCCGCGCTCGGCCCGAGCGAGGAAGATTTTGAAAAACTGGTCCGCAATCTCGACGGCGTCTACGTCGGCCGTTTGACTATGCAAGGCCGCCGCATCTTCACCGCTTACATGCCCACCGGCCATGTTCCGACCCAGTCGCAACTCGGTGGCTATGCGGTGTCATTCGGTAGTAAACACGACGCCAATTGGGACTTCTTCGGTCAAGCGCTTTTCCCGGCTTCCGAAGAGCTGCAAGGCATTCTCAATCGCCGCACCCTCGAGCAACTCGAGAGCCAGGGCGACGAACTCATCGACGCGAGGGAAATCACCCACAGCGCCGTCTTCCCCGATGCCTCTGCCGCCGCGGAATTCTCCTCTGAAGCGATGAACCTCGGCTACGACTTACTTGATCCGTTAGCCAGCGCTGAAGGATGGACCGTGAAAGCCGTGCGTTTCGACCGCCCCGAATGGCTCAGCATCAACCGCTCGACCCGCGAGCTGCTCGATCTGATTATCGGCCTTGGCGGCAGCTATCTTGGTTGGACCTGTCCGATCCACCGTGCCGATGGCTGGACTGGCGACAGCCTTAGCTCCGGCTGTTGTGGTGGCGGTTCTTGCGGCACCGGCAAAAGCTCATCCGGCGGCGGCTGCGGCCCTTCTGCCGGCCCTTGCGGCACCGGCTCCTGTTCGACTCCAGTTGCCGCTCCCAAGACTGGCTGTGGCACGAGTGGCTGCGGCTGCGGCTGAAGACAGTTCAGAGTTTGTAGCACCGACTCAAGCCGGGACTGCAAACCTGAACTCTAAGATCACTGCGACACCAGCTCGGCATGCAAGGCGCCGCTCTGGCGCAGGGTCTGGAAGATCGAGATCATGTCGCTGGGGCTGACGCCGAGTTTATTGAGGGAGGTGACGAGGTCGCCGACGGTGGTGATGGCGGGGAATTCGACCAGTCGGGCTTTTTCCTCGAGGACGCTGGTGGTCTGGTCGTTCACCACTTGAGTGGTGCCTTCCGACAAGGCGCCGGGCTGTGACACCTGAGGGGAGTTTTTGACGTTGATCACGAGGTTGCCCTTGGAGATGGCGACGGGGGAGATTTTGACATCGCCGCCGATGACGATGGTGCCGGTGCTTTCGTTGAAGACGATGCGGGCGGGTGGACGTTCGGAGATGAAGCTGAGCTCTTGCAGGCGGCCGATGTAGTCGGTGACTTTGCGCTCCGCGCGAACCGAGGGCGGCACCCGGACTTTGACTTCGTTGTCGGAGGCGGCGGTGGCGGCGCCGAAGAATTCCTTGTTGATCGCCTCGGTCATCCGGCTGGCGTTGCCGTAATCGGGATTGCGGAGGCGGAAACAGAGCTCCTTCGCTTCGCTGAAGTCGACCCCGACATCGCGACTGAGCTTCATACCGTTGCTGACGATGCCGACGGTCGGGTGGTTTTTGGTCACTTTGTCGCCGCCGTTTTCGCTGTCGCCGAAGGTGAAGCCGTTGGTGACCACATGGCCGGCGGCAATCCCCCAGATGTCACGATCGGGGCCGAAGATCGGCGACAGTGCGAGCGAGCCGCCTTTGAGCGATTTGGCATCGCCCATGGAGGAGACGGTGACGTCGTACTGGGTGCCGCTGGCGCTGTTGCCGGAGAGTCGGACTTCGAGGCTGACGGCGGCGCAGTTGCCGACTTTGAGGTCGGATTCGGTGACATCGATACGGAAGTTTTTCAGCAGATTGGTGAGGGTGTGCTGGGTCAATTTCTTGTCCGAGTCGCCGGTGCCGGCGAGGCCGGTGACGATGCCGAAGCCGGTGAGGACGCGATCTTCGTGGCCTTTCAGGAGGGTGGCGTCTTTGATCATCAAGATGACGTTTTTGTCGGTCTTGACCGGTTCTGTGAGCTTGAGTCTAGCCAAGGCGCTGTTGACCGGTGCTGGTGCCGGTGCTGGTGCCGGAGTTGGGCTTGGCAGAGGGGAGGGGGCTTGCGGATCCGGCGCCAGGGCCTGGAAGGCGCTGAGGCTGAGGGAGAGTCCGCAGAATGCGGTGGCGATGAGGGTTTTCATGTCAGCACTCCATCAAAAGGGGTTGATCCATTGCATGAAGCGCCAGAACCAGCCGGGCTGCGAGCCGGCGGTGGTGGTGCCATCGGTTTCGAAGTGGATGTTGGCATCGGCGATCATTTCCGAAGAGATGTTGTTATCGCTGCCGATGTCGCGCGGACGGATGATGCCGGAGACGACGATCAGGGTGCCTTCGCCGCGGGATTCGACGCGGCGTTCGCCGCGGATGACGAGGGTGCCGTTGGAGAGGCGGTCGACGACCCGGGCGGTTAGTTTTGCGCTGAGAGATTCTGCTGAAGTGGTGTCGCCTTTGCCTTCGAATGTTGAGGTATTGCTGACCTTAAGGCCGTCGGCGGTGGAGAGTTTATTGACCCCGCCCTTCCAGGAGCCGCCGCCGGGATAGACGTCGGTGGGGTTGGCCGTGGCGGTTTTTTCAGTGCCCAGGCTTTCGGTCTTGGTCGAGGCGGTGGATTCTTTGATGACGATGGTGACCAGATCGCCGACGCCGACCGCCTTGCCGCTGGAGTACATGCCGGCCGCCATCTGCAGCTCCGGATTGTCAGCCGAATTCTGCCGTTCCGCCGCTGCGGCGCTGAGGCCGAGAGCGAGGCTGATGAAGAGGATGCGGATCATGGGGCTCTCCTGTTCTTGGGGTTTGTTTTTAATTCTTAATTCTTAATTCTTAATTCTTAATTCTTAATTCTTAATTCTTAATTCTTAATTCATCTCACTTTGGCTTGTCCCGGGCCGGTGAGTTCGACATCGATGATTTTTTTTGATTGCAGGTTCTGTGCCTTGATCAGGTCGCCTTTGCGGCCGGGGGCGAGAGCGTTGGTCATCACTGACAGAATCAGTCCGCCGGCATCGGTTTGAGCTTGGATGACATCGCCTTTTTTGCAGCAGAAGGGCTGCGTCAGGTCGGAGAAGCGGGCGCGGGCGCCGACGGCGACTGGCTGGGTCAATTCCATGCCGATGACTTCTTCTGGGCGGCTGGGCAGGTTGCGCAGGTTGGCGTCGCTGCGGACCATGGCGGCGAGGATATCGGACGGGTTGATCACGGCGCCTTTCGGCAAAGCGTTGCGGAAGGCGAGGACGGTGACTTGGCGGCTGAGGCGGCCGTTGATCAAGATCGGGGCGGATTTTTCGCAGCTGAGGCGAATGCGGACGGTATCTGGGGTGGAGCCTTCGACCGCGTCGAGAATGCTGACTTTGCCGTTGCCGGATTGAAGGGCAATGCGGCGGCTTTCGGCGGCGTCGAACTCAAGATCGCACTGGCTGTCTTTCCACGGGGCGATACCGGCCATCTTGGCGAGGGCGAGAACGCGGACTTCTTCGACAAAGGCGTTGTCGGCCTGGCGGACGATGGTGAGGCGGCCGGGACCAGCGAGCGAGATGTCCATCAAGCTGGCGAGGTTTTGCAGGCGGTAGGCGACCCAGACGAGGGTGACTTGTTTGTTGACCTCGGGCGATTCCATGATGACGAATTCCTGCTCCGACGGGCTGAGCAGGCTGACATCGAGGGCAATGTCCTTGAGGGTGACCTGGGGGGCGCTGACGGTGCTTTCGGCGCGCAGGCGCAGGACGCGTTTTTGGGCGGCTTCGGCACTGAGGCAGAGAAGCAGGATCAGGAGTGTGATTAGGCGGCGCATGGGAGCCTCACTTCAGGTTGGTGACGATGTGCATCATCTCGTCGGAGGTCTTGACCGATTTCGAGATGATTTCGAAGGCGCGTTGCGACGAGATCATGTCGACCATTTCGTCCATGATCTCGACGTTGGAGTTTTCCAGGAAACCTTGGCGGATGGTGCCGGAGCCGGACTGACCCGGGGTGCTGACGCTAGGTTCGCCGCTGGCGGGGGTTTTCATGTACAAGTTGTCGCCCTTCGGACTGAGGCCTTCGTTGTTAGGAAAACGGGCGACTTGGATGCTGCCGGCAGAAGTGGTGACGCCGTTGTCGGTGACGCTGACGGTGCCGTCCTGCGAGATATCGACCTTGGTGGCGCTTTTCGAGATGGTCGGAGCGCCGACGAGCGGGTAGCCGTTGGCAGTGACGATGGTGCCGTTGCCATCGCGGTAGAAGCTGCCGTCGCGGGTGTAGGCGGTTTCGCCGCTCGGAGTCAGGACTTGGAAGAAGCCGTCGCCGTTGACTGCGAGGTTGAGTTCGCCGCCGGTCTGGCGCATATTGCCCTGGCTGAAGTTTTTACTGACCGAGGCGATGCGTGAGCCGTTACCCATTTCGATGCCGGCGGTGCCTTGGGTGCCGTTATTGGTGGAGCCCGGGGATTTCATGGTCTGGTAGAAGAGGTCCTGGAAGTGGACCTGGCCTTTTTTGTAGCCGGTGGTGCTGACGTTGGCGAGGTTATGAGCGATGCTTTCGGTCATGCGGGTCTGGGCTTGCATGCCGGAGGCGGAAATCCAAAGGGCGCGGTCCATGGTGAGTCTCCTGTTGGGTTTGAGAAAAAGGGTTTAGCCGCCGAAAGTGCGTTGTTCGGACTGGCCGAGATCGGCGCCGTTTTTGATGAATTTCGAGGCGAGTTCGAATTGGCGGACGCTGTCGATCATGTGGACCATCTGAGTGATGGAGGTGGTGTTGCTCATTTCGAGGGCGCCGCCGATGACTTTCAGATCACGGGCCGCCTGCGGTTTTTCATTCGGCGGCAGGCGGAAATAACTGTCGCCGGAGCGTTCGAGCTTAGCCTCGTCGGGAGCCATGAGTTTAATTTTACCGAGGGCCTTGCCACCGATGCTGAGGCTGCCGTCGGCGGCGATCCTGAGGTCTTGCACATTTTCGGTCAGCCCGATGTTGAGTTTGCCTCCTGCGGAGGAGAGGAAGTGGCCTTCGTTGGTGACGAGATTGCCATCGGCGTTAAGGCGGAAGTCGCCGGCTCGGGTGTAAAAGATGCTGCCCTTGCTGTCTTGCACCTCGAAGAAGCCGTCTCCCTGCAGGGCGCAGTCGAGGCTTCGTCCGGTCGTCTTCACAGAGCCCTGAGTGAAGTCGATACGGGCATTGGCGGCGGGGCCGAGATCTGACTTGCCTCTCATCATCTTGTCAAAGCTTTGCTGCACCAGGATTTCGGCCTTGTAGCCGGGGCGCTGCGAGGCCGACAGGTTGCGGGCGATGCCTTCCTGACGCTTGGATTCTGCGTCCATGGTGTTTTTCATGTTGTAGATGTTCATTGTCGGCTCCCTGGAAGATTTTGCTCTCTCTGCCAGTTCCCTAATGCATCACCCGTGCCCAATCCCTCATGGAGATGAAATATAATTATGTAAGATTCTTTTATTCAATGATTTAATAATTATTTAAGGGACTGGAATAAATCCCTGAATGAAGAAAAACTTTCCGGTTTTTGGCGGCCCGACGCAAGTTTGCTGGAGACGCAAAAAATGGCGCCTGGCGGCGCCGATTTCAGGGAGAAGGGCTTTTCGACCTGTGCAACTCGAGATCTAGCTCAGGCAACCGCAGAAGACGCAGAAGAACGCAGAATGGAAGGGGACCGGGTTGAAAGCTTGAATGGCAAGCTCATGAACTTCCAAGCTTTCAACTGCGGAAATTAGGTTCAACAGGCCTCTTCCACACCAGATGCCATCTCGCGTATTCTACGTTCTTCTGCGTCTTCTGCGGTTAAAATGAGCTCCGGCAGTTTGGCGTCTGAGTTGTCCAGGTCGGGGTTTTTTGCGTTTATCAAAAACTGCAGCAGCAAGCAGCCATTCAGCTGCCGCCGCTAGCTTGGGGACAGGGAGCTTATTTATTCCGGCCGGAATTGTGGACGTTTGATGGCGAATCGTTCACGGTAACGCATTGGCGACATGCCGTTCATCTTCGAGAAGGTCCGGCTGAAGCCGTACTGATCCTGATAGCCGAGGCGCTCGGCGATCTCGTTCATTTGCAGATCGGTGCCGAGGATGAAATCCTGCGCTCGGCGGTTCATCTCCTGCGCGAGGTAGTCCTTCGGCGACATCCCCATGAGCTTTTTGAAGTGGCGGGTGAAGGCGCTGCGGTCCATCCCTTTGATTTTCGCCAGAGTGGCAATCTGGAGTGTGGCTTCGAGGTGCTTCTTGACGTAGTTGAGGACATCGGCGAGGCTCTCGCAAATGATCGCTTGGCGCTCGATGATGTCGCTCAAGTGAGGCAGGTTGCGCGCCAGCTGGGCCTGGATATAGGAGCTCAATTCCCAGTATGTGGTGCAGTTCATCTCCGCTCCATGCCAGAGTTTTTTAAAGCGGACCGGGTCGAAGGCATCGAAGGAAATGAGGCGGGTGTAATCCATAAGGAAGTCGGCGCCGGGGGCGGATTCAAGGGTGAAGACGACGTAGAAATTTTCGTTGGCACCACGGCTGTGGCGGTGCAAGAGAGATCCCGAAGTGGCGAGAAAAAGGTGACCGGGGAGGACTCTGGTCGGGCGTTCGCCGGGACTGCCGATAAACACCGATTGGTCGCTGGATCCAGGGGAGCCAAAATTGAGGAGTCGCATCTGAGCGCTGTCGAAGGCGGCGGCGTATTGCGCTCCGCGCCAGCAGATGACGGGAGAAGTGCGAAAGCCGTCACGCCACCAGAAGGCGACGCTTTCCTTGCCTTGATTAGGCTTCGGACCAAGCTCTCGGATCCCGGTGGCGCGTCGGCGGCCTTGCCGCTGAAGGTGCAGGAGAAGGAGATTGAGGCAGCGGCGATGACTCGCCGGATGTACTGACACGAGTCAGGTGTCATCTGGCGGGCCCTCCGTTAGTTGCTCCTAAGATCGATACCGCGGTTCATCCGAGATGCTGTCACTGTATTTCCACGAGTCGAGCCATGCCTGATCGTGGGAATTCGGCGTGGAAGCGGCTTGGCGCTGACCGCTTGGTCATGGCTTGCTGGCGGGTGCCTCGTCTTTCATCACCGGGGCACAGACGATCCGCAGGCCGATCAAAGGGTATGCATTGATGGTGCGGGTAAACTGAGATTTGCGGTTGGCGCTGCGGCACAATTGGGGTAGCCCTTCGATATCGCCACCGCGCACTACGCGGTATCGGAGCAGTTCCGCATCACTCAGGGGCCCCCTGGGGTCGGTGGCGGCTTCCGGCGCATAGTCGACACCGCCAAGTCTCGCAATGTCAAGGCAAAATTCGCCGACATTGCCATGCATGTCAAACAAGCCCCAAGCGTTCGATTGCTTGCCGGCGACGGGTTGGATTTTGCCCCCAGAGTTATCTTTGTACCAACCCATGATTTTGAGGTCTCCCGTGCCAGCGAAAGCTCCGGTGCTGCCGGCACGGCAGGCGTATTCCCACTCTGCCTCTGTCGGCAGGCGATATCCCCACTCGGCCGGGAGTTTGCCGGTGGCGCGTTCCTTCGTCGTCAACTGAACGCAGTACTTCTCCGCGTCTAACCAGGTCATGTTGGAGGCAGGCAGCTTGTCGCCTTTCATCGTGCTAGGGTTGAGCCCCATGATCGCCGCGTATTCCTTCTGGGTGATCTCCGTCCTACTCATCAGGAAGGACCGGGTCAGGGTTACCGGATGCTGGGTTTCATCGAAGCTGCGGCCGTATTCCCGTGGGCTGGAGGGGCTGCCCATGACGAAGCTTCCGGCGGGGATGAACATCAGGGTGATGCCGGAGGAGTTGACGAACTTGTCCTTGATTTTAAGGCATTTCGACCAGGCCAGGGCTTTGATTTCCTGAGCGGCTTTGTCGGCGGCGGCTGTCTCTTCCGGGCTAGGTGCTGCCGGAGCCTGTAAAGCCGGGGAATGCGGCGCGGCGGCAGACCCTGTCAGGCTCTGGACAAATAGAAAAATAGCGGCGAAGGCAGTTGTTTTCATGAAGATGATCCTGTTTCTTTGGTTAGGGGATACTGGCTTCGGTCAGGACGAGGCGGTCGATGCCGCAGATGCCGAGGGAGTAAGCGCTGACGGTGATTTCTTGGTCGCGCAATTTCAGCAGCCGATTGGCCAGTTCATCGGTGGCCCGGAAGTAGACTTCGCTACGCCCTTCGAGATCGATACTGAGGAAGTCGCCACCTTTCCTGATGGCCTGGACTTTGCCGCTCACAGTCATGACTTTGCCGAGGTATTTCGATTTGATTTTGGTGAGGGGAAGGGTTTGGAACTCCGCCTCGATTTCGGCGACTTTGAGAGGCGCGGATTTTTCGGCTTTGGCGAGCTCGGCGCGGAAGTCGCTGCCGGTGGGGTCCCAGATGGTGACGACTAGCGGTTGGAAGCGGTCGACCTTGACCTCGATGCCGCGGCTAAAGCCATATTTATCGGCCAGGGTCGCTTTGTCAGTGATCAAAATTTCGGCAGCGGTGAAGGTGGTGCTTTTACCCGGTGCTTCCGCGATGACTAGGCCGCCATCGGGACGCTTCTGCAGAAGCATGCCATAAACCTTGCGGTTGCCGGTGCGCGTCTGCACCATGGTGTCGACGATCCAGCCTTGGATTTCGACGGCGAAATCGTCCTTCGGCTTGACCGTGATCATCTGTTTGGCGGCGAGCTTGCTGCCGAGCGGACGGATCGTCACTTCATGCTGGCCGGGGATGAGGTGGGCGACCTCAAAGGGCAGCGACACGACCGGGTTTTTAGGATCGACGGCGGTTTCGCCGATGATGGCGTCGTCGACGCTGACGATGCAGCGGCTGGGGCGGGTGACGATCTTGATTTTGCCGGTATTGGCGACGAACTTGTGGTCGAGCTGCCCATGGGTCACATCGGCATTCAAGTTGAGGGTGTAGAAGGCTTCTTCGAAGCCGGTTTTGCGGAGCCGGAATTCGTGTTTGTGCAGGGGCTGATCGGCCATCACCATCGGGGTGCTGCCGAGGATCTGGCCGCCTTTGATGATGTCGGCTCCAGCTGGGGTGGAGTTGAGCACTAGGGTGCCGGGGCCTGGGCGCAGGCGGAAGTGGCGAGCGTCGCTGTCGGTAGGATCGACAATGAAGCATCGGGGAGTGTAACCAGGGAGAAGCAAGACGACTTCTTGTCCGGCGATAGCGGCAGGCAGAAGCATCGGCGTGACGCCCACTTTTTTGCCTAGGATTTCGACGCTGGCGCCGGCTGGTTCACTGCTCAGGGCCAAGGTGGCTAGGAGCGGAGCGGCGGCGATGACCACTGGAGGTGGAAGGACTTTATCGGCCTTCTCGACCGGCTTGTTGGTTGCTTCGCTGGGCGGTGGCTGGGACGCCTGCTTAGGCTTTCGGTTCAGCCAGAAACCGCCGGCAAGCAGGGCGCCGAGAACGACGATGCTGATCCATCCGACGGGGAGCTGAGTGGCTTTCTTTTTCCGAGGCGGCCGATGGTGAGGCTGATCTGAAGTCAATTTTAGGGGGAGGGGAGCCTGGCTTTTACTGGCCTCGATTTCTTCTGCGATCTTTTTTGGGGGGGCTGCGACTTCAGGGCTGGGAAGAGATTTCGGTTTGGGAGCCGGGTTTTTACTGGCCTCGATTTCTTCTGCGATTTTTTGGGGGGAGGCTGCGACTTCAGGGCTGGGAAGAGATTTCGGTTTGGGCTCCTCTGCGGAGAGGGGAGCCAGCCCCAAGAGTCTTGCAGCTTCGAGGGTGGAGTGATCCATCTTCTCGATTTTCTGGGCGAGGCGGTTGTCCAAACCAAAGTCAGAAGGCAGAAATTTCTTGCCACAGTTCATGCATTCGATGGCCTGGCCATCGATCCATTCGAATTTTCTTCCGCAAGCACAACATTCCAGTTTGTAGATAGCCATGTGCCTCTCCGCTAGAGAAATTGACGAAGTTAAGTTGGGTTCAGTAGAGTCGCATTTCAGGCGAGTTGATCAAGGTCCACACCGTTTCGAAGAAGCCGGACTGGTCGTAGCTCTTGCTGGCGTCGAGCTTGGCATCGAAGAAGGCCTGTTCATGCGGGGTGCAATGGCGGGAGAAGAGGCGGACAAAGAGCGAGTCGAGCCAGACTTCGTGGGACTGCTCTTGGTGGGCCGTGTAGCCCGCTTGCGCCAGTTTGTGGGTGAATTCCAGCATGCGTTGGTTGGAGGACAGGAAGAGCGTCTGGCGCAGGGCGCCGCGGTAGCTCGCCTCGGTGTCGTTCAAAGCTGCGGGGAAGAGAGCCTGGACGGTTTCGTTGCGGTCGACCTCGGCGAGGTAGAGTTGGCGCATGGCGCTGACACTGCCATCACTGCGCAGGCGGGAGAGATAGGCGCCATTGAGGGAGTTGACCAGTTGTTCGCCGCTAAGATGGCGCAGACGCCGGGTCTTGAAGGTCATGAACTTCTCTTCGTCGTTCTCCGTCGCCGAAGGGAGTCGGTAGGCCGGCGACATGACGATGGAGCGCACCAGGTCATTGATGTCCCACTTCTCTTTTTCCAGAATTTCGGCGAAGCCGACGAGTTGCGGCGAGGCATTTTTCATGTCGTAGACATCATTGACCGGCAGGGCGAGGGCTCGTCCGAGGAGCCAGTTGCCGACCCAGTTGGCGACGGCGCGGGAGACGTATTTCCCTTGCCTGTTGGCCATCCACTTGGCCAAGACATCCCGCGGCGTCTTGGTCTCGGCGATACCTCGTTCCTCGCGGAAGAGGCGGGCCTTGGCGGTGTGCGGGACACCCTTCATCGGGTAGGAGATCTCCATCGCGTTCAGGCGCTTTTTATCTTCATAGAGATAGAGCTGCGGCGCCAATAAGGTAGGGATATCCTCGGCGCGCATCATCATTTGTTTCTTCTTTACGTCTTCTTCCGTGTTGGTCGGATCAATCCCCAATTTCGCGGTCTCGCTGAGTTCATCGTAAATCGACTTGCCTTTGCGCTCGGCATCAATCCAGGCGAGGATCCGTTTGTATTCGTCCTGTCCCAATTGGTCAACGATTTTGTTCTTGCCGTCCTTGTTTTTCTCTGCCAGCTTGCCAGCGAGGCCGTCGAGCATCTCCTCGTTGATGATGTAGGATTTTTCGAAGCCTTGATAGAAGGCGGCGAGCGACCAGAAGTCGGTGATCTTGATATCGGGGTGGATCCGGTGGTCGTGGCATTCGGCGCAGCCCATGGGCACACCCATCACCCGCTCGGTGAAGCGGGAGGTGATGACTGACGGAGTTTCCTTGTCGCTGTAGAAAAGGACCAGGGGATTGTAGATGGCGACGCCGCGGGCCTTGAGCATGTCCTCAAGGAAGACCCGGAAGTCTTTGCCGGGCTTCAGATAGTTGTCTTTGATATGAGTTTCGAGACGCTTGTAGTCGATCAAGCCATGGTTGCGCAAATTCAGCGGTGGGGCGTAATGTTTGACCACCTTCGAGGCGAGATTGAGCTGAAACTCCTGGCTTTTCAGCATTATGTCGACGAGCTGGGAATAATTGCCATTGTCGATCAATTGGACACCGTTGTCGAACTCGGCGTTGTTCGGCAGGCGATTGAACAGATCGAGATAGATCCGGCGGGTCAAGGCATCCGCCGGAGCGTTGCGGACGGCATCGCGGCTGCTGCGCAGCTTCGCCGGAGTAGTTACTGCCGGGCTCGGAGCGGCTGCCGGGCTGAGGCTGGCATCATCGGTGGCGGCGAAGGCCAGAAAGGCGCTTAGGAAAAGGCTCATCGGTAAATCTCCTGGA
>JAYTMY010000028.1:0-7438 GCA_043748535.1 Lentisphaeraceae bacterium | reverse complement strand
GCTCCCAGGGAACTCCTTTACTCCGAACCTCTTTACCCCGTAACTGTCGACCATGAAAAAGAACTGGGATGTCATCGTCATCGGCGGCGGCCACGCCGGCATTGAAGCCGCCCTCGCCTCGGCGCGTATCGGCGCCGACACTCTGCTGCTGACCCAGAACCTCGACCACATCGGCCAGATGAGCTGCAACCCCTGTATCGGCGGCATCGCCAAGGGCCATGTGGTGCGCGAGATCGACGCCCTCGGCGGCGAAATGGGCCAGAACGCCGACGCCACCAGCATCCAGTTCCGCATGCTCAACTCCTCCCGCGGCCGCGCCGTCTGGTCGCCCCGCTGCCAGTCCGACAAGATCCTCTACCAGCGCCGCATGAAACATGTGGTCGAACGGACGAAAAACCTCAGCGTCCACATGGCCGAAGGCATGCGCTTCATCCCCGACGCCTCACGGACCCGCGTCGCCGCGCTCGAGACCATCTACGGCGACATCCTCGAGGCCAAGGCCTTCGTCATCTGCTCCGGCACCTTCCTCCGCGGCCTGATGCACTTCGGCCCCCGCCAACTGCACGGCGGACGCCAAGGCGACCCGGCCTCCGACGCCTTGTCGACATCCCTCACCGGCGACCTCGGCCTTGAGCTCATGCGCCTGAAGACCGGCACCCCCTGCCGCATCCTCGCCCGCAGCATCGACTTCGCCCCCTTCGAACGCCAGGACGGCGAAGAAGGCAAGTTCTCCTTCTTTGAAACCGACAAGGACTTCGTCAGCATCGATCGCGGCAACGTGCCGCAGATGGCCTGCTGGATCGGCCACACCTCGGAAGCGACCAAGAAGGTCATCGAGGACAACCTGCACCTGTCGCCGATGTACAACGGCAGCATCAAGGCCATCGGCACCCGCTATTGCCCCTCAATCGAAGACAAGGTCAGCCGCTTCGCCGACAAGAGCACGCACCAGGTCTTCCTCGAGCCTGAAGGCGCCTACACCGAGGAGTACTACCTCAACGGCGTCTCCACCTCCTTGCCCATCGACGTGCAGGTGGCCATCGTCAAGTCGATCCCCGGCCTCGAAAAAGCCGAGATCTCGCGCTACGCCTACGCCGTCGAATACGACGTCATTTCGCCGCACCAGACCGACAACCGCCTCGGCTTGAAAGACTGGCCTAACCTCTTCACCGCCGGCCAGATCAACGGCACTTCCGGCTACGAAGAAGCCGGCGGCCAGGGCCTCGTCGCCGGCGCCAACGCCGCGCTCCACGTCGCCGGCAAGAAGCCGCTGACCCTGACTCGCGACAGCTCCTACATCGGCGTCATGGTCGACGACCTGGTGACCAAGGACATCACCGAGCCCTACCGCCTCTTCACCTCGCGCGCCGAGTACCGCCTGCTGCTGCGCCAGGACAACGCCGACCGCCGTCTCTGCGCCCTCGCCGCCGAAGCCGGCCTGCTCTCCGGGGCCAAGCTCAATTCCTTCCGCGAAAAAGAGCGTCTCATCCTCGAAGAGACCGCCCGACTCCGCGCCACTCGTCACCACGGCAAGACCCTGTGGGAAACCCTCGGCGGCAACGAAGCCACCTACGCCTCCGTGGTCGGCGATAGCCATCTGCCGCAGGAGATCCGCGACGCCTGCGAAGCCGACGCCCACTACGAGCCCTACATCAAAAAAGAGCTCGCCCTGGTCGCCGACCAGAAACGCCTCGAAGACTGGGTCATGCCGCTCGATTTCGACTACAGCGCCATCCCTTCTCTCGGTCGCGAAGCGATCACCAAGCTCAACCGCTACCGCCCCTCCACCCTCGGCTCCGCCGCCCGCATCGACGGCGTCAACCCCGCCGACATCGCGCTCTTGCAGGTGCATTTGAAGCGCGGCAGGGGCTGAGCGTGCCTCGAGCTCAATGTGGTTCGATCGTCCCGATCGAGAATTGCACGAGAACCATCAGCGAGTGCACTGTAATGAATCAAGCTGTTGAAAACCTTCATGTCGCCGCTCGTCGTTATTGTCTCGACCAATATAAACATTGGGCGGAGCAGTACGATCGTTTGATTAAAGTTGGCCGGGATCGGCAAGGTGAGGGGTACTCGCCGGAGGCTTGGCGCATTTTCGTTCGCTACCGAATTCTCGAGGCCATTCGAACGGATTTGGAACGACTGACCGGAAGTGACGTCGGCACACTTGTGGAAGCTCGAGAGCTATTTGCTTTGGCTGGCCTCACGGCTGAGAGTCCACTTTTGACATGCAATCAACCAGAGGCCCATGCGGTGGAGAGCGAGGAGAGGAAAGCCTTCGCTCGCTTTGTTCGCGAGTTGCCTGAATTCAGCCTAGGTGAAGTGGAGCCCTTGTCTTATGTGCGCGTTCTGCAGTCTGATGAAGCCGAGAGGATCTGGGATTTAGTTGAACTCAAGTGGGGGCTGAAGCGTCGTCAATATGGGTATCCGTTGGCGGATGCGGGTAGACTTGACATTCAAGCCTTTCAAGAGACGGATTTTCTAGCTGCCATAAGTCCGACACGACTGGGTTCCTTGTTCGCAGAGCGCGGGGTTACTCGCTTGTGGGAATTGCGTGAATATGGTCCTGAATTCGAGATCGATTCATCAACTTTCACACCTGAGTATAACGGTGCAGAGGGAGTTTGGACTTCACCCTCTCTCGACTGGATCATCTACACCTCTCACGAGTCGTCGATTGCCGTTGCGGGCTGGTTGTTGCCAGAGGTGAAGCGGATTTGGCCAGCATGGGAGCGACACACATGGAGCTTGTGAACGAGAGGCTGGAAAAAGCCTGACTGCACCTCGAGCTTCCAGCTTGAGCGCAGCCGGCAGGATGCCGGCGAGCCCAGTGAGGAAGCTCCTTGCCATCTGTCTGGACTTCTACAACTTTCGCAAGTATCTTTGATCAAAGCTCAAGGAACGCACCATGACGACCTTAGAATTACTCAAGGAAGCTCAAGATCTCCCGGTCGAAGAGCGTGCCTTCTTGGCCGACTCCTTGCTACGCAGCCTCAGTTCTGACGACACGGAGGTCAATGTCCAATGGGTGGCGGAAGTCCGCCGCAGAGCCAAGGCTCTCGATGAGGGCACGACCAGTACCATCACTCTTGAAGAATGGCGCCAAAAAGTGCAAGCGCGCTTCCCTCGATGAAGCTCAGGATCGAGGCCTGCGCCGAAGCGGAAATCTGGCAAGCCATCGAGCACTATGAAGGCTGTCGGGAGGGCCTTGGCTCGGATTTTTCGATAGAGGTCGATGCCTGTTTCGACTGGATCATGCAGCACCCCTTGGCGTGGCCTGTCTTCGATGGCACGGCCCGTCGCTGCCAGCTTCGTCGCTTTCCTTATGCGGTGGTTTATCAAACCTCACCCGATCAGATCAGTGTCCTTGCTGTCATGCACCAACATCGCGAACCAGGTTACTGGAATCAAAAGCCTTGAGGCTTGATCCACTGTGATCCTGGCGCGAGCTTCGTGTTGGTGCTTTTCAAGCTCGAAAACGCAGCCGGCAGGATGCCGGCGATCCCAGTGAGGAAGCCCCTTGCGCGCCACCGCCATTAGCTGTACATTCTTCTGTACAGGAGAATACCTATGGACGCCATCAGCTACACTGCCGCACGCACCCATCTTGCCGGGACCATGGATCGCGTCTGCAGCGACCATGAACCCTTGATCATCACTCGCAGCGGCCAGCCCTCGGTGGTGATGATGTCGCTGGAGGATTATCAGGCTATAGAAGAGACCGCCTATCTGCTGCGCAGTCCGCAAAACGCCCGGCGCCTGATGTCGGCCGTGGCGGATTTGAACGCCGGCAAAGGCGTCGAGCGCAAGCTCAGCCGATGAAGCTGATCTTCGCCGAGGAGGCTTGGGAGGATTATCTCGAGTGGCAGCGGCTGGACCGCAAGATGCTGGAACGGATCAACAAGCTGATCCGCGAGATCCAGCGGCATCCCTTCGAAGGCATCGGCAAACCGGAACCACTCAAGCACGCCCTTGCAGGCTTCTGGTCACGCCGCATCAGCGACGAACACCGCATCGTCTACAAGGTCGAGGGCGATGCCCTGCTGATCGCCCAGTTGCGATATCACTACTAAGCGCTTTCACGACCAGGATGGTCGAGCCACGCTTGAGCCCTCACAAAATCAGCATGCAGTCGCCGTAGGAGTAGAAGCGCATCTTTTCGGTGACGGCGCAGCGATAGGCTTCGAGCACCAATTCGCGGGGGGCGAAGCAGCTCACCAGCATCATCAGGGTGGAGCGCGGCAGGTGGAAGTTGGTGAGCAGGCGGTCGACCGCGGCGGGACGGCGGGGCGGGTGCATGAAGATCGCGGTGCGTCCGGCGCCGGGACGCAGGAAGAGCTCGGGATCGGCGCAGGTTTCGAGGGTGCGGACGCTGGTGGTGCCGACCGCGGTGATCTTGCCGCCGGAATTGTGCGTGCGGCGCAAAGAGGCCGCCACTTCGGGGGCCAGTTCGTAGATCTCTTCGTGCATGCGGTGATCGCGAATGTCCTCCACCGACACGGGCAGGAATGTGCCGGGGCCGACGTGCAGGGTGACGCGATGCTGATCAATGCCAGAAGCGCTCAGGCCGCTGAGCATTTCCGGGGTGAAATGGAGCCCAGCGGTGGGGGCGGCGATGGCACCGGGACGAGTGGCGAAAACCGTCTGGTAACGATCCAGATCGCTGGCGTCGGCGTCGCGATTCATGTACGGTGGCAGGGGGATCTGGCCGAGGCGGTCGAGCAGGGCTAGGACCTCTGGAGTGTCGAATTCGATTTCGGCTTGGCCGTCGTCGCGGCGAGCGGCGATGCGGACGGCGCTGCCGTCGGCCAGTTTCAAAACGGTGCCAGGCGGCAGGCGACGACCGGGTTTGACGAAGGCGAGCCAGCGGCCGGGGCGGAGCTCTTCGACGAGGAGCATTTCAGCGCGGCCGCCGCTACCGTCTTTGTGGCCGAAAAGACGCGCCGGGATGACCCGGGTGTCGTTCATCACCAAGGCGTCGCCGGGGCTCATGTACGAGGGGAAATCGCGGAAGGAGCGGATCTCGAAAGTGCCGGCCCGGGGGTCGAGCACCATCATCCGCGACTCGTCGCGTTTTTGCGCCGGGCGCGAGGCGATCAGTTCTTCCGGCAGATCAAAGTCGAAGTCGGAGACCTTCACTCTTTCACTCCCTCACTCCCCTGTTCCCCGACTTCCTCGGTCTTGACCGGCGGCAGGACGCGTTGCAGCCATTCCAAGTAGGAGACCGGGCATCCCGAGGAGCTGATCTTGTCGGCGGCGGAGCGAGCCAGGTCGAGCTGGCCGAAGAGGCTGAAGAGCAGGGGCAGGTAGCGGTGGAAGCCGCCCTTGCCGTCGACGCTGCGGGCGAGGGCCTGGCCGACGGGGGCGAATTCGCGGTGGATGGGTCCGCCGCCGCCGCGTTCGAGGGCGCAAGCGGCGAGGAACTGGATGCGCGGCATGTCGGCCTTCAGTCGGAGGGCGAAGTCGGCGAACCAGGTGAGGGATTCGCGATCGCCCCAGCGCAGTTCCGGCGGCACCGCGCCGATGCGCCCGAGGAAGAGGGTGAGCAGCTGCGAGCAGCCGCTGAGGTAGGCTTCGGAAATCTGGGCCGGCGGCGGCTCGGCGTAGAGGACCGGCTCGGTCGAGCCGGTGAACTGGCGGGCGAGGTCTTCGGCGATTTCACCGACGCTCTGGCCGAGCTTGGCGCGGAGGCCGGATTTGTGCAGAGTCCGCACTTCTTTCAAGGTCGCGGTGTCGAAGACGCGGAGGCGCAGTTCGAAGCCTTCTCCTTGGCGGCAGATGAAGCCGCTGACCAGGAATTCCGGCTTGAATTCGGGATCCATGCTGGCGATTTCTTTAAGTCGCTTCGGCTCCCATTCCTGGCCGTGGACGAGAGGGCCACCGCCGCGAACCACCGGGATCAGCACCGAGGTTTCGATCGAGGGCACGGTGCCGACCAGTTCCGACAGGAAAACCGGGATGGCGCGGGTGAAGCGCGACATGTCTTCGGTGCCGGGCTTGGTGACATCGGCGATGGTGACGAAGGCGACGCGGCGGGTCACGGGAGGCCGTTCCGGCAGCATCCACGAGGGTTCGTTGAGAGCGTGCCACCAGATCGGTTTGCTGAGGCGGAGGAATTCGATCTTGTCCGGGGCGCTGCCCTTGGTTTTTTTCTGTTCGGCCTGCCACTCGCTGGCAGCGTGCTGGCGGAGCTCGGCGATCTGGCCGGAGATCTGCATCAGCGGCTGCATCATCTGCGGGCCGGAGCCGGAGAACAGCTTGTGCAGGAGATCCTCCGCTTCGTCGACGCGGCCGAGACCGAGAAGGGCCTGGATGATGTTGCAGCCGACCCAGGGGCCGTGGGCCCGCGGCTGGTAGCGGCGCATGCCGAGATCAATCACTTCCTGCAAGAGGCCGGCGCGGCCGAGGTCGCCGGTCGCCATGGTCAACGCTTCGGCGTCGGTGGGCAGCAGGTCCAGCCCTTTCAGCTGCAGTTGAATGGCGGTGTTTTTGTCGCCCTGGCGGAGGGCCTGGCGGGCGAGCCAGAGATGGGCGCGGCGGGCGCCGGGAAGAGCGGCGACGCGCTGGAGCACGGCGAGGCCGGCGGTATCGCCACCCTGGACGGCGGCGCGGCTCGAGGCCCAGGTGAAGAGTCCTTCGTGATCGGGATCAAGGGCGAGGGTTTCCCAGATCAGGCGTTCGGCCTCGGCATCTTCATGGAGATCATCGGCGCAGCGGGCGAGGGTGGCCATGAGCACAGCAGCCTGCGGGTGGATTTCGAGACCTTTGAGGGCTTCCTGGCGAGCTCCGGCGGCATCGCCGCAGCCGCGGCGGGCGGCACAGCTGCAGGCGATGGCGCGCAAGCTGGCTGGCTCAAGCAGGAGAAGTGCGGCAGCCGCTTGACGGCCTTCTTCGGCAAATCCTTGCGACAAACAATGAGCCGCGAGCTCAAGGAAACGCTCGGGATGATCTTTGGCGCCTTCCATGGCTTTCGGGAAAGCTTCGCGACGCCAGGTCTCGCGTTCCTGAGCCCGTTGCGCAGCTTGTTTCTCGGCGGCGGCATTTACCGGCGCAGCAGGGGCCGGGCTCGGGCTTGAGCTTGAGCTCGGGCTCGGTACTGAGGAAATCGCTTCGTTGTCATGATTGGCGGGACGAGTAAAGAACTGGCGCAGGAATTTCATCGTTGGGTCTCCGGGGGAAATGTTCCCCTCAAACTAGCCCGTGCAGCAGCTTGGACAAGGGAAGGGCGGGCAGGGGTTTTAAGGGTTGTAGGGGTTTCAGGGGTTGTAGGTGGACATGAGACCTGAACCTAAAAACCGCAGCAACCCAGGACCATCCGCGACCCCCTCAGGGTCATAAATCATAACCCCTTCCAACCCAGGGTGTCGCCGATGCGGCTCAACCCCGGGCTAAAATCTGAAACCCCCTTGGGGTGAGCTGCAGTTGAGCTCAAGCATGT
>JAYTMY010000027.1:0-11787 GCA_043748535.1 Lentisphaeraceae bacterium | reverse complement strand
TTGTGGCGGCACAAAACAATGAATGAAGCCAGGCGCCTGCCTATTGGCGCGGCGACGATTTTCTTGGTGGGGGCGTCACGCTATCTTGGATACGCGTGCACATGGGGTTCTTCCTTGCAGTCGTTAGCTGTTGCTGTTGCAGCTAATCTCTTCAATCTTTCAACGGCGCTTTTTTCGATACGCCAGCCAGCCAATGAAGCGGCTGCCGCAGAAGGATAGCAGAAACATCGATCCAGAAGCAATCGGCATCAGGATCGCCGCTTTTAACGGCGTCAATTGACCGCTCGCCGCCAAGTAGACACCGGCAAAATTGTAGACCAGCGACAAGCCCAATACCACCCAGACCAGTTTCACCGCGAGCCGGGCGAAAGACAAATGCTGGTCGAGTCGAGGCACCGCCGAGCCGAGTAGGACGCCATCGCAAGCGGGGCAGAAGGTGCTCTCGGCGCCGGCAACCGCCAGGCCGACATCGGCGGCGCGCAAGGCCCCGGCATCATTGAGGCCGTCGCCGACAAACAAGACCCGCCAATCCCGTCGCCGCAAATCCCCCACCGCCGCCAGCTTATCCTGCGGCTGCTGCCGGAATTTCACCAAAGCCGCCGGAACCAAGGCTCGCAACTCCTCGGCATCTTGCTCGTTGTCGCCGGAAAGCACTTCGACACGGTGCTCCGCCAAGCCTTGCGCCAATTGCGCCAAGCCTGGACGCCAGGCGGGGACAAAGGCGAAACGCCCCAGCAACAGGCCGTCGACCCGCAGCCAGGTCCCCGGGCCGGTCGTGGCGCCGCAGAATTCTGCCGAACCCAGCTCGATCTTCCCAGCTGCCGTCACCGCCCGCAATCCGCGCCCAGGCGTTTCGGTGAATTCCAACACTCGCGGCAGGGTCAAGTCTGCCGGCAAGGAAGCCGCGATGGCGCGCGCCACCGGGTGCAGCGAATGCCGCACCGCCGCCGCTACTGCCGCTTGACGGGCAGGACCGAGTTCTTCGCCTTGCCAACGGCAGGTGCTGGCAGCGCCGTCGGTGAGCGTGCCGGTCTTGTCGAGCGCGACACAATCGATCTTGGCCAAACGTTCAAGAGCCGCCGCATCTTTCAGGTGCAAACCGTCCTTGGCAGCGCGGCGCGCGGCAAAGCCGAGACTGAGACTGGAACCCAGCGCCAAAGCGCAGGGACAAGCGACCACGAGGACGCAGTTGAAGACCGTGATCGCCATGGCTGCGCCCGCCGCAAACGCCCACCACAAAGCCGCCGATCCTGCAACCAGAAAGACGCCGACACTGAAGCCCCATCCGGCCTTGCGACCGAGCTCAAGGGTGGAGAAATCGCGCGACTCGCGAAACACCGCGTCCTTCCACAAACCGGCCAGATAGGAAGCGTCGATGTCGCTCTCCGCCCGGATCTTGAGCATCGCTCCTGCCGAACGCGCCCCGGCGAAAACGCGATCCCCGCTGCGTACTGGCACGGGACGGGATTCGCCAGTGACGAAGCTGTAATCCAATACCCCCTCCCCTTCCAGAACCATGCCATCCACCGGCAATAATTCGCCTTGACGGAGGAGCACGCTGTCGCCTTCTTTGAGACGATCGCAAGGGACAGTTTGACTGAGGCCGTCCTTCTCCACCGTACTCCACAGCGGGAAGAAGCTGCGGTAGTCGTTGTCGAAGGCGAGGCGGCGGGCGGCGAGGCGTTGGAACCAGCGTCCGGAGAGCATCAGGAAGACCAGTCAGCAAAGGCTGTCGGCATAGCCTTCGCCGCGACCGGAGAGCACTTCCCACCAGGTCTGGGTGAAGAGTGCGGCAAGCGCAAAAAAGACCGGAAAATCGAGGCTCATGCTGCGGTTTTTCAGGAACTGCCAGCAGGCTCGCCACCAGTCATGGGCGGAGAAGAAAAACACCGGCAAGGTGAGGAGCAGATTGAGTCCACCGAAAAGCCGGGCGAGAGTCTCATTGCCATCGAGGCCGAAGTAGGCGGGAAAAGAAAACAGCATGGCATTGGCGAAGCAGAATCCGGCGACCACGAGGCGGATCAGCGGCAGCCGCGATTCGGAACGTTTTTGATCGGTGTCCGCACCGTCGCTGAGGCGGAAATCCGGCGCATAACCGATGCGCTCCAGGATTTCCGCGATCTGCCGCAAGCCGACGCGGCGCGGATCGAAGAGAATATCCGCCTCCCCCTTGGCGTAATTCACCCGTGAGTTGAGGATGCCCGGGCTGAGACGAGCGAGATTTTCGACCAGCCAGACGCAGGAAATGCAGTGGATTTGCGGCAGCCGCAAAGTCACCAGGGCGCGATCCTCCTGGCGGAAACGCAGCAGCCGCTTGGCCAAGGCTTGGTCATCGAGAAAAGCCCAGCGTCCTGCCTCGCTCGGCGCCTGCCGCGCCCCCGGCGAATCGGCTAGGGTGTAGTAGTCGCCCAGGCCATTTTCCTGCAGCAAGGTGTAGACCGTGACGCATCCGGCGCAACAGAAGGGCAAAGAATCCTTTTGAATCAGAGTCGCAGCACAGGGACTGCCGCAATGGCGACAATCCAACGCGACTTTTTCTTCGACAGCAATTTCAGACATGGCGCTTCCTCGACTTTTCTGCCCAGAATTCTAGCAGAAGCCTGACAGCGACACCTCGACATGAATTCATTCTGTTTTTTATCAATAACTTATAAATCAACTCATCCGAATTCGGACAAGCAAAAGGCCCGCCGCATTTCTGCGGCGGACCAGCGATACAAGCTCGGCGGCAGCTTCAGGGAGCTTTGACGAGTCCGGCTTTGGCGAGATCGACTTGGCCTTGGCGGGCGAAGTCGCAAGCTTCCCCGAGGATGCGAGCGGCTTCTTGCGGGGTGGCTTTGAATTGGCTCGTGGAACTCGCCGCTGGTGAAGGCATAGGAATGGCGCCAGCCGTGTTTGGCCTTGGCGAGATATTTGGGAATGAAGTCATGCGGCACATGGCAGTCGTTGCACGTCGCGACTGAGTGGTGTGAACTCTTCTGCCAGGAATCGTAATTGCTGTTCATCACGTGGCAGTTGACACAGGCTTTGGGATCGTTGCTGAGGTAGCTCAGACCACGAGCATCGGCAAAGGTGTAAGAGCCCATGCCGAGCACCAAACCCAAGGCGGCAAAAAGCAAAAAGGCGGGACGACGGTAAAAGCGCGGCGGCGCAGGCTCGGCTGGTGGCTTCGTTTCCATAGATTTGAGTCTCCGATTTTTTCCAGTGGTTTTCTGGCTGGTGCTATAGCAGGCCATCTAGTCTTATTTCTAATCTGGTTTGCTTGGGGATTGATTTGAAATGGGTTAAATTTATTTAGCCCTCCACCAGAGCTGCTAGCCTCTCCGAAATCCGTGACTCCACCCTTGACTCCAGCACTGGAGAGCGGCTATTTCGGCGCTAAGATGGCGAGGCCAACCTGAGGAGCCTTTCATGCCTTCGATTTCCCTTCTTCCCGGCGACCATGTCGCCTTCATCGGCATCGGCGTCATGGGGCGCTCCATGGCCAGTCATCTGCTCAAAGCCGGCTTTGCCGTCCGTATCCACACCCGTACTGCCAGCAAAGCCGCTGAACTGCTAGCCCAAGGCGCCATCTGGTGCGACTCGTCGACCGAGGCTGTCCGCGGCGCCCAAGCAGTGGTCACCATGCTCGGTTATCCCGACGAAGTCCGCCAGCTCCTGCTCGGTTCCAACGGCTTGATCTCGGCCTGCGCCGCACCCTGCCTGATCATCGACATGAGCACTTCCGAACCCAGCCTCGCGATCGAGATTGCGGCCGCCGCAAAAGCTCGCGGCATTTGCGCTCTCGACGCCCCGGTTTCCGGCGGCGATCTTGGCGCCCGCAACGCCACCTTGTCGATCATGGTCGGCGGCGACGCCGAAGCCTTCGAAGCGGCCCACCCCCTCTTCGCCGCGATGGGAAAAACCATCGTCCACCAGGGCCCTGCCGGCGCAGGCCAACACACCAAGATGGCCAACCAGATCGCCATCGCCGGCAACATGATGGGAGTGATGGAATCGCTCCTCTACGCCCGCCGTTGCGGGCTCGATCCGGAGCAAGTCCTGGCCAGCATCGGCAGCGGCGCCGCGGGCTCTTGGAGCCTGAGCAATCTCTATCCTCGCGTTCTCCGCAACGACTTCGCCCCCGGCTTCTACATCAAGCACTTCGTCAAGGACATGGGCATCGCCCTGAGCGAAGCGAAAACTCGCCAAGTCCGCCTCCCTAGCCTCGAGCTCGCCCACAGCCTCTACAACGATTACTTGAAGGCCGGCGGCGGCGACGAAGGGACTCAAGCGCTGTATAAAGCGCTGGATCGGATCAATGGAGAGAAGATTTAATCGAAATTCTAACTCCCCCCAACCAAGGAACACCATGAAAAACCTCATCCTTCTCGCCTCGCTCCTCGCCGCCGGCTGCACCACTACCGTCATTTCGGCGCCGCAACACTTGATGCCGGCCAATGCCCTCGGCCAATTCGAGCCTTGTGACTTCACCGGCACTCCCACCGAAGCGGAAGTCAAGGACGGCGTCCTCACTCTGCCGATGGGCCAGCCGCTCAGTGCGGTGGTCTGGAAAGGCGAACCGCCGCAACGCGACATGTATCGCCTCAGCTACGAAGCGCGCCGCGTCGACGGCCTCGACTTCTTCGCCGCCTGCACCTTCCCGGTCGGACCGGACTCTCTCACCCTCGTCCTCGGCGGCTGGTCCGGCGCAGTCAGCGGCTTGTCCAATATCGACGACAATGACGCCGCGCATAACAGCACCACCCGCAATGACACCTTGTTCGAAAACGGCCGTTGGTACAAGATCGACATCGAAGTCCGCCACGGCCTCATCGAAGTCTTCCTCGACGGCAAAAGCTTCATGAAAGCCGACACCAAGAGCAAGAAGGTCGACACCCGTCCCGAAGTCGAACGCACCAAGCCCTTGGGCTTCTGCTCCTTCGAATCTAAAGGCGAGATCCGCGGCATGCTGCTGCAGCGTCTGCACGACTGATGAAGATCCTCCTCACCGGCGCCACCGGCCTGCTCGGACGAGCGATTTTCCGCGAGCTCAAGGTTGGGGAAGTCCTCGGCCTGAGTTGGAGCCGCAGCGCTCCCAAATTGCGCCGCTGCGATCTCACCGACGCTGCGGCCTTGAACTTGGTGTTGGAGGAATTCCAGCCTGATTTCATCATCCACGCCGCTGCCGAGAGGCGCCCCGACGTCTGCGAGAAAAACCCCGTCGCCAGCGCCGCACTCAACCTCGGCTCGACGGCCCAGCTCGCAGCTTGGGCCGCAGCAAATGACTCGCGTCTACTCTTCATCTCTACCGACTACGTTTTCGACGGCAGCACCCCGCCTTATGCGGAAGACGCCAAACCCAATCCCCTCAATGCCTATGGCCTCGGCAAGCTCGATGGCGAAAAGATCTGTCTCAGCAGCTCGCAAACAGCCATCGTCCTGCGCGTTCCGGTGCTCTACGGCGAAGTCGAGAAATGGGGCGAAAGCTCGGTGCTCGATGTCGTCCCTCGCCTGCAAGCGGGCGAGACTCTGAGCCTTGATGACTGGGCCACCCGTTTCCCCACCTACACCGGCGACGTCGCTGTGGCGATCGCCGCATTGGCGAAACAGCTCTCAGCAGACAAAGACGTCCCAGGCGGCATCTACCATTTCTCCGGCGACGAAGCCTTGAGCAAATACGCCATGACCCGCGTGATCCAAACCATCGGCGGCTTCAAGTCCGAGCTGCTTCCTGTCCCCTCCCCGCCGGCTTCCGCAGCGCCACGGCCCCGCAACGCCCAGCTCAGCTGCGGCAAACTCGACAAGCTCCTGCCCGACCTGCGCCGCAGCCGCTTCGCTGCAGTCCTCGAAAAACTGCCCCTTTCATCCAAATGAAACATTGTAAGTAATTCCCTTGTTAACATTTGTGATAAATTTAAAAACCTCTGTTAAGGCGGTTTGCTAAAGACCTCTGCACGCCTCCGGAATCATCCGGTGGCGGATGGAGAGAGTCATCAAATGATAGCGGCGGCTTTAATTCTGGGGTTAGCGGGGAGTCTGCACTGCATCGGCATGTGCGGACCTCTCAATCTCGCTTTGCCCTTGCCGCAAAATCAGCGACTCGCCTATCAGAAAGCGCTTTTTCAACTTCAGCTCGGCCGCGTCCTCGGCTACAGCCTGCTCGGTGCTTTGGTCGGCAGTTTCGGCTTCCTCTTGCACGACCTGATCCTGCAACAAGGCCTGTCCCTCGGTCTCGGTCTGCTGCTGTTTCTTTTTCTCGTCCTCACCTTGGTCGGCAAACAGCCGTCGCCGCCGGCTTGGCTACGCCGCGCCTGGGGCGCCTTGATGCGTCGCGAGGCCTGGCTGATGGTCGGCCTGCTCAACTCCCTACTCCCCTGCGGCCTGAGTTTCGCCGCCCTCACTGCCGCCGCCGCCGAAGCCAGTCCCTGGCGCGGCGCCGCCTTCATGGCGATCTTCGGGCTCGCCACCGTTCCGGCCCTCTTGGCGACAGCCGCGATGCGGCAGAAACTCCTCTCCTGGCCAAAGCTCCGCCGCCTCGCCCCCTCGCTTTCCATTGGCCTCCTCGCCACACTCCTGATGATTCGCGGCCTCGGACTCGGCATCCCCTGGCTCAGCCCCGCGGTCACCCATGATGCCGGCAAAGTCAAAATCAGCTGTTGCCAAAAGGACTCGCCATGAGCCGCAAAACACTTAGATTGTCTCCGCAAACGGAGACTCAGATGATTTTTCCTTCCGACCTCAGTCCCTCGCAACGCCTGCACGAATTAGAAGCCCTCAGCGCCGCCCTCGACGAAACCTCGATTGTTGCCGTCACCGACCCCAACGGCCTGATCAATCACGCCAACCGCCGCTTCTGCGACATCTCAGGTTATACGCTCGAAGAACTGCTCGGCAAGAATCATCGCATCCTCAATTCCGGTGCCCACTCGAAAGAATTCTTCGCCGCCATGTGGCAACAGATCGGATCCGGCAAAATCTGGCGCGGCGACATCTGCAACCGCGCTAAAAATGGAACGCTGTATTGGGTCGACACCACCATCGTCCCGATCACCGGCACCAGCGGCCAAATCGATCGCTTCATCTCGATCCGCCATGTCATTACCGAACGCATGCAGTTGATGACCGCCCTCAACGCTTCCGAAGCTCGACTCAACGCCATTCTCGATGCCTCCGCCGACGGCGTCGTCGTTCTCGAATCAAACTCCCAGGTCCGCCGCATCAACGCCTCCGCCGCGGCCATGCTCGGCTGCTGCCCCGCTATCGCCATCGGCCGCGATGCCCGCGACTGGCTCCCCGGTTGGGAACCCGGCATCGGCACCCGCGAAATCCTCGGCCGCAATGAAGCCGGTCAAGACCTGCCGCTCTTCATCAACGAACGCAGCCTCATCCACGGCGGCGAAAAACTCACCCTGCTCTTCCTGCGCAACCTCTCCGAACAGAAAGAGACCGAACGCACCCTCGACCAGATGCGCCAACAGCTCGACGTCCAGACTCTCTTCAACCAGCGCCTCTCCGCCCTCGCCGCCATGGCCGGCGGCATCGCCCACGAACTCAACCAGCCGCTTTCCGGCATCCGCGTCTACGCCGATATGGTGGCCAACAGCATCGACAACAAGCAAGTGCTGGATCCCGTCTCCACCGGCCTCACCATGGGCAAGATCATCCGCCTTGTCGACCGCGCCGCCTCGATCATCGAACACATGCGCCAGTTCGCCTCGGAGAAATCTCCCGGCGACCTCCGCCCCGAACGCCTGCCCCTGCGCCAAGCCGTCGATGCCTCGCTCGAACTCGTCGGCCAGCAGCTGCGCAACCGCGGCATCGCCTTCCGCAATGAGATCGACGCCGCCCACCTCGTCCTCGGCAACCAACACCGACTCGAACAGGTCTTCATCAACCTCTTCACCAACTCGCGCGACGCCATCGTCGACAAACCCATCGAGCCCCCTGGCGGCCACTTCATCCGCCTCCGCTCCCACCTGTCGCCGCAAGGCCTCGAAGTCATCGTCGACGACTCCGGTCCCGGCGTGCCGGAATCGGTGCGCGACAAGCTCTTCGACCCCTTTGTTTCGAGCAAGGCTCCCGGTGCCGGCACCGGCCTCGGCCTGCCCATCTGTCATGGCATCCTGAAGGACTGCGGCGCCAGCATCCGCCTGCACCGGACCGGCCCCGAAGGCACCAGTTTTATCCTCAACTTCCCGCGTTGCTGAACCCCTGAACCAGGTTGAAAGGTTGAGAGGTTGAAAGGCAAGCACATGAACAAGATCAAGATGAGGCGAACATGAAGACATTCGTCGATGATGGAGAAGATGATTCCTCACCACTCCTGATCTGCGATGAGTTGTTGCTGTCGCAAGCAACTTTTCAACCTTTCAACCTTTCAACCTTTCAACTGAGGACCTTCTTATGATTGACCCGATCCTGACCAAGTTCGATGTCCTGGTGGTGGATGACGATGAAGCCGTCCGCGACTCCCTCTCCTCCTTCCTCGGCTCCGTCGGCATCCAGGTGCGCACCGCTTCCACCCCGGAAGAAGCCCTCGGCATCGCCCGCAACGAAGGCGTACAAGTGGTCATCTCCGACGTTCGCATGCCCGGCATGGACGGCATCACCCTTCTCGGCAAGCTGCATGAAATCAGCCCGGACATCGAGGTCCTGATCGTCACCGGCCACTCTAACGAGCAGCTCGCCATCGACGCGCTTCGTGCCGGCGCCTTCGACTACTTCCGCAAGCCTCTGAACGCCCGCGAGATCGTCGAATCTTTGCGGAAGACGCGACAATTCCAACTCCTTCGCGCCGAGAACCGCAATCTCAAGGCCCTGATTGAACGGACCCAGGAAACCGCCGGCGCCCCGGTCTTTGGCTCAGCTCCCGCCTCGCAAGAACTGCTGGCCCGCCTGCAACGCGCCGCCGCCGCCACCGAAACCACCGTCCTCCTCTGCGGCGAAACCGGCACCGGCAAAGAAGTCGCAGCCCGTTTCCTGCACCAACACTCTCGCCCCTCCGACGCTCCCTTTGTCGCCGTCAACTGCGGCGCCTTCCCCGAGCAACTGCTCGAAGCCGAGCTCTTCGGCCACGAAAAAGGCGCCTTCACCGGAGCCGACAAACAGAAGCCCGGCATCTTCGAAATGGCGCAGGGCGGCACGGTCTTCCTCGACGAGGTCTCGGAGATGAGCCTCGGCGCCCAATCGCGCTTCCTGCGCATCCTCGAAGAGCGCAAATTCCGCCGTGTCGGCGGCACCCGCGAAGTCGAAATCAGCGGCGTCCGGGTCATCGCCGCCACCAACCGCGACTTGAAACAATATGTCGAAGAAAAGAAGTTCCGCGAAGACCTTTATTGGCGCCTGTCGGTGGCCCGCATCGAGTTGCCGCCGCTGCGCGAACGCCGTCAGGACATCGCTCCCTTGGCGCGTCGCTTCCTCGACGAACTCAGCACCCGTTTCCGCCGTAAACTGAGCTTGGCGAAAGCGGCGGAACGGGCCCTCGCCGCCTACCGTTTCCCCGGCAACATTCGCGAACTCCGCAACCTCCTCGAACACGCCGCCGTCTTCGCCTCCAATAGCGACATCACGCCGCGTGATCTCGGCATCCCGCCGGCTCCTGGCGATGCCCCCGATCTCCCTGAGGTCCCCTTGGTGCCCATGCCCGCCGTGGCCCCCTCCCCGGCTGCCGCTCCGGTCAGCGGCAAAGCCAATGCCCCAAGTATCGGTGACAACCTCGATCTCGACCAGATGGAGCTGAACTTGGTCAAAGAAGCCCTGCGCCGCCATCCCGGCAACCACACCCGCGCCGCCAAAGCCCTCGGTATCACGCCGCAAGCGCTCTACCGCAAGCTCGAGAAATTCGGCATGAAGAAGCCCAGCGGGGATTGAAGCCAAAAGCGGTGCCGCTCAACATCGCCAAGGCCGCTCTGAAGACAATTCACGGCTCCCAGCCTTTGGGAAGTCCTTCGAGGCCGCAGAGAATGGCGAGATCGACAAGGCGGCGCTCCGCCGCTGGCCAGCTCCGGGTGCTTTGACGGAGTTCCTGGGCGACCTTCAGCCCGCCGAGATACACTGCCCAATAGATCGCTTCGTTGGGGCTCAAATCGTCGCTTTTACGACTCGCCAAGGGCCAGGAGCCACAAGATCTCGGGGCCTGATGTAAAGACTTGGGATCGATCTCACGAATGAGCTCGGGACGAAGCACCACTTGCAAAAGGAGTTGTTGCTGACGCGAGGGCACAAAGTCAGGCATCATCAGTTCAAGCGACTGAGGATCCGGGATCGCCGCGGCCCTCGGCGCTTGTTGGGAAAGTCGCAAGGCTTTGACTTGTGCCGCAAAGACGCTCGCCGGGGTGATGATTTCGCAGTGGCGCCAAGCTGCCTTTGCGCCTGCCGCAATCGGTGTGGGCAGGGCCAATTCCGGCAATTGAGACCAGTCGATTTCGGCTGGCAGCAAATCATGGATTTTGCGAATCTGGCTGGGTGTCAGAGCTTCGCCTTTGAGAAGCGCGACGAAACGCGCTGCGATCTGGGGTGGCTCGATGTCGATATCAGCGTTTTTCTCCATCCGCTGGATCAAGGCGCTGAGGGCGTCTTTGGCTTCTTCTTGGTGGCTTCCGGTTTTGGCGCGAGCCACCCAGTAAAGCTGGAAGGCGAGCAAGAGCGAATCCGGCGCGTCTTTGAGCGCGGCTAGAGCCAAGTCGGGACGCCCGAGTTTGAGCGCCGTTTCGGCCGGAAAACGGGCGAGCCAGGCCGCATCGACAGGACCTTGATAAGGCGGCAAGCTGCCTTGGAAGAGTTTTTCGTAGTTCTTCTCGCAGATCAGGAGAAGGTCGCGACGCCAGCCGCTTAAAGTGTCGGCTTCAATGGGATTCAACCATTGCGTTGAATATTTCATTTCTTGCGGCTGCCGCAAAGACAAGATTTGCAGCTCCCAGGCGAGACGGAGATCCGGGGTGCGGCAAATTTGGCGGGCGAGGTATTTCGAGCCTGAATTACGTTGTGTTCTGAGAACATGGGCCATCAGCCATGGTAACTCATCAGGAGGCACTTCCACCTTGCTGATGAAAGAATAACGCAAATCAGAAGTGAGTTCACGTTCAAGTTTTCGATGCCAAGTCGCTACCTTGTTGCCTTCCTGTATGGATGCTTCCAAGACGCGCCCTTTTTCACCTAGCGGCCAACTGATGCGATCAAAACAAAAATCGCTCAGCCCCTCTTCGAATCCACAAATCGCCCCAATCGCCTGGGTGTATTTGAACCTGCCTCCATTTTCATCGAGGAAATAGGGCGGCGCTCCTTCTTCTATTTGCTTCAGATATGCCTCCCTTGTGTCGGGCTCAGGGCTGTCCCAAGTCGACTTGGCCGCGACGGCGGGCTTTTCCGGAGTTGATTGGCAGGCGGCGAGAAGGAGGCAGGGAAGCAAGAATAGGGAGCGCATGGGTGACCTCGGAAAGTGGGTGATGAAAGAGCTTATCACCGATGGGGGCGCGAAGCAAGTTTTTGGATGAAAGTTGCGGCTCTTCATGCGCCCGCCAAAATCCAGACTTCCTGACCCACAGCGGCAAAGGATGGGAATAGCGATGGCACCTGCTTTGATTGATTTGATTTGATGCTCAACCCCACAGGGGTTCCATCCTCCAGCCCGGGGTTGGCGCATCGCCTAGCCCGGGGATGAAACGAGAATGATTTCAAACCCCAACGGGGTTGCGTCTCGTTCCGTGGGTCACAGGAACGCCAGCGGACGAAACCCCGTTGGGGTACGAGGACATTGGCCGGTACCCGGGGTAGCGCCTCGAAGCTCGGCGCAACCCCGGGCTGGAG
>JAYTMY010000026.1:0-11925 GCA_043748535.1 Lentisphaeraceae bacterium | reverse complement strand
CTCAAGCCTCGAAAGTCACCACCGGCCACTCCTTCGTCCCCGTCCTCACCGGCCACGAACAGGACTACCAGCCCGCCACCTGCCTTTGGGATTTCCCCGAATACGGCGGTCAGCAGGCGGTTTTGCTCGACGGACGCTTCATGGTCCTTCGTCGCGATCTCCAGAAAAAACTCAACCCTTGGGAAGTCTACGACATCCAAAACGATCTCGGCCAGGTGAACGATCTCGCCGCCACCGAAGCGGGCAAAGCTTTGCTCGCCCGCGCCGATGACGCCTTTAAAACCCAGCGCACGGTCAACCCGAACTTCACCATCAAGAGCATCGATGGCGAGGCCGCGGCGAAACAACCCTGATCCGTCGCGATCCTCGTTTCTCACGCCCTGAGCCCTCGGTTCCGGGCGTTTTTGCGACCAGGACGAGGCCCGGTTGACCTTTGACAGCAGGCCGCCCCGGCTTAAGCTTGTCACAACCCCGGAGAACCCTATGTCACAAGCTGTCGTCGATCCCGAAGAACTTCGCCGTTTCGCGTCTGAGCTGAAACGCTTCAACGCCGATCTGCAATCACGGATGATCAGCCTCAAATCCCGCTTCCAACAACTCGGGGAAAGCTGGCAGGATCAGGAACAGCAGAAATACGCCCAGGACTTCGAGGCCGCGTCGAAAAGCCTGAAAACCTTCATGGAACAGACCGACCGCCACGTCCCCTTGCTCCTGCGCAAGGCCGAACGCATCGACGAATACCTAAATCAACGCTGAGGCATTCATGGCCGACCACGCCCGAGTCACCGATATCGATGCCCTCGACAACTTCGCCGCTGATCTCAAAATCATTGCCGAGGACCTCGCCGAGACCGCTGATTTTTCGCGCCAAAATCTTGAAGATCTCTTCCGCCGTGCCGAACGCCAGATGCATACCTGGCGCCGCGAGGAGGATGAAATCCACGACGAAATCGCCGCTGCCGCCGCCGAGCTGGCGGCCTGCGGTCCGGTGCAGACCGCCCGTGTCATTCCGCAGTCGAAACTTCGCCAGGCCAAGAAACGGCTGGAAGAAATCGAGATGAAAGCCCGCTCTCTGCGCAGTCTCATGGCCAGCTGGGATGAAGAAACCCGCCGCCCGATGTCGGCTCTCCTGCGTCTGCATTCGATCGCTACGGACGACTTGGAGCAAGCCCGTAATCAGTTGCGCAACGCCGCTATTTCACTCCGCCGTTATTCCGAAGGAGGCCCCTCGTGAATCCGATCGCCGCCAAGGCTCGACTCTCCGAGGACGAGGCCAAGCTGATGGCTCGCTGGGGCAGCTGCCGCGATGCCTGGCGCGATGCCCGCGCCGAGGCCTTCGAGCAACGCGTCATCCAGGACCTCCGCCGTGAACTGCGTCTCGCCCACGAAGCGCTGGATGAGATTGTCGTCCTGCAAAATAAACTCGAAGCCATCATCGAAGACGGCAGAGGGGACTGAGCTTGCCTCCTCGCACGCAGCAGATCGGCCCTTTTGAAATCCTCGGCAAACCTCTGGGCTCCGGTGGGATGGCGACGGTTTTCCGCGTCCGCGCCCCGGATGGCCGTGTCCACGCCATCAAGCGTCTGCACGAACACCTCGGACGTGACCGCCAGGCCGTCGATCGTTTCAAGCAGGAATTCAACATCGGCTGCCAGATGAAAGACCACCCCGCTTTCGTCAAAATGGAAGCCTGCGAGAAGTTCGACGGCTCCTGGTGCATCATCATGGAATTCGTCGACGGCATCACCCTGCACGATGTCCTCGCTCGCACCCTTTTGAATCCAGCCCAGGCACTTGCCCTCTGCTCGTCGCTCGCCGATGACCTGAAGCCCTTCCACGAGTCCCGCTTTGTCCACCGCGACCTGAAGCCGGAAAACCTCATGATCCTGCCCGATGGACGGGTCAAGATCATGGATTACGGCGTCGCCCGCGAAGATGGCAACCGCTTCACGCAAACCGGCACCACCGTCGGCACGCCGCTGTTCATGGCGCCGGAGCAGCTTCTGGGGTCGAAAACTGTCGATGGCCGCGCCGATATCTACTCCGTCGGCCTCATCCTCTATCGATGCCTCGCCAAACGCGATGCCCACGGCCTCAACGCCCAGACGCCCTACATGGAGCTGGTCAAGGCGCGCCAGACCCGCGACCTGAAAGACTTCCCCGGCTTCAAGGATGACGGCATGCTGCAATTGGTCCGCCGCTGTCTCGCCGCCGATCCGACGCAACGCTACGCCACAACGGTGGAGCTGGCTCTTGCTGCCCGCCGTCACCCTGAACACCCGAAACACGCCGCCGAGTGCTTGCGTCAAATGCTCCAGGAAGCTCCAGAAAGAGCTCGTTCGCCACGCAAGAAGGTGGCGGCGGAGGCCAAGACGGAGATGGCACCTGCGGGTGATGCCGTTGACCTAAAGTCGCCGCTTTCGATGATCTGGCTTGGCGCCGCTCTTGCCATCATCGCTCTCATCGTCTTTTGTTTGATTTGCGGCGGCCCGGCGGAAGCCCTGCAATCTCTCCGCGATCTATTCTGAATCCCAAGGAAACCCACCATGATTCTCTCCCTGCTCGCCTCCCTTCATCTCTTCGCCGAAACCCCGGACAAGGCGCCGGAAAAAACTCCCGAAGCCGCCATCGCCTTCGAAGCCAAAGGCGACAAAGCTCTCAGCGGCTGGGATATGACGGAGCGCCCGCCAGTCATCACCCAGCACAAAATCACCCTTGGCGGCAAAGAGATCGCTTACACCGCGACGGCTGGCCGCCTGCCGATCAAGGATCACCTCGGCAACATCGAAGCTCAGATGTTTTATGTCGCCTACACGCTGCCGACGCAGGAGCCGAGAAAACGGCCGATCACCTTCGCCTTCAACGGCGGCCCCGGGGCCTCAACGGTCTGGCTCCACCTCGGCGGACTGGGGCCGCGGAAAGCGCAATTCACGCCTGAAGGCTGGCGCACGCCTGCACCCTACCAAGTCGTCGACAACCCTGATTGTGCTCTTGCAGAAACGGATATCGTCCTGATCGACGCCATCGGCTCAGGCTGGAGCCGTCCCGCCGATGCGGAGAAAGGTCGGAAGTTCTGGAATCTCCATGGCGACATCGCCTCTTTCGGGAGCTTTATCACCACCTACCTGACCCGCAACCAGCGTTGGAGCTCGCCGCTCTTCCTCTTCGGCGAAAGCTACGGCAGCACCCGCGCCGCCGGCCTCAGCAGCCACCTCAGCGACCGCGGCATCACCTTCAACGGCATCACGCTGATGGGGCCGGTTCTCGATCTCGCCAGCGTTTATACTTGGGGCACCAACGACGCGCCTTTCCCCGGCAGCATTCCGAGCTTCCACAGCGTCGCCGCCTATCACAAAAAACTGGCGCCGGAACTGCTCAAAGACCCCGCAGCCAGCCGCTCCGAAGTGGAGAAATGGGTGGTCGACACTTACATCCCCGCGCTGGCCAAGGGCGATGCGATGAAGCCCGAGGAGCGCCGTCAGCTCATTCATGATCTGTCGCGCTACATCGGGCTCAGCGAAGATCTCATCGACCGCGAAAACCTGCGCATCAGCACCCAGGTCTTCACCGCTCACCTGCTCGACCAGGAACGCCTCGTCGTCGGCCGTTTCGACGGACGCTACAAAGGCGCCGATCCCCGCGGCGAGCGCGAAAGCGGCAGCGATCCGAGCTTCACCGCGGTGGTGCCGGTCTTCGCCTCCTGCCTGAACGACTACATGCAGCGCGAGCTGAAGTTCCATACCGAATTGCCCTACGCCCTCTTCGCCCACGAATCCGGCGCCTTCAGCTGGGATTGGGGCCAAGGCGGCGGTTTTGCCGAAACCGCCAGCGCCCTGCGCTCCGCCATGGTGCGCAATCCGCATCTCAAGGTGCTGGTGATGGAAGGCCATTACGACCTCGCCACTCCCTATTTCGCCGCTGAGACTTCCCTGCAGCGACTCAACCTCAGCCCCGAGCAGCGGAAGCAAATCCAAAGCACTCGCTTCGACTCCGGCCACATGCTCTACCTGCACCAGCCCTCTCTCGAAAAGATGAACCGAGACTACCTCGATTTCCTCAAACTCGCCGCTCCTTGAGCGGGTGATCCTAGACAACAAAAAACCGGCTCCTTGCGGAACCGGTTTTTTAATACCAAGTAATGAATTACTTGATTTCGACCTTGGGGACTTCGACCTTGGGGACTTCGACCTTGGGGATTTCGACTTTGGGAGCTTCGGGGGCGGCGGGGACTTCTTGCTTTTTTTCGCAGGAAGTGATGACAGCGACGAGGCCGAGGGCGAGGAGGATCTTTTTCATGTTCTTTGCTTTCCCGTTGTTGGTTTGGGGGTCGTAAGAGTATACGACAGGAGAAATCGCATTGCAAGAAAATTTACAGGATTTCTTTGAGATAATCTTGGATGGGGCAGCGGATGGGCATGAAATAGGCATCCTGATCCATGTCACGGATGGCGGCGAGCGCTTGACGAGCGAAGTCGCGGTTCCACTCAAGAGTCGGCTGGAAGCCGCGCGGGAAGACGGCGTTGTTGCGGTTTTCCCAATAGGCGCGGGATTTGTCGCCCAAAACCGGTGACAGTCCCCAGTGGACCCGGATACCCTGCAATTGTTCGGCGTAGATCTCGATGAAGCGCAGATCAAAGAAGGGCTGGGTGAAAAAGCCGCGGGCGCCGGCCTCGATCTTGGCTTTGCAGGAATCGAGCTCTTGCTTGACCCCAGCGCGATAGGGATCGAAAGCGCCATGGATGATCATCGCCGGACGGGCGTGGTGGATCCAGCGGATCAACTCGATCGACTTAGTGCGGTGGATCTTGCGCAGATCCTGCGGCGGATCGCCTTGGACGACGAGGATTTCCGTAACCCCATTGGCATCCAGTTTCTCAAGCAGGGCAGGGACCTCAGCTTCGCAGAAATCCATCGCCCGGAGGTGAGGGATGCGATTGGGGAAGATCTCGCGCAAGGTGCCGCAAGCATCCCAGGAGCGCAGCGGGAAACGCAGCAGATCGGGGATGTTGACGGTGAGGACGCCGGGCGCCACATGGCGGGCTTCTGCGCCTTCCGCAAGAAGCGCGGCGGCATCGCGAGGCACCAGTTCAATCGAGATTCGTGTCGACATGGATGGCTCAAGAGGTTGAAAGGTTGAAAGGTTGAAAGATGAGAAGAAATCGGAGTCGCTGCGTCTGAAGTCACTGAGTCCCGGAGCTTCGGCTGCTCAGTTGCTCGGCTGCTCGCCTTTCAACCTTGCAACCTTTCAACCCGGTTCTTGCCTTCTTATCGAATCTGCCCGTTGCCGCTGACCAGGTGCTTCCAGGTCACCAGCTGCTGTAGGCCGAGGGGGCCGCGGGCGTGCAGGCGTCCGGTGCTGATGCCGATCTCGGCGCCCATGCCGAACTGACCGCCATCGGTGAAACGGGTGGAGGCGTTGACATAGACACAGGCGGCGTCGACTTCCTGGCGGAAGCGGGTGGCGGCTTGCGAAGAGTTGGTGATGATGACTTCCGAGTGCCCCGAGCCGTACTGGTTGATGTGCTCGATCGCAGCTCCGAGATCGTCCACCACCGAGCAGGAGATCACCAGGTCGAGGAACTCGGCGGCAAAGTCAGCGTCGCTGGCTTCCTTGGCCGCCGGATCGAAGCTCCGCCAGGCGGCGTCGCCGCGGATCTCGACCCCCGCAGCGCGCAGGGCGGCGGCAAGGTGCGGCACGGCGATGGCGGCGACGCTCTTTTCGATCAGGAGGGTCTCAAGCGCGTTGCAGACGCTGGGACGTTGGCATTTGCCGTTGATCAGGATCGATTCGGCCATGGCCAGATCGGCGCTGGCTTCGACGAAGAGATGGCAGACGCCGCCGGCGTTTTTGATCACCGGAATGGTCGAGTTCTCGGCGACAAAATGGACCAATGCGTCGCCGCCGCGGGGGATCACCAGATCGATGTATTTGTCGAGGCGCAGCATTTCCTTGACCAAGGCACGGTCGCCGCCGGGAAGGAACTGGATCGCCCCTTCCGGCAGGCCGTGGGCGCGTCCGGCGCGGTCGAGACAGCTGGCGATCGCGGCGTTGGATTCCTTCGCTTCCGAACCGCCGCGCAAGATCACCGCGTTGCCCGATTTCAGGCAGAGTGCAGCGGCGTCGGCACCGACATTCGGGCGGGCTTCGAAGATGATGGCGATGACGCCGACCGGCACGGTGACCTTTTCGATGCGGAGGCCGTTGGGACGGATCCAGCTCGAGTCGCTGCGTCCGACGGGATCGGGCAGGGCGGCGATTTCGATCAAGCCCTTGGCCATGTCATCGAGGCGTGCCGGGGTCAGGCGGAGGCGATCGACCAAGGCGGCCGAAGTGCCTTTGGCTTCTGCCGCAGCGACGTCGCGGGTGTTGGCGGCGAGGATGCTGTCGGCATCAGACTTGAGCGCGGCGGCCATGGCCTGGAGGATGGTGTCTTTGGCGTTGCGATCGAGAAGGGCGAGGCGGCGGGCGGCGTGGCGGGCGGTGCGGCCGAGGAGGTCGAAATCCATGATGATGGGTCCTTGTTGAATGTTCCCCTCAAGCTTAGGCCCGAGCTGGAAAGCGTCAATCCGTGGTGACAGGATGTCAGTCATTACACCTGGGATAGGGTCGCATCAATTCCCCGATTTCATCTCCTTTTTCGCCGCTTTGCCCAATTGAAGTCCAATGTGGCGCCCGAGGACCCGGAGCGCCTCCCATTGGTAGGCGTCGAAGGTGAGGTCGAAGGTTTTCAGAAAAGGAAAATCCGGCTCGGCTTGCTTGTAACGAGTGAGCATCGCAGCGACATCGGTGGGTAGGCTCGACACGGCTTCTGGTGTGAAACAAAGTTTTCCCAATATCAAGACACCGTGATAACCGACACTGGGTTTCTCTATGTCAAAAGTGTAGATGAATCGATCCAGAGGCAGGCGAGGCCCGCCGGCCCTGTCGCTGAGAGCTAGGCTCAGCCCGGTTTGCAAGTCCTGGTCGCCACCTGCTTCTTTCGGTCGCAACGACACCGAATAGCCCTCGCGCCGCAGGATATGAAGGAGGTTCTGCAAGTCATCACAACGCCCAGTCGGATCGTAGCTGGCATCAATGCATGTGATCAGGGGGATTTGCCGCCGCACCAGGGCGTAGACGCCGAGGTTCTCGAAGTGGCCGCCATCGGCCAAAGCCAAGGTCGAAGACTCCTCCTGCTCGCAGCACCAGAAACGGCCAACAGTCGTTTCGTAGATCGTGTTCCAGAAGCGGGCACCCAAGGAGAGATATTCGTTGCTCCAGCTCTCTTGGTTGTAGTTCACCATGCGATATCGCAAATTGATGTTGAAGACGCGCATGAAGAAGTCGGCAACGGGATTGAGGTAGGAGCCGTCGGCAGCAGCGCCACTGGCGGCGATCGCATCCTGCAGTGGCAATTTTTCGCGCTCTCCGCAAGGAATGAAGCCGAAGAGATGGAAGCGATGCGATCCGTAGATCCGTGCACCACTGTCACCATCCTCTCGTTTGCTGATGTGCATGTTCAGTGCCTTGGTATCGACATAGCCGATGGCTTCGGAGCCGGAATACAGCGGGGTGAACTCGAAAGCTTCGGCGCGAGTCTTGTCCCCTTGGTGCTCGGCATTGATGAGTCGGCAGTTGAGGATCAATAGCGGCGCTTCACTGTATTTGGTATTGCAGTCTTCCAGGGCGATGCGTGCGCTGTCGTGATGGGGTAACGGCCATTCACGTAGACGAAGGGTGTCGGGATTGCTGCGCTGCGCTTCTGGCTCGGTTCGCATCGATAGCTCGTGGGCCACATCGGAACGGGTGAAGATGCCGCCAAGCCCGTCGGCATAGATATTCACCGGGTAATGATAGTTGAACTTGTCTGCAGGGATCCAGTGCAGTCCCATGTCGAAGGTCAGATGGAGAGGGTAACGCCAGCCCCATTGCCATGCTGGCTTCATCAAGCCGAAATTCTCGTCAGCCAAGTGGTGAGCGTTGCCACGCAGATGGAAGATGCCGTAGCCGAAACCCACTCCTTCCTGGCTGTCAAAGCCACGCTCTCCTTCCAGGTCGTAATTGCTCATCGGGTTGGAGATCAGTAAATCGCCGTTGAAGCTGGAGCTGGATTTGAAGCCGTTGATGTCGTGCCCGATGACCTTGATGCCCTTGCGCCGGGCATGTGCCGAAACCGTGTTCGATGCGTAGGACTCCACCAGATCCCTATGCACCCGGCTGCTGATGTCACTCCCAATCTTTCCCTGCCGCATAGCCAAAATTTCAGGCGTCACCGGATCGAGGTGACTGACGTACCAAGCGGCGGTGTAGCCTCCCCCGGAAACAGCACTCATGAAGTCGATGCGGTCCAAAACGCTGAGCTCGCCCTTGTCTCCTGATTTAGTCTCATTCAAGCCCTGCAGGGCGCCAAGATTGAGCACTGCGCTGCGCAAGCCACCGCCGCTCATCGCATGGCCGACATAGGGAAGCTCCATCGGCACCAGAGTCGCCTCGCGCCGCGCTCGAACATATTCGGCTTCTCGGATCGCCGCTGGATCGTCCGAATTCATCGGCCGCTCAAAGCTCTGGACTGAATGGATGGCGTAACTCTCGCTGACGCAGGAGCTCAGAAGCGCAGTTGCGCACAGGAATAAAGCTGCTGAAAACAATTTCATTGATGGCCTCTCCTCAATCTTCCGATGCGCTTCGTTGCCCGGCAGCGTGCCTGCGCTGGCACGCTACCGGTACAGAGCTTACTCCGCATCGCGTTTCGCTTCGACGGCTTTGAGGAAGCGCTCCAGACGTTTCTTACGCAGCTCGATCTCCTCCAACTGGATGAGGGCTAGGGCTCGTTGATGGATGCCGGCATCGGGGGGCGGCTCGCAGGGAGTCGGAGGCGAATGATGGGGAGAAGTCAGGCGCAAAACTGCCTGCGCGACCGCCCAATCATCATTTGCTTTCTCCAGCTTCTTCTTCGTCAGGTCTTTGCTCTGAGTCAGATCTGATTGAGTCACCGGGCTCACCGGGCAATGGCAGGGATTCTTGGCGACAAAGCCCGGCAGTGCGCCAGCCCCGTCGGTAGCGACGTAAACTTTGTCACCGTCTTTCATGTACACAGCCTTGCCCTTGAGCTCCAGTTTGCCGTCAGGATGCACAACGACCGAATTGCAGGAAGCCAGCGCGGCAAGTGCGAGAGTGGCAAAAAAGCATGTTTTCATCGTTGCTCCTTGTTGGTTGTGGCGGTTGTGGCCCAGGCGCCTGTCCACATGCGCTGGGTTCGTGTTTTTGACGCTAAGCCCCTAACGCTGCTTTCTCCTCGGGCGAACCCAAGGGCGGATGTGGTAGCAGGAGGAAGGGAAGACACTTACTTGACCAGTGTTTCGAGTCCCGACTTGGCGGCGTCCACCTCTTTCTGTACACCGGACTTGCGGGCCATATCCCATTTCCGACAGGCCTCGACTAAGGCAGACAGCTTGGCGTCGCTCAAGCTCGGCTGGAGCTTGGTCAGGATCGCCAGCAAACCCTCCGATTGCGCCAAAGCCGTGGCATAGGCTTTTTCGGCTTTGCCGTCGTTTTCCTGGCCATAGACGCTGATGGCTTCGCTCGCTTTTTTCTTGAGATCGCCAATGCTGAGCTCAAGCTCGGCAGGACTGGGAAGTGCGGGGCCGGCCAGTCCGAGAATCGACTGACGCAGTGACTCCAGCTCCTTTTCCGCAGCCGCCAACTTTTGCTGGGCCTCGGCATCGGTGGGTTTGTCACGCAAGGCCTTATGAGCCGCGTCCAATTTCTCATTGGCGTCTTTGAAGCGCAGGAAAAGCGGCAGATTCTTGTCCAGGGCCGCTGCCAGCTCGCTCCGTGCCGCCGCTTGCTCCTCTTTCGATTTCTCCGGGGTGTACAGCATCGCCGCCACGGCATTGGCCAGGCGTTCGCGCTCCGCTGCCGATTGGGTGACTTTTGTCCAATTAAATTCGCCCTCGCCCTGCGGCGTCAGGCTCAGCAGCATGTAGCTCTTGTCTTGGTAGGGATTGCCTTCAGCGTCAGCTTCTTCATGCAGCAACTGGTTCTTTGCGTCGATACTGAAGCTGCCGCTTACTTCCGTGGTGGCGCTGACATCAGCGAGGAATGGGCTCTGGAACCCGTCGCAATAACCGCCTTTGATCCAACCGGTGGGCAGTGCGTGATAGACGATGCCCCAAGCGTATTTATCCAGCTCGTACAAGTAGGGCATGTCGATGCGGGTGGTGCTCTCGGTCTTGACCAGAGCGTATCGCTCCGCTCCGCCACCGCTGCCACCGAGAGGAACCAGTTTGCCGCCGATGACGCGGAAGCTGACATTCTGGGTGAATTCGCTGTCATCGCCGTTGGCGGCGATGGCGACCTTCAACAAACCGGCGACGATGGGCGCCGCCAAAGCGGCTTCCGGCCCGCCGGCCGCCGCCGCCTTCGCTGCGGCATCCACCAAGCCCTTGAGCTGTTCATTGTCCTCCTTGTCCAGCTCAATGAGGCGCAAATTCACCTCGATGAGCTTGCCTTCCAGTTCACAAGGCGGGCAAAGCGGCAAACGCAAATTGCCGCCGCCGCGCTGCCCGAGCTGCGCGCCCAGCAAGGTGCCAGTGCCGCTCAAGGCATCTTTCCACGACTGCTCGTGCCCCGCCAAAATGCGGGTGTCGTTATAAAGCACCTTGCCCAAAACGCCATCGGCCTGCTGCTGTGGATCCAGGATCCGCACCTGCGTCAAGAACAAGCACTCCTCCGGCCCAAACTCCCTCATGTAGCGGATGTAGTAGTCCGAAAGGTCCAGGGTGTAGAGCTTACTCTTTTTCTCGGAATTCTCCGGCGGCGACTCTTGTGTGACGGGGGTTTTCGGAAGTTCGGTCTGGGGTCCAATCGGATGCAGGCTGTAGCGCCCCACCGCCGGCGATTGGCAAGAAGCCAGGGTGGCGAGGGCGAGGGAGGCGAAAAGGGGTGTTTTCATCGAGGTGTCCTGTGTTGTTGTTATCTGGGAGCGCGCCAGCCCTCTGGCGCTGTGTTTGTCGTTTTGTCCAGGAGAGCTTAACAAGCTTTCGCCTTGGGCGAAAGCAAGAGCGACAGGGAGCTGTAGGCTTAATGACTGGCTGCGGCGGGCGTAAGTGTTTGTCTATCAATTATCGTGGGCTGCTGCTTCGGCACATCTTCGCCCTTGCAGGAATGCAAGTAAAAGGCGCTAAACAACAGGACGATCGGCAGGCTGACTAAAGAGGACATCCGCCCATATCTCGGTTGGAGAAAGTTTCATCGTTCACTTCCGGCTGCTGATCTGAGGCGTCAAAACGCCCGCCAAGGCGCCAACACACGCCGAACCGATGCCAACAAAGAAGTTGGGAACCTCTCGATCGGGATTCACGAAGAGGTGCATCGACGCCCCAAGGCAGGCGAGCAGCACGCCGGCACCCAGGAAGGTGACGACGCGCAGCGAGACGCGGGCATAAGCAATCTGGGTGGAACGGTCATCAGTGGAGTCGTCGTCGCTCTTTTCAGGATCAGACATAGGTGGCGTTTCCTGCTGCTTGAGATTTAAACAATGCTGATCAGGTTGCTGTTAATCAGCTCAGAGTAGCCATGGCCGTCGGTGTAGCTGCCTCGGACGCTGATCTGACGACCGCTGTCCACAGCGCCCAAGAGATAGGTGGCTTCCGTAGCTCCACTGATGTCGGCGCCATCGCGTTGCCATTGGCGAGTAAAAGGTCCGACACCCTCGACATCAGTGAAATTGTTCATGCCGATGGAAAGAAGGTCGCCGAGCTTGGCGGCGTCTCCGGGTGTGCTGTCGATGATTGATAAAGAGCCGGTGGGAGCATGGTTGCTGCCAATCCAGCCGCCATTGGGAGTGCCCTCGGCGTCAAAGCGTTGCTGGTGGATGCCGTCGTAGTCGGTCTGCCAAGCGGCGATCCACCCGCCGTCGTTCAAGGCGGTGACAGCAGACGATT
>JAYTMY010000025.1:0-15112 GCA_043748535.1 Lentisphaeraceae bacterium | reverse complement strand
GGTGTCGCCGATGCGGCTCAACCCTGGGCTAAAATCTGAAACCCCTTTGGGGTCAAGCAACAGTTGAGCTCAAACAAGTTCGACAGCGGTTTTTAGGCTGAAGCCGAGTGGGACGTTGCAGGGCAGAAATATGCCCAGCAGCTATCCTTGATCCTCAATCACTGAAGCCCTTGTGTTTTGCTCATCCGGTTTGATTGTGGCTCACCCCCATAATCCGGAGCAGCACCATGATTCTCGCCTCTCTCAACTCTCTCAGCCTTGATCTCGAAGGTGAACGCCTTTTCGATAAGCTCACTTGGCAATGGAATCAGGGGGAGTCATGGCTCGTCTGCGGACCTAATGGCGCTGGAAAATCTCTCCTGGCCCGGGTCCTCGCCGACAGCGTCCCCTCCGTCCCCGGTCAGGTCACGCTTGGATTTGACCCCGACAAGGAGCTCGGGCTCGTCTCTTTCTCCTTGCTCGAAGATCTCTTGGCTCGCGAACGCCACGACGACAATAGCGAATCGACGCCAGGTGGCATCGATCCCGGTCGCAGCGCCGCCACTATCATCGCCGAAAAAGGCGGCGGCAATTGGCTGCATCGCGTCGGGCTCGATCGCGCTGCCCGCACCGGCTTGCGTTTCCTCTCCAACGGCGAAGCTCGACGCAGCCTCCTCGGTCGCGCCCTTGCCAGTCAGCCCCGCCTTCTCATCGTCGACGGCCTCTTCGAAGGGCTCGATGCCGCCGGACGCCTGGACGCCTGGGCCCTGCTCGAAGAAGCCGCAGCCGCGGGCACGGCCCTTCTCGTCTGCTGCCGCGACCCTGCCGAGGCACCGCCGATCTGCCAGCACATGCTTCTTCTCAATGCCCTCAAAATCGAAGCTTGCGGCGACCGCGAAACGGTGATGAATTCCCCTGCCTGGTCCGCCCTCAACAAGCCGCCGCCGCCCCTGCCCGATCAATTGCCGCCGCAGCTCCCCAGTCTCGCCGTCCTGCCGCCCGGCTCGCCGCTGGTCGAAGTCCGCCAGCTTCGGATCGCTTACGACGGGCGCGACATCATCAATGGGCTCAACTGGAGCTTCCGCAAGGGACAGGGATGGTTGGTTTCAGGTCCCAACGGCGCTGGCAAAACCACTCTCGCCGCCGTCGTCTCGGGCGATCACCCACAGGCATACGCCAACGATGTCAGTCTCTTCGGTCGCCGCCGCGGCACCGGCGAAACGCTCTGGGATATCCGTCGCCGCATCGGCGTTGTCACCGCCGAATTGCAGCTCGAACACCGCGTTCCCGCCAACGTTTTGGAAGTCGCGATTTCCGGCTTTTACGACAGCATCGGCATCTACCGTTCGTGGACGGCTGAGCAAGAGGGCATTGCTCGCGCTTGGCTCAGTGCCTGCGGCATCCCGCATCTCGCCGGCGAAGAGTTCAGTCGCCTGAGCTACGGCGAACGCCGCCTCGCCTTGCTGGCGCGAGCCTTGGTTAAAGCTCCCGATCTGCTCATTCTCGATGAACCCTGCCAAGGGCTCGACCACGCCAACCGCAGTGCCATCCTCGCCATCGTCGACCGCGTCGCCGCCAGCACCGGTGTCTCGGTCATGCACATCACTCACGATCCGAGTGAGCAACTCGCCTGCATTAGCCACCGTCTGCGCTTTGTTCGCCAAGGCGACGTCTGGGGCTACGAGCAGGAAGAAATCTGAATCTGTCTCGGGCCTGTGGCTCGAGTTTGATTTTTGAGCTGAATTCAGGCAAAAAACAAGCACCGCTGGCGCGGTGCTGGAAGTGGTACACTCGTGAGGGGTCGAACCTCAAACCTTCTGGTTCGTAGCCAGATGCTCTATCCAATTGAGCTACGAGTGCATAAATCTGTTTTGTCTTGGTACACTCGTGAGGGGTCGAACCTCAAACCTTCTGGTTCGTAGCCAGATGCTCTATCCAATTGAGCTACGAGTGCGTCGGACGGCCCAAAGAATACAAGCATACCGCAAGTCTGCAAGCCGCCTGATTAAGTTTTTTCGGACTTTCTTCCGTCGATGTCCGTCGTCTCGAGCGGGAGCCAGCTTTAAGATCTTGAAAAAAATCCTCGCACAGGCGCGCACTTCAGCTGGTAAGCATAAATCAAGCTCATATCTTCAGCCCAGAACACGACCCGTTGCAAATTGCGGTCTGCGCTTAAAAACATCTCACCCCAAGGTTCTTACATGCCTCAGCGACTCCTCGCCGCCGCGCTCACCCTCGCCCTGATCAGCTCATGCGGTTCCAGCAAACCCAAAGCCAAACATGTCAATGATCAAGCCCCGGTCGCCATCCCCGAAACTGCCGGAAAAACCACCGCTGACGACAAGATCAAACTCGGCAGTTCCTTGACCGACATTGAAACCCTCACCAAGGTTGATGGCGACGGCAAGAGCAAGCTCGATCAGCTCCCCATCGTCAAGCACGATGTCGCGGCCGTCCACTTCGCTTTCGACTCCGCTGCCCTCACCGCCGCCGAGCTGCCCAAGGTCCAAGCCATGGCCGCCTTCCTCACCGCTCACCCCGATTACGTCTGCGTTCTCAAAGGCTACTCCGACGAACGCGGCAGCGAAGAATACAATCGCTCCCTCAGTGAGCGTCGTGCCCTCGCCGTCAAAGAAGCATTGGTTAAAAACACCGCTGCCCTCGCCCCCCGCTTGAGCTCGCAGTCGATGGGCGAAGAAAAAGCCTCCGCCAACGGCAATGACGCCGCTTGGAGCGCCGATCGCCGGGCTGAATTCGAAGTCCTCGATGCCAGCAAAGCCAAGTAATTTCCCCCCCCTCTCAAAAAAACATTAGGAACTCCCCCATGATCAAGAACATCCTCGTCGCCGCCGTCGCTCTCTCCCTCTTCACCGCCTCCTGCGGCAAATCGCGCGCTGTTTACGCCCGCAGTAACCCGGTTGAGCCTGTCCTCGGTGGTGCCGGTGCTGGCGGTGCCGGTGGCATCGGCGACATTGGTGCTGGCGGTGCCGGTACTGGCGCTGGTGCTGGCGGTACTATCGGCAGCCTTGGTACCGGCGGTGGTAATGGTATCGGCGAGTTTGGCACCGACCTCAAAGGCACTCCCGTCGCCCACGGCATTGACCCCGTCTACTTCGGCTTCGACTCCGCCGCCGTTGCCGCTTCGGAAGACAGCAAATGCGCCGCCATCGCCGAACTGCTGGTTCAAAACCCCGCTTATGTCTGCATCATCAAAGGTCACTGTGATGAACGCGGCAGCGAAGAGTACAACCGCGCCCTCGGCGAGCGCCGCGCCATCGCCGTCAAGGACATCCTGGTCAAGATCCGTCCCGAGCTCGAAGCCCGCGTCACCACCCAGTCGATGGGTGAAGAAGTCGCACAGCAAGGCGGCAGCGACGCCGTCTGGAGCAAGGACCGCAAAGGCGAGTTCGAAGTTCTCGACCAGTCGAAGAAGTGATCTCCCCGCCGGTGCGACTCATCGGCATCCTGCTGGCCTCGGCTGTTGCCTTGGCCAGCTGTCAGCAAGGCGTCGCGGCAAGAAACCGCGGCGCTTTGCCATCGGCGCAAAACGCTCCTTATATGACCAGTCCCGCCAAGGTCACCGGTCACCTCATACTGCCCCCAGCCGATAGAAACGCCGCAGCCAGCGTCGCCGACAGCGCGGAAACAGGCGGAATAGTCGATGAACTTGGCGACAAGGTCGAGACCTCTTATCCTCCCATACTTTTTGATTTCGACAGCACTGCGCTCCCCAATGGAAGTGACACCCTTCTCCGCCAGCTTGCCGCCGCTCTCAGCCGCCACGACAACTGGTCCTTGGTCATCGGTGGCCACACCGATCAGCAAGGCAGCGAAGAATACAATCGCGCCCTCAGCGAGCGCCGCGCCCTTATGGTTCAGGAACGCTTGATCAAACTGCATCCATGGACCAAGGACCGCATCCGCGGCGTCGCCTGGGGCGCCGAACGCCCCGCCCTCGAAGCCAGCGATCCGGCCAGCCAAGCCCGCAACCGCCGCGTCGAATTCGATTTTTGGGCTCGCTGAGCCCCAACTTTCAACAACACCACAAAAACCAGGGAAAACCCATGATCAAGAAGCTCCTCGTCGCCGCCGTCGCCGTCGCCCTCCTCACCGCCTCCTGCGGTAAGTCGCGCGCCGTTTACGCACGCAGCAACAGCGTCGATCCCAATGCCGCCAGCGACCTCAATAGCAAGAACAACTTGAACGACAGCCTCAATAATCTCGATGGCTTAAACAACAAGAACAAGAGCGCCGAAGATTTGGCCAACCTCACTGACGGCAAGAACAACGTCCTCGATGTGAACGGGCTTCCCGGTCCTGGCGGTGTTCCGGTCGAGCACGGCATCGCCCCGGTCTACTTCGGCTTCGACTCGGCCGCCGTTGCCGCTTCCGAAGACAGCAAGTGCGCCGCCATTGCCGAGCTGTTGGTTCAGCATCCCGCCTATGTCTGCATCATCAAAGGCCACTGCGATGAACGCGGCAGCGAAGAATACAACCGCGCCCTCGGGGAGCGCCGCGCCATCGCCGTCAAGGATATCCTGGTCAAGATCCGCCCCGAGCTCGAAAGCCGCGTCACCACCCAGTCGATGGGCGAAGAAGTTGCCCAGCAAGGCGGCAACGACGCCGCCTGGAGCCAGGACCGCAAAGGCGAATTCGAAGTTCTCGACCAGTCGAAAAAATAAGTCCGAAAGACTGACATGATTACGCCCGGCACGCAATTGAGTGCCGGGCTTTTTTCATCTCTTACGGCTAGGGCGCCACTTCGATCTCCAACACCTTGCTGAAGCGCGGCACGCCGCCGTCACGCACCAACATCACCAGCTTGCGGGGCGCCGTCAAAGGCTTCAAGAGACGCAGTTCGCCGCTGTTCCGGTGGAGATCAAAAAGGCCGTCGTCATTGCCGCTTTTCAGGGTGAAATCGTGCAGGTCGCGAGGGTCACCGTCTTCGGCTTTGTAAAGGCCGAGAAGGCCGGGTTTGGCCGCAATGATTTTGGCGGCGCCGAGAATCGCCGTCACCGGGCGATTGCCGCACCAGGCGGGACCAGCGTGCTTCGCGCTTTCGCGGGCCTTGGCGCCGAGAGGGAATTCGCCCTTGCCGAGGCCATAGCGCGCAAACCAGGAAACCAGATCGGCATGGGCCGCGCCAGACAGGCAGACCAGCATCCGGTCACGCCGGCGTTGCAGCTCATCACCGTCAGTCAAAGCCGCTAATTCGACGTCCGCTTGCGGCTGGTCGAGGAAATGTCCGAGTCGTCCCAGGGCATCGCGCCAGATCTCCCAGCCAAAGGCCTCGGCAAGGCCGAAGTGGAAGTCGTAGGCGACCGGCGATTCACAGGCAGCCGTCCAGGTCCGATCCGTTTCTGGCAAGGCGAGAAAATCCTTCATCGCGGCCAAGCGCGACGGGCCGTCCCAGGTCGAATGCGTCTCGAAGTCCCAGGGGCCGCGATGGTGCAGCTTCATGTAGGCAATTGCGGGCAGCAGGTTGACATCGACCTCGGCGTGGGTGGCGACGGTGTATTCATCGCGGTAACACGATTGGAAGCCGTGGCCGAGTTCGTGGTAGAGGCCCCAGTCGCCGTCGCCGAAGAGATTGGGCTTGATCAAGAGATGATCGCCAACGCCGGGACCAAGCATGAGCGGGTAGCCGGAGTGGTGCAGTCCGACGCTGACCTGGATATCCTGCACCGCGGTTTCCGGACGTTGACGCCAAGGGCCGAAGCCCAGCCATTCGTCGCCGAGGCGGATGACCTCGTCCCAGTGCTTGGCGTAAGCCTGCGGATTGTCGAGTTTGCTCAGTTCGCTGCGCGGCAGATACGAGACCATGTGCGACGAGCGCAAATAACCCCAGGCACCGGGATTGAGGCGGGCCTGTTTCCATTGCTCCGGCGTGGTCACTCCGAGCTCATAGACCGGAGCTTCCAAGGCGCCTTCAATGACCACCTCGACCTCGCCGAGATCAAGCCCTGGTTCGGCATGGAAACGGATCAGCCCGCCGAAGGGAGTGCCGAGTTTCGTCTCGTTCGATTCAAGCTTGAAATTGCGGACGATCGAGGGGAAGCGGCGCAGCTCTTCCTTGGCGTTGTCAGCCCGCCACAACTGGTCTTCGTGGATGCCGATCATCAGCTCAAGTCCCTTGCCGGCGAGTGCCGCCGGAATTTTCACCGTCACGACCTGTCCCGCCGGAGCATAAAGTCCGGTCTCGATCCAGGTCCCTTGTTCGACGCAATTCTGCAGCGTCGTCTTGGCCGGCGAGGCAGCCCGGAAGCGCCGTGTCTGCGGCTGGCTTTTGCCTTCTCCGCAAAGCCCGGGAAAGGCCGCCGCGGCGGGATGGACGAAGAGCTTCTCGGGACTGATTTTATCCAGCTCGAGCCGCTCTTGATTGAGGAGGATGTCGGCGACCGGATCGAGGCCCATCTTCCAGGGTTTTTCTGCGCTCGGCGCAATCCAGCCCCACTTCTGGCGCTGATCCTGAATCAACTTGGCGAGAATCGGCGGCGGATTGTCCAAGGCGAGGGATTCTTCGACGCTGCGGCAGGCGAGCAGGCGCTCCTTTTCCCCGAGCTTGCCCGCAGCCAGGGCGGCGGCGGCCTTGGGGATCGCATGCAGCGGATTCGAAAGATTAGGGAAAGCCAAGGGTTTGTCATTGGAAGAGATGTCGGCACTGAGCCTGAGTCCGGCATCGGAAAGGAGGCTGTCGAGGGTCTTGCGGCCCTTCTCGTCGAGGGCCCAGACGGTGCACAGGACGATCAAGCCTTCGCCTCGTTCGAGACGGGTTTTGACGTCCAACAGTGTCGCCTCGTGGTTGAGGCCATCCTGCTGGATCAAGCAGAAGCCACCAGGCATTTCCCCGCACTCGCTCAGACCGGCATTTTTTGCGGCTTCCGCAAGGCCGTCTTGGCAATACAGGCGGCCCGCCGTTTTGCCGCGTCCGCACCATTGGGCGACCCGGCTTAAAAGCTTAGGATCGGCGTTGAGCATGCCGTCGTGACCAAAAACCAGGACGCGAGCTCTTTGCGGGTCGTCTTTCCAGAAGCCGAGGGCGGCGGGGATGCGACCATCTTCTTCGATCGCCAGGAGCTGACTGTTTTCGCCGGTGAGCAGGAAGCTGCCGCTGAAGCCGTTGAACTTGATCCCGGTGGAATCGCCGATGATCTCCTGGCGGTCGGATTCGGCTGCTGCGAGAATGCGGCCAAAAAGACTCAGCGAAGCAAAAAGGCAGAGGCAAGGGCGCATGGAGAGCTCCAGGTTGAGGTGGGTCTCTGTAGGATAGCGTCGCGGCAATGCGGTTCCCTCGCGTCAACAGGAAGATGAATCTCGCGACAGTAAATTGTCTGGAACGAGGTTCAGGTATGAGACGACTCGGAAAATGTCGGTGTCGTTCCTGCACCGGAATCGGCAGGATTCCCCAGAAGACGCCATAAGGCATTCTGTATAATTGTTAGAAATCACTGTGTACAAAGTTATCCGGCTCTTGTAAAGAGACTTGGAATCAAGTATTCTCAGGGGTTTTCATAACCCCGGCTATTAGGTACCATGAAATTGATTGACGCACTGGCTTCAGAGCGCTGTCTGCTGATTCAAGCGGAACGGCGGGACGCGGCATTGTTGGAAATTTGTTCTCATGCCGCGGCATTGTTGCCGGATTCGGAGACTTTTTTCAGGGCTCTTATTGAACGTGAAACTTTGATGAGCACGGGTTTGGGAGATGGCGTCGCTTTCCCCCATGCCCGCAGTAAACAGGTCCAGGATTTCTTCATCGTCGCTGGCCTGGCCCGTCAAGGCATTGACTGGGAAGCCCTTGATGATCGTCCGGTAAAGTTGATTTTCGCCATTGCCGGACCGATGGATCGCCAAGAGCATTATCACAGCCTACTCGCCAATTTAGCCTCTTTGCTGAAGACTCCAGGACTGAAAGAGTCCTTGCTAGAAAGCGAAAATGCGATTGATTTCCATTCTAAATTAAAACTTGCCGCAGGAAACTGAGATGTCGGATGACAAAAAACTGAAGATCGTCGGCAAACCGCCCGAAAATGGCCGCGGCACCCACTTGGTTTTGCGTGGCGGAGTGCAATCGGAAGATGGCGCCCGTCCGCTCTTGATTCGCAAGCAGAATAACACCTTGGCTCCACAATCCTTCACCGATGCCTTGGCCAAGCCGCCGGCTTCTCGGGGCCTGCTGATGAAGCAGCCAGGCGCCTCGCGCGGCCCGGAAAATCCCGCTGCCCCGCCGCCGGAAACTGCCAGCGCCGCGCCCCGTGGTCTCTTGATGCGGCAAGGCGTGGCGGCACCGGTTCCTGAAAGCCCCGCTCCGCCCGCCGAAACTCCCCGTGGTCTGATGATGAAGCAATCCGCCGCGCCGCCCCCTGAAGCCCCGCCGGTTTACGATTCCCAGAAAGCCAACTCGATCAAACCTTCCTTGGCTCGCACCATCGTCCCGATCATGCCGGCAGCTCAAGTCATCGACTCCCAGCCGGTCAAGACCATTCAAGCTGCTAGCCGCCCTCTCGCCGCCGCCGCCCGCAATGTCGCCGGAGGTCTCTTCGGTGAAGTCAAACAGGCGAAACGCCTTAACCCCTTGAACTCGACGCTGATGAGCGAAACCGCAAACGCCGTTCAGCCCGCCTTGCCCCCGCCGGTGTATGAGGAAGAAGTGGCCGCCCCGGCTGTCTCAGCCTTCCGCTCGCGCCTCGGCAACACCGAAATTCTTGACGCCATGGGCAATGTCTACTGCCGTGTCGAAATTGGCAATTATTACATCGGTGCCGATGCCGAACGCCATATCGTTCCAGCAGCTTTCACCATGTCTAAATACCCGGTCACCAAACGCCAGTTTTTCGACTACCTGCTCGAAACCGGCATCCGCTTCACCCCCGAGGAAATGCTGGCAGTCAATACAGTCGCACCCTACGATGATTGCCCGATGGTCATGCTGAGCTGGAACGACGCCAAGGACTATTGCCGCTGGCTCCGCAAAAAAACCGGCGAATATTACAACCTCCCCTTCGTCGTCGAATGGGAAGCCGCCGCCCGCGGTAAAGAAGGCTTCCCTTATCCCTGGGGCACCGAGGAGCCGAGCACCGACATGGCCAACTTCCAAGATGGTAATTTCGTCCCGGTCTCCACTGCCGCCGTCGATTATTACGAAAGCAATGTCTCCCCCAGCGGTTGCGTCGGCATGGTCGGCAACGTCATGGAATGGACCAACGACAGCTACGAAGACGATCGCGAACCGCACATCCTCAAAGGCGGTTCCTGGCGCGCCGGCATCGACCACTGCAACACCTGGGCCGATGTCATCTCCTTCCCTCCCGATAAGCGGATGGACTTCGTCGGCCTGCGCCTCCTCTATGTGCCGAAAGAGATGTTCCCCGCCTACAAGGTGAGCAATCTGCAGGTTTGAGAGCTAGTGAACCGGGTTGAAAGGTTGAAAGGTTGAAAGGTTGAAAGGCAAACTCATGAGCTGCGGTGACAGAATGAAAACCCCTCGGGATTTTTATAGGCTGTCCGTGCTTGTGGCTGCTTCAGCTCCACCTTTCAACCTTTCAACCTTTTAACCTTTTCTCTAACATGGCCAAGCCTGTGGCGAAAAAATCCGCCGCGCCACCGCGCCCCAAGGCGCCGCCGACGGCGCCCGAGGTGAGCTGCCCAGATCAGGACTTCGTCGGCTTTCTTCGCTACCTGAAAGCGGAACGCCAGGCCTCATCGCATACCCTCGACGCTTATCGCCGCGACATCCGCCGCTTCTGCCTCGAACACTTCCGCCGCGACCCGCTGACTCAGGAAATCTCCTGGAAGAGCCTCACCGTGACCAAGGCCCGCCTCTTTGCCGCCGGCCTGCAGAAAGCCGGCATGGCGACCGCTAGCATCCTCCGCCACATGTCCTCCCTGCGCTCCTTCTGCGACTTCCTCGTCCGCGAAGGCCGCCTCGCCGACAACCCCTTCGCGCAACTGCGCGGCGCCCGCCGTCAACGCCGACTGCCGAAGGTCATCGCCCGCGAAGACATCGCCCGCCTGTTCGCCGCGCCCCGCCAGCATTGGGACCATCAAACCGCCGACACCGGAGAAGGTCGCCGCATCGAAGGCGATTTCGCCTCCCGTCGCGACCTGGCGCTGCTTGAGGTGATCTATAGCGGCGGCCTGCGGATCGCCGAAGCCCTCGGGCTGGATGTGAACGACCTGAATCTCGACGCCGGATTGATGAAGGTGCGCGGCAAAGGCCGCAAAGAACGCATGTGCCACCTCGGCCGCCCCGCCCTCGACGCCCTGCGCGACTGGCTGCAATGCCGCGGCAACGCCAGCGGCGCCCTGTTCTGGGGCCGCTCCAGCGGCGAACGCATGACCTCGCGGGCCGCGCAAATCAACTTCAAGAAATACCTCCTGGTCGCCAATCTGCCACAAGATCTGACGCCGCACAAACTCCGCCACTCCTTCGCCACCCACCTCCTCGAAGCCGGCGCCGACCTCCGCGCCGTCCAGGAACTCCTCGGCCACGCCTCCCTCAGCACCACCCAGATCTACACCCACATCACCCCAGAACGTCTGCAAGAGGTCTACTCCAAGGCCCATCCGCACGCGTGAGGGGGGAATTCAAAATTCCAGATTCCAGATTCAAGATTTCTCTACTGACTCGAGTTCTTCGTTTTGAGCTCAAGTTTGTAGTCCCGGCTTCAGCCGGCTTGTTCTACTGCTCAAATGATTTGAGCTCAACAAGCGGCTGAAGCCGGGACTACAAACCATGAATGAACTCATGGCTCTCGTCTTCCATGGTCAAAATTCCGTGCCCTCCGTGTCTTCCGTGGTGAATCTTCGCTCCCTCTTGTTTTTCAGCCATTTCGGCGCTAATCTGTGGTATGAGACGCACCCCAATACACCTCCGCCTGCTGTGTCTGCTTCTGGCAGTCCAGGTGCTGTGTATGCAGGTCGGAGCTGGCCTCGCCTTTGTCTATTGCCCGAAATGTGTCGCCCTCCGCTTCACCCCGGAATGCCCGCAAATGGCCCAGCATTCCTGCTGCGCCAAGGTCAAATCCTGCTGCGCCAAGAAGTCAGGAACAAAAGCTGAAAACCCGAATTGCTGCGTCAAGATCCAACTTCCCGATCCAGAAGGCGCCAAGCTGCTGAGCTTGTTGCCGATAGTTGAAAAACTCCATCTCCTAGCCTTGCCTGAAGCTCCCTTCGCGACGCCGATTTTTGCGCTCAACGCAAAGCAGAAAGAGGATAGCGGACCCGATCCGCCTTCGCGACCTTGCTCACCCTCCGGACGCGATCTCCTGCTCCGCTCGTCGACTCTCCTGATCTGAGAAGGATGAATCCCCTTGGCTGACTGCCGAGGCCTCATCCTTCACCTTTTGATCAGGAGTTTTTATGTCCAGATTCCTCTCCCTCTTGCTGTTCTTTTGCTCCTTCGGCCTGCTCGCCGAGGAAGGCCCGCCCCGCGATGCCGAATTGATCGTTGCGCAAGGCGCAAAAACCATCGCTGGCAAAAAGGTGCCGGTCCTCACCCTCAACGGTGGCTTTCCCGGCCCGGTGCTGCGTTTCCGCGAAGGAGACACGGTGCGGATCACGGTGCGCAACCATCTGACCAAGGATTCCACCTCGATCCACTGGCACGGCCTGCTCCTCCCCAACGCCCAGGATGGCGTTCCCGAGTTGACCACGCCGCTGATTCCGGCCGGCGGCAGCCATGTCTTCGAGTTCACCCTCAAGCAATCCGGCACCTACTGGTACCACTCGCACACCGCTCTGCAGGAACAGGAAGGGATCTACGGCGCCATCGTCATCGATCCGAAAATCCCCGAAGCCCGTCCTCCCGATCGCGACTATGTCGTCCTGATGTCCGACTGGACCCATGAAAACGGCAATGAGGTGATGCGCACCTTGATGCGTGGCGACGAGTGGTACCTGATCCGCAAAAACGCCATGCCGTCGCTCACGGGCGCTTGGCAAGCGGGAGCCTTGGCCGACTACTTCGATCGCGAAAAACAGCGCATGCCGCCGATGGATCTTTCCGATGTCGCCTACGACGCCTTTCTGATCAATGGCTTGCCAGTGCAGCAACTCGCCGCCAAGCCGGGCGAGAGGGTGCGTTTGCGCCTGATCAACGCCTCCGCGGCGAGCTACTTCTTCGTCGACAGCGCCACCGGTCCCTTGACCCTCACCGCCGCCGATGGCCAGCCGGTCCAGCCCGTCGCGGTGCCGCGTTTCTTCCACGCCATTGCCGAGACCTACGACGCGGAAGTGACGATTCCCGCCGGACCCGAACGCAGCTGGGTGATCCGCGCCACCGCGCTCGACGGCTCGGGCCAGACCGAAGTCATCCTCGGCAGCGGCCCGCGCCAGGAGCTGCCGGCCGTCGACAAGCCCGATCTCTACCGGATGGAGCAGATGCTCGATGCCGCTCTCGCCGAGGCCGACACGCCGCTCACCGACGGCTCGCCGGGAGCGCGCGCCCTGGCGCCTTACCCGCTCTTGCGAGCACCGCAAAAAACCACCTTGCCAGCCACCGCGCCGGTGCGGGAGATCACCCTGCGGCTGAGCGGCGACATGACGCGCTACGTCTGGAGCTTCAACGGCAAGACCCTGGCCGAGGACGGTGTCATCCCGGTGAAGAAGGGCGAAGTGCTGCGTCTAGTGATGATCAACGACACCATGATGCACCACCCGCTCCACCTGCACGGCTTTTATTTCCGCCTGATCAACGGGCAAGGCGATTTTTCGCCACTCAAACACACTCTCGACCTGCCGCCGATGGGGCGCCGCACAGTGGAATTCCTCGCCGACGAAAATGGCGACTGGTTCTTCCATTGCCACGTCCTCTATCACATGATGATGGGCATGGCCCGTGTCTTCTCCGTCCGCGACACCCTGGAGGAGCCCCGCAAGGTCAACTACGGCGAAGCCGATGACGACCTGTGGTACACTTCCGGCAAGCTCACTCTCGCCAGCAACCAGGAACGCGGCGAGCTGATGGCCATGGATTCGAAGCAGCGGATCAGCCTGATGTGGGACAGCTCGTGGAAGGCCAAAGAAGACCTCATGGCCGAGCTCAGCTGGGCCCGCTATCTCGGCAGCGACGACGCCTTCGTCGCTGGCCTCCGCCACGAACGCATGACGATGAAAATGACTCATTCCGTCCATCACGAGCACAACGGCGTCCCTGCGCTGCACCCGATGGAGATGGAAGAGGAGGAAAGCCAGACCCGCGCCTTCCTCGGCCTCGAACACCGCTTCCCCTTCTTCATTCACTCGCGGCTCACTCTCGACAACCAGGCCGAAGCCCGCCTCGAAATCGACAAGTCCTTTCAGCTCAGCAACAGCCTCAGCCTCGAAGTCGGCGGTGACTACGACACCGAGATGCATTTCTCCCACGAAGAAGCCCTCGTCTGGCGCTTCTCCAAGCCCCTGTCGCTGCGCGCCGGCTACCACTCCGAACGCCACTTCGGCATCGGCCTCACCTACACCTTTTAATCCTGCCATAAACCCCACCCCAAAAAACCAAGGAATCCCGATGAAAATCCTCGCCCCCATCAGTGCTCTTCTCCTGCTTCTCAGCTCCTGCGGCAGCACTAGCGCCAGCACTAGCGGCAGCGTCAAAGCCTACACCTCTAAGGACTGCATCGTCACCGACAACGAGCTCGGCTCGATGGGTGAGGTGATCACCAAGGTCTACGGCGACCAGGAAGTCAAATTCTGCTGCAAACCCTGCATTAAGAAATTCGAGAACAATCCGGAGAAATACCTCCAGAAATTGCACGAAAAAGCCCAGTAAAACCCGAAGGAAAACACCCCATGAAAACCGCCCTTCTCAGCAGCCTCGCCCTCGTCCTCTTTAGCGCTTGCGACCCGCAAACTCCGGCCCCGGCAACTCCCGCTCCCGCCAAAACCGCCGCTGTCCTCCCCGCCGGCGTCAAAGCCTACCCCCTCGACACCTGCCTCGTCTCCGGCGAAAAACTCGGCGACATGGGCGAGCCCGTGGTCATCACCTACCAGGGCCAGCAGATCAAATTCTGCTGCGATTCCTGCGTCCCCAAATTCAACAAAGAGCCCGAGAAATTCCTCTCCAAACTGAAGGGGAAATGAGATTGAAACCTGAAACTTGAACCTTGAACCTTGAACCTTGAACCTTGAACCTTGAACCTTGAAACCTGAAACCTGAAACTTGAAACTTGAAACTTGAAACTTGAAACTTGAAACTTGAAACTTGAACCCTCCAGCCGGAGCCCCTCATGTCACTTAACGATCTCCGCAGCTCCAGCGAGACGCCGCCACCACCGCGTCGACGGCATTGGAGCGTCTGGTTCTTCCCGCTCCTCCTTCTGCTCCTCGGCCTCGCCTTCTTGTGGACGCAGAAAGACCGCCTGCTGCCGGCGCAGAAGGTGCTCACGGCGACAGCTCAAGGCCTGGCCTTGAGCGACGCCGAAGCCGATTCCGGCCCGGGCCTGGAGCCGCTCTTCGTCGCCCCCGGCTGGGCCGAGGCACGCCCCTTCGCCAGCGAGGCCGCGGCACTGGTCGCCGGCACCTTGCGCGAAGTGCGGGTCATCGACGGCCAGAAGGTAGCCAAGGACGAGTTGATCGCGACTCTGATCGACGATGAATTCCGCCTCGCGGTGAAAGCGGCGGAAGCGGAATTGGCGCTCGAAGTGGCCGAGCTCGAAGTGCGGCGTCCGCGCCTCGCCCGCGCCAACGGCGAGATCGACGCACAGAAGGCGGAACTGCGCAGTCTCGCGGTCCAGGTCGAGCTGGCTCAAGGTCACCTCAAACGCCTCGAGTCCGCCGGTAACGCGGTGGCGGAAATGGATCTCCTGCACGCCCGCAGCGAGCTCGCCCAAGCGGCGGCCCGTTTACAGGCGCAAGAAGCGACGATCCCGGTCAAGACCGCGGCCCTCCGTGAAGTCGAAGCCGAGCTGAAGAGCGGCGAAGCCCGCATCGCCCTCTTCCAGGTCAAGCTGGAACGGGCCCGCCTCGATCTCGAGCGTTGCGCCATCCGCAGCCCGATCGACGGCATCGTCCTCAGCCGCCGCGCCCAGCCGGGGCAACGCCTGATGCCCGACGGCCAGACCATGATCAGCGCCTCGGTCGCCGAGATCTACGACCCCGCCACCCTGCAGGTCCGCGCCGACGTCCCTCTCGCCGACGC
>JAYTMY010000024.1:0-14826 GCA_043748535.1 Lentisphaeraceae bacterium | reverse complement strand
GTGCCTTTGACCGAGCGGAAGGGCAGGGTGTCGATGCGGAAGCGCAGGTTCTCATGGTCGATGACGAAGTCCTGCATCCACAGGGTGCAGCGCTTGCCGACGGTGGTGAGCTGGGCGGGCTGGTAGTGAGTGAAGCCGAGGGTCGGCATGTCGCGGTAGGTCTTGGCTTGTTTGCCGAGGGTGCTGAGCACCTTGAGGAGCTTCTTCTCGATCAGTTGCAGCGACTCGCGGATCTGGATCAGCTCGGTGTTGCAGCCGACGTAGCACGAGGTGGCGCCGAGGTGGATGATGGGCATGGCGACGGGGATCTGTTCGCCCCAGGCGTGGACATGGCTCATGACGTCGTGGCGGAGCTCTTTTTCGTAGCGCTCGGCGACTTCGAAGTTGATCGGTTCGAGGTTGTTTTTCATCGCCGCGATCTGTTCGTCGCTGATCGGCAGGCCGAGTTCTTTCTCGCATTCCGCCAGGCAGAGCCAGAGCTGGCGCCAGGTGGAAAATTTCTTCTGGGGCGACCAGATGAAGCTCATTTCCTTGGAGGCGTAGCGGTCGACGAGGGGGTTTTCGTAGCGGTTGCGGTCGGGCATGATTGATCCTTGGGTTTTTGAAAGACCGCCGAAAATAACCCCGTTTCGCGACTTTGATCAGGGGCGCCGAGCGCCTGCCGCGGAGAGGGATGAGGGATCGCAGAAAAAATTCTCGATCCCTGTAATATTCCATCGGCAGCCGCGTCTCATATTCAGTGACAACACAACCCGGAGGCCCCCGATGATCGAGATCCTGCTGACTACCCTGCTCTTCACTGCCGCTGCTGGCGACGCGAAAGAAGTGAGTCCCGCACCTGCACCCGTTCCGGCTGCAAGGCCTCTTTGCGGCGGCTATCAAGACGCGGCGCTTGATTCGCCCGAGGTGACGGCGGCAGCGCAGTTTGCCGTCACCAATCAAGCTCCTGGAGCGGAGCTGGTGAAAATCGTCGCGGCCTCGCAACAGGTCGTCGCCGGGATGAACTATAAGCTCACCTTGAAGATCAAAACGGCGGACGGCGAGAAGACGGTCGACACCGTGGTGTACCGCCATTTCAAAGGCGAGATGAAGGTCAGCGACTGGAAGCTGAAATAAAATGAAACGAGGGAGCGATTCCGCTCCCTCGTTCATTCTTCTCGCAGTCGCTGCGCTTATCTGAGCAGCGCCTGGATTTCCACCGGCCAGGGCGATTCGAAGCGGAGGAGTTTGCCGGTGACCGGATGATTCAGGCTGAGGCTGGCGGCATGGAGCGCCATGCGGTTGCCGAGGCTGCGGCGTTTGGCTTCTTCGCCGCCGTAACGGGGGTCGCCGAGGATCGGGTGGCCGGCGTCGGCGAAGTGGACGCGGATCTGGTTGCGACGGCCGGTTTCGAGGTGAACGCGGACCAAGGTGCTGGCTTTTAGGCGCTGCACCACTTCCCAGTGAGTGACGGCGCGTTCGCCTTCGTCCTCGCTGTCGGAACAGAAGCGGTGGATGGAGGTGTCGTCATCGACGATGTTTTTATCAAAGGTGCCGGAATTCTGGCGGATGACGCCGGCGACGATGGCGACGTAGACTCGTTCCGGCTTGTGCTCGCTGAACTGGCGGCGGATGGCTTCGGCGATCTGCACCGACTTGGCGAAGACCAAAACTCCGGAGACGCCGCGGTCGAGGCGGTGGACGATTTCGACCCGGCCGAGGCGGTTGCGTCCGCGGCTGATGTAGGTCTGCAGGAGGTGGACCAGGGTGTCCTTCTCGCGTTTCGGGGTCGGCACGGTGAGCAGGTGAGCGGCTTTTTCGACCACCAGGATGGAGTCGTCCTCGAAGAGGATCTGGAAGGGCTGGCCTTCTTTGGCGCGCGGTTTTTCAGGGTAATTCTGCTGCGGGTCGTGGCGGACTTCGACTTCATCGCCGACGGCGACGGCGGTGAAGTCAGACAGGCAGGCGACTTGGTTGACGGTGACGCAGCGGTGGTCGATGAGACCGCGGATCTGCGAGCGGGAGCGTCCGGTGAGGGCCTGGATGACGCGGTCGACGCGTCCGGCCGACTCGGCGCTGACAGTGGTTTTTTGGGTGATGATAGGCATGGCGCCAATATGCTGCGGCAACGGCGAAGCGGAATCGTCAATTGCAGAATTCTGCGCTGTGCGCATTTTTACCTTTCCGCACGGCACAAGGTCTAAATAACGAAAAAAGCCCGAGATGACTTGCTATGATAGGTCGATCCATGCTAAACTAGAAGCAGACTCATTTCTCACGGAGACTTCGGACCATGGGCGATCGCTATCCAACTACGACGATCCGGATACAGCTTCCCAAAGACAGTGAAGGTCTTGGCGCGGCTGTGACGCCCCAAGCCATGCCTACGGTCAAGCTCCTGGAAGATCCGGCCTTCCGCAATCTGGTCAACAGCATTTATGACGGCGTCCTGATTACCAGCTGCAAAGGCGTGATCAAGTCGAGCAACGTCCGCCTCGGCGAGCTTGCCGGCGGCAACGCCACCCGTCTCCTCGGCACCCCGGTCAGCACCTTCATCGGCGGCATTGACGACGATCTCGTCGCCACGTTGAACCACAATGCCGGCAAGAAGCTGATGACCCTGGTTGAAGCCGACTGCATCCGCATGGACAGCAGCACCTTTCCTGCTGAAATTTCGGTCAGCCGCTTGATGGTCGACCAGGAACCGCACCTGATTTTCTGTGTCCGCAATATCGCCCGCCGCAAAGAGGCGGAAGGGGCCTTGCATGATGCCTACCGCTCCCTCGACGCCAAGAACTCCGAGCTCGAGCTCAGTCGCCGCCGCCTCGAAGAAGCCTATGCCGAGCTGCAGCGCCGCGGCCGTCGCTTGACGGAAGAACGCGACCTGCTCGACCAGCTGGTCTATTTCCTGCCGGAAGCAGTGTCGGTGAAAGACGCCAGCGGCCGCCTCGTCCGGGTCAACGCCGCCATGTGTGAACTGTACAAAAAGCGGCCTGACGATCTGATCGGCTGTCGAACCCAGGACCTCCTCCCTCCTGATGTCGCGGTGCGACTGCAGGAGCTTGACGACATCGCCATGTCCGGCACTCCGGTGATCGACCGTGAATGCACCTTGTCGATGCACGACGGCAGCGACATCGGCACCTATTTGATCTCGAAAATCCCTCTGCGCGACGCAGAAAGCAAGACCACCGGCGTGATCACCGTGCTGCGCAACATCAGCCATGCGAAACGCACGCTGGAACTGCTGAAGCAAGCCAAGGTCAAGGCCGAAGAAGCCAGCAAACTGAAGTCCGACTTCCTCGCCAACATCTCCCACGAATTGCGGACGCCGCTGTCCCCGATCATCGGCTTCACCACCTTGATCCGTCAGATGGCGGAAAGCGGCGACTTGGAAAATTCCTCGACCCAGGAATTCACCAACTACGTCCTGGAAGCGGCAACGCATCTGCAAAACATCATTGAAGACTTGCTCATCATGGCCCGCAGCGATCGCCAGATGGACGAGGATGTCGCGATTTTCCCGATCAAAGACATCTTCAACGAACTTTCCCATCTGCACGGCTACCAGGCTCGCAAAAAGCGGCAGAACCTCGTAGTCCACTGCCCCGACGAGCCCGAATTGACCCTCAACTCCCGGCGCAAGCCCATCTTCCATATCCTCAGCAACTTCCTCGGCAACGCGGTAAAATTCACTCCCGAAGGGGGCGTCATCACCATCAATGCCGAACTCATCGCCGATGGCCGCTTGCGCCTGTCGGTGCAAGACACCGGTATCGGCATCAAGACCGAAGACATCAACCGGATTTTTGACCGCTTCGTCCAGGCCGATGAGGTCTTGACCAAGTCCTATGGCGGCACTGGCCTTGGCTTGGCGATTGCCAAAGAAATGGCGGAAACCCTCGGTGCCGAACTCGATGTCAGCTCCGTCCCCGGCCAGGGCAGCTGTTTCGCCCTGATTATGCCCAGCAGCACCTTGATCAGCTGAAGCGTCTCAGCGCCGCCTGCCGCGGCTCTTCTCTTCCAGCTCATCAAGCCATCGTTCGGCATCCAAGTGTCGCCTCCGCTGAGCTTGTTGCCAGCGTTGCTGCGCCTCGAACAACTCGGGCAGGCGACGCTCAGCTGCCACGCCCGACTCCAGCCGATCGAGCCAATCATAACGAGCCTGCAGACGGCGGGCCGCATCCTCCAGACGGCCACGGGCCGCGCGACAAATAGCAATTTCCTTCGGCCCCGACAGCGTATCCACTCCCCCTAAATAAGCTTGAAAATCATTCTGCAGCTCATAGGGACAATCCGCCCCGAGTGCCAGCAAGCTGCCGAGCACCGCCTGCCGCGCCGGCTCGTCGAGATCCTTTCCGGCTTCGACCAGGTCCTCCACCGGACGCGACACCAAACCCCGCCGGCCTTCGGCAGTCACGCCGAGAGCGGCGACTCCCGAGGCAAGCCGGAAGCGGGCAATAAAATCCGCCGGCGGCCGCGGATTGGCGGCATCATGACAGACGACATCCAAGCACGCGGCGATTTGGCGCAAGGGCGCCTCTTCACGCGAACGCTGCGCCAACAGCTCGCGGACTGCGGCAGCCGCAGCGGCAGCACCGGCAGTCTCCAAGGCCTTGCCGAGCTTGAGACGCGACGCCACATCGCTGCAGGTGTAGCTGAGAATGGCGTCGGCGAGATCGGCGTGGATGCGATATGGCCAGTAAGAAGCGGGATCGATGCGCTGGTTCAGCACGGGTGCGGCATCGCGCAAGAAACCACCGCGCAGCGCCAATGCGGAAAACGCAAAAGACTGGCGTCGGGACGAATAATTGACGCGGGGATAGCGGAGACGATGAACCAAGGCGGCTTCCAGCCAGGCTGGCGGCTCGCCATGACAGCGCCGTGCCAGCAGTTCCCCAAGGATCGGCTGCAAGAACTGATATTCATTCAAAGCGGACAGCTGCCCCGTATTCCAGATCAACTGCCGCGCCCGGCGACTGGTCTGGGCCCGCGGGTCAAGCTGCAAGACAATCGGCGCGGACAAGGTCTGCAAAGGCCCGAGTAAGGCCACCACTTCATCTTCACAAGCCTGGGCGATGCGAATCAGCTCGCGAGCGTCATCACCGTCCTTGGTCGCAATGATCGCTATTTGCGCCTCCTTCAGGTCACGTCGAAAGCCCATCGGCTCGATGTCAGCAGGCGGCGGCAGGTCGGTCATGGAAAAAATCTCCTCGGATTTAAACATAGCTCCGCCAAGGAATTCCTCGACTACCTCTTGCGCCGGAGACCGAAAGGTGTGATTATAGGTTAAGAACGTGTTTAGAAGACGCGTCGCAGCCACGGGAGTTCGCCATGACAACGTTACGCCTCAGCCTCCTTGCCCTCGTGCTCGCTTCCTGCAGCAGCCACGAAGCCGCAACCTCGGCAGCCCACCCGCAAGGCGCCACGCCCTCTCCACGCAGCCCGCTGATCGTGCCGGCAGTGCCCGAAAGTCCCGCTGCCCGCCTCGAAGCCACCTGCCGCCGCCTCGCCCCCATCTACCGCGCCGCCACCGTCGCGCTGGTCTCCCCCAGTGAACCTGGCTCCGGCAGCGGCGTCATCGTCAGCCCCGACGGCATCGTCCTCACCGCCGCCCACTGCATCGAAGGCTTCGGATCTCCCAATGTCATCCTGCTCTCCGATGGCCGCAAAGTGCGCACCACCGCTCTCGGCAAGGATCGTGGTCGCGATTCCGGCATGGTCAAGATCATCGACCCGGCCCCGCCCGGCGGCTGGCCCTATGTACCGCTCGCCCAGACCCCCGAGCAAGGCGCCTGGGTCCTCGCCATGGGCCACCCCGGCGGCGTCGTCCTCGGCCGCCCCCCTCCCCTGCGCCTCGGCCGCATCTACTCCAAGCCCGACGATGAATTCATCAGCACCGACTGCACCGTCGTCTCCGGCGACTCCGGCGGCCCGCTTTTCGACCTTGAAGGGCATGTCGTCGGCATCAACTCCAATATCACCGTCAACATCGACGCCAACCGCCACATCCCCGGCAGCCTCTTCGTCAAACAATGGCACCAATTGCAGCAAGAGCCGGTTCCCGAGGAACTCGCTCCCGCCATCGTCCTGTCGCCCGGAGAAGACTGGAACCAGCTCAGCGCCCGGGTCGAAGCGGCCCTGAAACTGCTGACGCAAGGCGGCCCCGTCGATCCCGGTCATTGCGACCAACTGATGTCGCGCTCCCGTTACGACGCCCGCACCAAGCGCACCAGCCTCGCCCCCGAAGCCAAACGAGTCCTCGAACTCGCCTTCAGCTGCCAACAACACGATGGGCAGCTCAGCCGGGATCTGCTGGTCCGCGGCTTCTCCGTGCTGATCCGGAAAAAGGACGAACAGGCCGTCTCGATGATGAAAAAACTCGAGGCGGGAGAGAGCATCAGCTTCAGCGGCAGCCGCCAGGCCCTGAGCGTCATTGAAGCCGCCGCCAGCATCCCTGCCTGGCACGAAAAGAAAGGCACCCCGCCTTACATGAAAGCGCTCCTCACCGCCGAACTGCAGCGCAACAGCCGTAACGGCATGAACCGCGAACTCACCCAGTCCCAGATCGATAAACTGCTCAAATCCTGCCAGTACGACAGCAGCAGCGGCTCCCTCGGCTTCAACCTCGAAAAAATCATGGGCCTCGGCTTCAAGCCCCAAGAAGCCGCCGCCCTCCTCGGCGACAGCCTCAACATCAAAATCCCCGATGAGCTGCGCGATAACGGCAAGGCCGCCATCAAACTCCTCGGCGATACGCCCATCCACGCCTCCTCCTCCACCCTGGTGATCAAACGCGGCGGCAAACAAATCGCCCTCGCCACCGCTATCGATGGCAGCCGCGCGGTCACCAAAGCCTCGCTTCTCGGCGGCGGCACCGGACTGCAAGCCATCCTGCCCGACGGCTCGGCGAAAGAACTCAATGTCCTCGGCCGCGACGAAGTCAGCGATATCGCCGTCCTGGGCATCAGCGACGCCAAACTGAGCCCGATCGACTGGGCCACCATGGCCCCCAATCTCGGCACCTGGCTCTATTCGCCCCTGGCTCCGGGCAGCCGCCCCGCCCTCGGCATCGTCAGCGTCGAAGCCCGCCCCATCCCCAAGGTGCTCCCCTTGGTCATGAATGTCGCCCAGCGCGCCGTCATCGGCGTCCGCTCCGAACGCAACACCATCACCGAAGTCACCCCCGATTCCGCCGCCGCTGCCGCCGGCATGAAAATCGGCGACCGCATTCTCGCCATCGACGGCAAACCCACCATCAGCGACCAGTTTTTCAGCATGACTCTCGCCGCCCTCCCCGCCGGCACCGCAATCACCCTCAGCGTCAAACGCGGCGACGAAAAACTCGAGCTGAAATTGAAAATGCGCCCCGCTCCGGACTTCCTCTTCGGCGACTCCATCGGCGGCACCGACGAGCTGTCGAAATTCGGCGGCGACTTGAGCCAGCGCCGCAGCGGCTTCCCCAGCGCCCTGCAGCACGATGGACTAGTCTGGGCCAGCTCCTGCGGCGGCCCCGTCGTCGGCCTCGACGGCCGCTGCTTCGGCATCAACATCGGCCGCGCCGACCGGATCTGCACTTTTGCCCTCCCAGAAAATGAAATCAAAGCGGCAATCAGCCGCATCGACAAAATGCCCAAATGACCGATTCTGAGATTCCCTTCGGCCCTGGCGTCCGTTTCCTCGCTGAGCACCCCAACGGTCTTATCGTTCTCGATAAACCCGAAGGCATCGCCTCGCACCCCAATGGTCCAGGACCCGAAAAAGACACCCTCCTGAAAGCCGCCTATGATCATCAGCGCGAATGCTACCGTTGGCCCCGGCCAGAAGGAGGGATGGAACGTCTCTTCCTCCTCAATCGTCTCGATTCTCCCACTTCCGGGCTCATCCTCCTCTGCCGCGGCCAAGCGGAATCGGAACGCTTCAAGGAGATGTTCAAGGAGCGCCGCATCCACAAGACCTATGTTGCCGCAGTCACCTCGCACCAGCCGCGCTGCGGTCTCTGGGAGGACGAGCTGGAGAAGTCCCGTGGCGACGGCCATGTCCGAGCCCGCGCCGTCCACGGCGGCGCCCGTGCCGTCTGCCGTGCCAGCCTGATCACTGCCGAGCCCTCACGCCGCCTCTCCGCCCTCCTCCTGGAGCCCGAAACCGGACTCACCCACCAGCTGCGCGTCCAATGTGCCCTGCGCCAACACCCAATCGTCGGCGACCGCACCTACGGCGACTTCGCCGTCAACAAAGCCCTCGGCCCTCTCGCCGCCAGACTTTACCTCCATGCCCTGCGCATTGAAGTCCCCCTCGGGGGGGGCGAAATCTTCCGGGCGGAGTCGCCACTTCCCGCCGCCTTCGGAGCTCTTCTGCCGAAGTGCCGCTTGAGTTGAGAATCTCTCCGCCAACTTCGTCCACAAACAGCGCCCCCGCACGGTCCGTGCGGGGGCGCTGTTTAGGCTCGCTTCAGATCAGGTGATCTTGGTGATGCCGGGCTTGGCGACGGCCGGGAAGGGCAGGTCCATGCCGAGGTTGAAGCCGGCGGGGAAGAGGTCTTCTTCCATCTTGAGGAAGTCTTCGTACTTGACGTATTGGCCGGTGTAGCCGGCGATGCGGCCCATGATGCCCATGGCGCAGGAGTTGAGGGCCTGTTCGGCACAGTTGATGGCTTTGCCGGCGCGGATCGAGGCGTTGAGCACTTTGTGCTCGTTGTTGTACATGTCGCCACCCTTGGGATTGTTGTAGCGCCAGAGCTGTTTGCCGGCGTTGTCGACAATCTGGGGACGGCCGTCCTGGAGGTTCATGTAGCCGTTGCTGCCGATGATGCGGTCGCTGACGTCGGAGGCGGTGCCTTCTTGCTGGCGGCAGGTGAACATGGCGTAGCGGTTGCCGGAGAAGTCGTAGCGGACGGCGAAGTGGTCGTAGACGTTGCCGAACTTCTCGTCGGTGCGCGACTGGCGGCCGGACGTGCTGGTGCAGCCGATCGGGGCTTCGTCGTTGAAGACCCAGGAGATTTTGTCGACGTTGTGGATGCCTTGCTCGACGATATGGTCGCCGGAGAGCCAGGTGTAGTAGAGCCAGTTGCGGAGCTGAACTTCGGCTTTCGACCAGCTGGGTTCAATGTTTTTGACCCAGAGGCCGCCGGTGTTGTAGTGGCAGAAGGCGGCTTTGACGTCGCCGAGAAGGGCGGCGGAGGGAGCGGTGACGCCGAGGACTTCACGAGTGTAGGCAGCGACTGAGTTCTTGTCGTTGCCGCCGAGAACCTGGTTCATCGCTTCGACCTTGGGCATGTCCCAGCGGTAGCAGAAACCAGTCATGAAGGAGAGGCCTTTTTCCTTGGCCTTGTCGGTGGCGACCTTGACCTTGCGCCAGCCGGCGGGGTCGGTGGCGAGGGGCTTCTCGGCGAAGATGTGCTTGCCGGCTTCGACGGCAGCTTCGATGTGGAGAGGGCGGAAGCCGGGGGGAGTGGTGAGGATGACCAGATCGACGTCGGCGAGGGCCATGATGGCCTTGTAGGCGTCGATGCCAGAGAAGCGGCGGTCTTCGGCAACGACAGTGCGGTCGCCAAAGCCTTTCAGGCCGTTGAGGACGCCGGGGATCTTGTCGCCCCAGACATCGCCGATGGCGACGAGGCGGGTGTTTTTGTCAGCGTTCAGGGCGTTGACAATGGCGCCCGAACCGCGGCCGCCGCAACCGATAAGGGCGATATTGATGGTGTCGTTAGCGCCTTTGGCGGCGCCGCGGGCGAAGATGGTGGGGGCGGCCGCGAGAGCTCCGGCGGCGACACCGGCCTGGAGGAAACCACGGCGGGAGAAGGAGGATTCGATCATGGGACTTTCCTTTGGGGGTTGCGGATGGATAGAGAAACTCATTCAGTAGCACCTAAAAGCTATAAGCACCCGCAATGTTCCGAGCGTTGCTGTTGGCGAAGATTTTTTTAAATTATTTTTCACGAGCTCCGCCCGCCTGCCTTTGCGCCAGGGCGGATTAGCTTGGCCTCAGATGCAAATTCCGAGATCCCGCCGATGTCTGACCCGCGTTTACTGAATCAGTTCTTCCACCAGGCCATGGCGGTGCGGGATGCGCCTGCCGATGCTTTGCCGGAGGAATTGCGCGCCGGCATCTGGCCCTATGAGGAAGATCAGCTCCTCGAAGAAGGCGGCATGAAACGGATTTTCCGCTGTCGTGACCGCCGCAGCGGCCGATTGGTCGCCCGGGCCGAAATGCGCCAAGCCGGGCGCGATTGCGAGCGATTTTTGCGGGAAGCGCGCATCACCGCCCACCTGCAACACCCGGCGATCATGCCGATCTACGAGATCGGGGCCAAGGATGACGACAGCCCCTACTTCACCATGAAATTGGTCGAAGGTCGCGATCTCTCCGTCGTCCTCGATCTGCTTCGCAAGGAAGATCCCCAGGCGCAACGCGATTTCCCGCTGGAAGTCCGGATCAACATCTTCTGCCGCATCTGCGAGGCCATGGCCTACGCCCATCAGCACGGCATCATCCATCTCGACCTCAAGCCGGCGAACATCGAGGTCAGCGCTCACGGCGAAGTCCTGGTCTGCGACTGGGGCCTGGCACGAGTCCTCGACGAAGTCTGCGAAGACCCGGTCCTGCTCGAGCATTCGCTCGACAGCCAGGAGCTCAACAACCTCACCCGCGACGGCTACATCAAGGGCAGCCCCGGCTACATGTCGCCCGAACAGGCCGGCGGCCCCTTCACCCGCAAGGACCAGCGCAGCGACATCTTCTCGCTCGGCGCCATCCTCTACAGCCTGCTGTGCTACGAAAAACCCTTCCGCGGCGACAGCGTCGATAAAGTGATCGAGGCGACCCGGCGCGGTCTGGCGCAGCCGCTGGAGCCCTTCCGTCCCCGCCTCAACATCCCTCCCGGCCTGGAGGCGATCTGCATGAAGGCGATGGCCGCGGACCCATCGCAGCGCTACGTCTCAGTGCTTAAGCTGCAGCGCGAGCTTAGCGCCTATCTCAACGGCTTCGCGCCGCAGGCCGAGACCGCCAGCTTCACCCGCCAGCTGCTGCTGCTGATCCGCCGCAACCGCCTCACCTGCCTCGCCCTCGCCGCCAGCGGCCTCGGCTTCTTCGTCCTCACCCTGGCTTTCTTCGTCCATGTCCAGACCGCCCGGCGCGAACTCGAACAAGGCCAGCGCGCCCTGCGCCTGGAAAAAGACCGCAGCGCCGTCCTCGGCCGCGAAGCTGCCCCGAATTTCCTGTCGAAAGCCCTCCAAGCGGAAAATGAGGGGGACTTTGACAAGGCCTTGGAAATGGCCGCCACCGCCATCAAGCTCGATCCGAAGCTCAATCGCTGCTACGGCGTCCTCGGCCACGGCTACTTCATCCGCGGTGAATTCGCCGCTTCCGCCGACGCCTATCGCCGCTACGTTACCAACGCCCCCGCCTACGCTCAGATGCTCGAAATCGCCGATTACGCCGTCAGCCTGCAGCCAAGCGGACGGGAATTGACGGTGGAGCAACTGCTCAGCGTCATGGAAAAAACCCGGGTGCACCACTGGGTCATCCTCAACCGCCTAATCGAACGCCTGGTGGTCAAACCCATCAAGATCGAATACCGCATGGCCCTGGTCCGCGGCACGATCAAGTTCATGAACACTCTCGATCACGACCCCGAAATCACCTTCGACGGCAGCCATCTCGACCTCAGTGGCTCCCCCCGTCTCTATTGGAGTTTGATCCTGCAGTCCTTTCCGGCCCAGAGCCTGACCATGGTCGACAGCCATGTCCCGCTCGATCATCTTCGCGGCATGCCCCTGGAGGAGATTCATCTGATCCGCTGCAAGGTCTCCGACTTCTCTCCTCTGCTCAGCTGCCGCACCTTGAAATCCCTGTCCTTGCAGGAGTGCGAAATCGCCGATCTCAGCCCCCTGCAAGAGCTCGGACTGGAGACCCTGGATCTACGCCACAGCGAGTTCAAGAACATCAACCTTCTGACCCAGTTCCGCAGCTTGAAACAGGTGATTTTCAGCCCCAGCCAATTTGAACCCTCGGCCTTCCCCAGCCTGCTTCCCGGAGTCAAGGTGGAGTTTCGGGAGTGAGGGGAATTATTGCGCCTTTGCCGGCTGGAAACCTGCGAGATCGAGGATGGACCTTACCTCGCAGCCTCGGGCCAGCATTCGAGCATCTTGCTGCCCATCTTCTGTACCAGTTGCTCTTCGACTTGGGTGAATCCTTTAGTGGCACATTCCGACATCGTGTCGCGAGCTCCGTAATACTCTTCTTGTTGACGCAGCCAACCGATGTAGAGACCAAGGGCCAGTATCCACAAAGCCAGTATCGGCAGCAAGGCGCGACTTGAACAGGCACGGTAGATTCGCCCTTCCTGTCGCAATAGCCGTAGCAGCCAAAAAATCGCAGAGGCGGCGAGCGCGAGGCACAGGACCTGGCTGCCATGCACTTCTAACCAAGACGGAGGAATGGGGGCTGGGGCATTTTCGTCAATCTGCTGCATGATGCTGATCATTCCAGGTTGCAGCCAATTCAAGAAAGAGACGCTGTCGAGGAAATCAGTCTTGGATGCAAGTCCGATCAAGGCGGCCAGAGGAATGCCGACAAAAAGGAAATTCTTCCCCCAAGATTGAGATTGGCCACCAGCGACTCCGAGAGCTTGTAATCTGCGGGCATTTTTGCGCTGCCAGAGCCAACAGGATACGATCGGTAGGATCAGCAAGATGATGAGCTGTTCGGCGCCGAAGTAAAGCAAGCTTTTTCGCAGCGCCCAGCCATGACTGGAGAAAGACTGAAGCTTGTAGAGCTCGAACAAAGCCAAGGGTAATACACAGGTCAAGGTCATGTGGCGGAGGAGATCGTGGAATCGCGGTAAAGGCAGAAAGGGCTTGTCGCGACGCACCAGAAAGCTCAAGAAAAGACCCAAAGTCGCGGTCAAAAGAAGAATGCCGAAGAGCTGGCTTGTCGAGATCATCGCCAAGATGCGTTCAATCAAGGCGTATTCGCTGCGGCGGGCAGGATTAAGCGATGAAGGTAGAATGGGATCCGTGTCATTTAAAGCGGGAATGAGCATCGAGTGAAGGATAGAGCCACGCTCACTTAATGATCGGGATGTTGTGGGGTCGATTTTCAGTACTCTCCAGCGCTTGACCACAGCAGACACATGTTGGCAGTGTGACAAAGTCTGGTTCCACGCGGGGTTTTTTGCCATGATCTCTGGGCATCCCGGGATTTTTTCAGGACCTTGAGCGATCGCGCCAGCGACTATTAACTCGATGAGGTTGTTTCCTCGAACTGCCCGCAGCAAGAGGCGGTCGAAAAGCTGGTAACAGCGCTCGGCTTCTTCCATTCGCCCGGCTTGAGCTGCCGCAGTTCCTTGCCGAAGCAAACTAAGACCAAAGTAACGGGTAGCCCCCAGAGCCGGCAGCAACACCGCCGCCTGCACACCGGTCTTGCAAATGCGCTGTACATAAATCGCCTGTTCCGCCGCTTCGATGCCGCGGAAACGCCGAGCCAGATCGATCTCCACACCTTCATCCCATCTCGGCTTCGCAAAGGCCTTCTCAGCCTTCGTCAGCAGCTCCGAAAAATCCGGGCGAGTCTCGGCCTTGTCCTTGATTTGCGGAGCCAGCTCCATCCAGTCGATCCAGCCGTTGTCGGGGTCAAGTTGACGAGCCCTTGCGATACACGCGGCTCGATTGCTGTCATCGCAAGAAATCAGCTCGCGCAGCGCCATCGCCCGTTCTTCCTCGGGCGTCTGCGGCTTGGCCGCGGCGATGGCGGCGGGGAGCTTCAGCGGATCGCCATTCAAGGCCATAAATTCACGCCAGCCGATGAACAAAGCCGCGATCAGACAAAGCGGGATCAGAGCCCACTCGATCAGGATCTTGGCCCGGGCTCGCGATTTCATTCGCGACAGATTGCCCTCGATCAACATCTGCGGCAGGCCCGAGACGGGGCCGAAATGCTCCATCGCCTCGGCTTCTGCTGCGGTCTCGTCGAGGCCGCGGGAACGGGCGAGCGCCACCGCGTCGTCGAGGTGCGCCTCGAGCTCGCGTGACACGTCCCGCCGCAGCTCGGGGTCGTCCTGGAGATCCCGCGTCAGCTCGGCGCAGAAGTCCTCGTGCGGGGATTTCGGATTCATGATCAGATCCCGAGCTTGACGCTGAGCGGCAGGAGAAGCTGGTTGACCGCTTGCGACAATTGCTGCCATTCGGCCAGGTTGGCGCTCAGCTCCGCCTTGCCCTTGCGGGTGATGGCGTAGTATTTCCGCGGCCGGCCCTCATCCGAATCGCGCCAGTCGCTGACGATCAATTCAGCCCCTTCAAGGCGATGCAGCAAGGGGTAGAGCGTTCCTTCTTTCCAGGCGAATTCCCCGGCGGTCTTCTCGTTCACCGCTTTGATGATTTCGTAGCCGTACATCGCCCGCTCGGCGACCAGACGCAACACGATCGGCGCGGCGATACCACGCAAGAGTTCTTTCTCCATCATGGCCGGACCCTCCTCGAAAACGCCTCGGCACCATGCCTCGGCTTACGATGCTATTATAGACATCGTCAGCCGAGGTGTCAAGGGGTGGGGATGGAATGGAGCGGTTATATCGTTCTCCCATGACGCTCGGAACGAGATGAACCCCCTTTGTTCTCTTGCCCCGAAGGGGCTGCTTGACCTTAGCCTGGGGTGGAGCCGAGGGACGAGGCGCAACCCCAGGTTACGGATGAATGGATTCGAGCCCTGAAAGGGCGACTTGAAGCTTCGGTATGGACGGGCAATCCGCACTTGAATTCGACCCGAGTTTTCAAGTCGCCCCGCTGGGGCTCGAAGCTCATTTTCTTTTCACCCGGGGCTGCGCCTCGTCCCTCGGCTCCACCCCGGGCT
>JAYTMY010000023.1:0-17913 GCA_043748535.1 Lentisphaeraceae bacterium | reverse complement strand
ATAGGTTTGGGGCTGTTTGGGGTTTCGGGTGAGTGTTGGGTGCTAGCCCCTTTGGCCTTTGCTGCCGACTTCGATTTCATGCTTGCCTTCGCCGTTGTTATTTGGCGTTGAACAAGTTACATCATATCGAATAAAATTCAATCGCAATCTATTGATAATCAACGATTTATTTACTGGCTTAACTGTGTTGGAGCAAGTCCGGGGTTGGCGCATCGCCTACCCCGGGGATGAAACGAGAATGATTTCAAACCCCAACGGGGTTTCGTCTCGTTCCGTGGGTCACAGCAACGCCAGCGGACGAAACCCCGTTGGGGCACGAGGAAATTGGCCGGTACCCGGGGTAGCGCCTCGAAGCTCGGCGCAACCCCGGGCTGGAGGACGCAACCCCTTTGGGGTAAAGCAAAAAGTGCCAACGCGTTCCCAATTATGTCGTGCGGCGGGTCAGGAAGTCTGAGGTTGAGCTGCGAATTAGAGATCGTGTGTCTTCGTCATGAAAATGGTGTCTCGCCTCTTGTCGCCACGCAACTCTGGGCGAGAGTCGGTGTCGCATGATGCCTAAAGATCCCGAAGGAAGCCGATTGTCTATGAGCGCCTCTGAAACCCTGATCCGCTGCGTCGCCCTCAGTCGCCATTACGGCGAGGGGGAATCTCGTGTCACGGCATTGGATGCCATCGACCTCGAGGTCAAAGCGGGCGAATTTCTGATGATCGTCGGCGCCTCGGGCTCGGGCAAATCGACCCTCCTGCAACTCCTCGGGCTGCTCGACGGACCGAGCTCCGGCCGCCTCGAACTGGCCGGCTTCGACATGGCCGGCGCCAGTGACGACGAGCGCAGTGCCGCCCGTAATGGCCGCCTCGGCTTCATCTTCCAGAGCTTCCACCTCCTGCCGCAGCTTAACGTCCTGGAAAACATCGCTCTGCCCCTGACCTACCGCGGCGTGCCGCGTCACGAGCGCCTCGAACGCGCCCGGGTGATGGCGGAAAAAGTTGGCCTCGGCGCCCGTCTCCACCACCGCCCAACCCAGCTTTCAGGTGGCCAGAATCAGCGCGTCGCCATCGCCCGCGCCTTGATCGGCAACCCCGCCCTCATCCTCGCCGACGAACCGACCGGCGCCCTCGACTCCGCCACCGGCCGCGACATCATGAACTTCCTCCAGCAGCTCAACGCCGAGGGCTGCACCATCGTCATGGTCACCCACGACCGCGACCTCGCCCTGCAAGGGACCCGCCGCATCTCCATGCGCGACGGCAAGATCGTCGCCGACGAGCCGGGGGTGAAAGAAGCCTTTCCCGCCACTATTCCCGCTCCTCCCAGCACGGGCCACATCGGCCTCGCCGAGCTCGCCGCCGTCGGCTGGCGCGAAGGCCTGCTGCCGCACAAATTGCGCTCCCTCCTCACCGCCCTCGGCATCATCATCGGCGTCGCCGGCGCGGTCAGCATGGGATCCTTCTCCCTCGCGTCGAAAAAGAAGCAGGCCGACCAGGTCCGCGCCCTCGGCTCCAACCTAGTGAAAGTGGTCGATGCTCGACTCGAGAGCGAGCGACTGGTCGAGGCGCGTTCCGCCGGTTCCGCCGGCCTCAGCCGCCGTGATCTGCAATCGCTGCGCGAGGCCGTGCCCGGCGTCGTCGCCAGCGCCGTCTGCCGCGAAGCCTTCATGAATGTCCTGCACGAAGGACGCCGACTCGATGCCCGGGTCATCGGCGTCGCCGGCGAAATCCTCAAAGTCAGTAACCTCAGCCTCGGCGCCGGCCGTCCCTTGTCGAGCGCCGATCAGGACGCCGCCGCCCGGGTCTGCGTCATCGGCTCCACTCTGGCTCGCCAGATCGGTCCCAAGGCCCTCGGCAGCACCCTACATCTCTCTGGCATGCCCTGCCGCGTCATCGGTGTCCTTGCCAGCCGCGACGTCGATCTCGGCGGCCTCGAAGCCTCCGGCGTCCGCGACGCCAACCGCGATATCATGCTGCCGCTCTCCACCGTCCTCGCCCGCACCACTTGGAACGATCAGCGCTCCGAGCTCGACGAGATCCACCTGCAGCTCGATCACGAAGACCACATGGCCAGCGCCGGCCTGAAGGTCCGCCGGGTGATGGAGGCGATGCACCACGGCGCCAACGACTGGCAGCTCTTCATCCCCCTCGATCTGCTGCGCCAGAAAGAGGAATCGCAGCGCCTGCTCGACGTCCTCACCTTCGTCATCTCATCGATCTCGGTCCTCGTCGGCGGCATCGGCATCATGAACATCATGCTGGCCAGCGTCAACGAGCGGATCAAGGAAATCGGCCTGCGCCGCGCCATCGGGGCGCCGCGCGACGCGGTGCTGCGGCAATTCCTCCTCGAAGCGGTGATGATCTCCTTGGCCGGCGGCATTCTCGGACTCGTCTTGTCGGGCGTCTGCGTCAGCCTGGTCTGCCTCAGCGCCGGGCTGCCCTTGGTGGTGTCGCCGATCCTGGTCAGTTGCTCCTTCGTCGCCGCCGCCAGCACCGGCCTGATCTTCGGCTGGTGGCCGGCCCGCACCGCCGCCAATCTCAACCCGGTGGAAGCGCTGCGGACGGAGTGAACTGGGGCCGGGGGCTCTCCCTCGCCAAGCCGCAGCGGATCATCTGGCGAATCAACAGCCAAGACAAATCGATCTCTCCTGCTGCACTGCTGTTGCGCGGCGACGCCGGAAAGTGGTGGTGTCGGTTGTGATAGGATTCGCCAAGGGTGATCAAGGCTGCGATCAGCCCGAGATTCCGCCCTTGGACGGCAGCTCCAGGCACTTGATGGGGCGCCGCGCCGCGACGATGGATTTGCCAAGCGAAAAGCCAGTGCATGAAGGGCAGGACAAAAAGCTTCAGGCAGACCCCGCCGGCGACGGCGCTCCACGAGCCCGCCAGCCATAAAACACCGCCCAAGGGCACTTGTAAGGCGAGCCAATAACGCTCGAGAAAACGCAGAAATGCGTCGTTCTCCTCGGTCAAGATCAAGCCCGGCGGCTGCCGCAATTCGAAGCGACAGAAAAGCTGCTCCCAGGCATCTCGCCATGGACCGGCACCGTGGCTAAAGTAGTTGGCGCATCGCTGACTCAGCTGCGCCCACTCCCGCACATCGTGAACACGAATCAAAGTCAGCGGACCACCCATGCCGCTCAAGCTCGCTCCCAAAAGCATCAGACGTTCAAGCCAAAGAGGCACTTCAAAACTGCGGTGAATCAAGAGCCGATGCACCGCCACCACCCCGAGCGCCATCGCCGGCCAGCCCGACACAGCCAAGGCCAGCAACACGATCCGGGCGTCGCCCCAGACCAATGCGGCGATGCCGATCAAGAGCCCGCCGCCATGCCGCAAGAGCTTGGCGATATCCAGCCGCAACTCGCCTTGGGTCGGATCGCCGCCACCTTTCACCCGGTTCATAATCACCTCCATTTATTCCGAATTTTCTGTAAGTACAGAAATTAACATCCGAATGTAGGCGGCGTCAAGGGTCTCGCGTCGATTTGTCGCGGTCGATGGACAAGGCGGCGCGAGGCCTGAGGTTATTTGGTGCAGGAGAGGGCTGGGTCTGCGGCTCAACCTCCGTGCCGGGTGTTTTTCCTAAGCTCCTAGGGACGCGGCTCCGCCGCCATTAAAGGCGGCAATCCTTGCCGCAGTCCAAGGCGCTTCGCGCAGGAGCGACAGGAATCACTCCGCCTTCTTCCATCCTCCTCCCAAGGCCTTGGCGAGGGCGATGGAGGATTGGGCTTGGTCGCGACGGGCGGTTTCGAGTTGGCGCAGGGAGGCGCCGTGTTCTTGCGCCAGGCGCAAAGCGGGGCTGGGTTCGCTCAGGCCGCGATCTTGACGGGCGGTCTGGCGGCGGACTCGTTCTTGGGCAGCAGAGGCGTCGGCCTCGGCGGCGAGGCGGCGGGCGCGCTGCTGCTCAACCGCGCTGAGGGCGTCTTCGACCTCGCGCAGGGCGCGGCGCCAGGTGTCCTCCCAATCGGCTTCGGCGGCCTTGGCGCGGGCGCCGGCGGCGTCGACACGGCGATGCAGGGCGCTGCGGTTGAAGAGCTGCCAGCGGAGACTGGGGCCGATGGACCAGGCGTTGGCAGTGGATTTCTTCAGGTCGCCGAGATTCATCGCTTCGCGTCCTAAGCTGCCGGTGAGGCTGAACTGGGGGTAGAGTTCGGCTTCGTCGACGCCTTGTTGCGCCAGGGCGCTGCGCAGGCGGGCTTCGGCGGCGAGGATGTCGGGACGGCGACGCAGGAGGCTGGCGGGCTGGCCGACGGGGAAAACCGGGATCTCGCCGCTGTTATTGGCGAGTTTGAGCAAAGGAAGTTCCGAGGTCGCGCAGAGCTGCATCAAAGCATGCTGGGCTTGCGCTTGACGCAAACGCAGGCTGGCGAGCTCGCTCTGGTAGGACGAGAGGCGGCGCTTGGCGTCGAGAAGCGGCGCTTCGTCGCTGAGTCCGGCGTCGAATCGGGATTGCGCCAGGGCGAGGATTTCCTCTTGTTGCCCGAGGTTGATTTCGACTTCCGCGAGCTCGACGGCGGCGCTGCGTTGTTCGAAGTAGACGCGGCCGATCTCGGCGGCGAGGGCGAGGTGGGCGCCGGCCTCATCAGCGGCACTGGCTTGGGCCAGGGCTTCGGCGCCTTGCTGAACCCGCAAAGCGGCGCCCCAGAGATCAAGATCCCAGCTGAAGTCGAAGGCGCCGCTCCAGTTGTTCACCGGCGTCGGCATGCGAAAGGCTTTTTCCTGCGAATTGCCTTGCCGCAAAAAGCCGGCGCGGGCGCTGATTTCGGGTTCGCCGCGGGCATTGAGGGAGGCGGCGTCGTAGCGCGCCGCAAGGACGCGTTGCGCCGCCGCCCGCAGGCTAGGATTGTCCTTCAGGCCGAGCTCGATCAACCGGCTCAACTCGGGCTCATCAAAGTCCTGCCACCAATCGCGATTCATCTCGCCTTCACTTGCGCCGGCCGCAAATTTCGCGGGCAACGCAGGCGCTTGCGGCGAGCTCTTGGTGTCGGGGCCGACGGCGCAGGAATTGAGAAGCATCGCGAAGCAGCAGAACCCCAGGGCTGCCGCCCCGGAACTCATTCGAGCGGCAGAAACCCAGGGCTGCTGCCCCGGACCCCGCTCGGGGTCAAGACCCCGAACCCCATTGTGGGCGTCGCTGCGCTCCTGCTGAGGGAACCCGTAGCGCCGGGTTCCCCCAGACCCCTTCCCGACTTTTTCCGCAAGCTCAGCTGCTGATTCGGCCAGACCCCTTCCCGACTTTGAAGGCAAGCTTGTAGTCAAGCGCCGGAAAAGAGTCTTAGAAAAACCGGCAAGGGTTTCTTCCGTGTCCTCCGTGTTTTCCGTGGTTCCCAAGCTCATTTCGCCACCTCGATGCTGACATCGACCTGTTGACCGGGGCGGACTGGGAATTTCACCGGATCGACGGAGAAAACGAGCTGCAGGACGCGGGTGTCGATGCGTTCGGCGCTGTCGCCGCTGGTGTTGCTTTTCGGCACGACGAGGGCTTCGATGCGGACAAATTCCAAGGGGCAGAACATCGAGCGGTTGCCGCGGGCGGTGGCGGTGGCGCGGGCGCCATCGCGGAGACGCCAGGCTTCCGATTCATCGATGTCGACGCGGATGTGCAAGAGTCGGGTGTCGCCGAAATACATCAGCGGCTTGCTGACCGGCATCACCGGGGCGAGTTCGCCGGGGTGGGCGTAGACGCGCAAAACCTGGCCGGTGAAAGGGGCGCAAATTTCGAGGCGGCTCAGCTCGGTTTCGGCAGCGGCGACTTCGACTTCGGCGGCGAGCACCTGACGGCGCTTCGATTCGAGCCCGGCGCGAGCTTGGATGACGCGGGATTTGCTGATTTCGAGATCGGGTTTCCAGGCGCCGGACTGGAGGAGTTTGAGGCTGGCATCGGCTTGTTCGGCGCGGGCGCTGGCGGCGGCTGCGGCTTGGCGGCGCTGCCCCAATTCATCGGCGGCGACGGCGCGGGCGTCTTTCACCGCTTCGAGCCGGGTCAGGCGCTGGACCTGGTCGGCGGCTTCCGCGGCAGCCGCCCTGAGCTGGGCGGCAGCGACGGGCAGCTCCTCGCTGCGCGGGAAGGCATTTTGGCGCAGCACTTCCGCCTCGGCGGTGGCGAGCGCGGCTTCGGCTTCGCTCACCAAAGCCCGGCTGACGGCAAGCTGCGTCTGCGCCTTATTCAGGGCGGCGGTCTCGCGGCGGGAATCGAGGCGAAGAAGCGGCGCACCAGCTTCGACTCGGTCCCCGGGCTTGACCACGATTTCGCTGATCAAACCCGCGATGGGAGAGGAGATGGCCACGGCTTCCGAGGCAGGCTCAACCATGCCGGTACCGGCGACAAATCGCTCATAAGGAGCGGCGGGCGGCGGTGCACTCGGCGGCGGCGGCGGCAGTTCCTCTTTTTTGGTCGAGCTGATCAAGGCAAAGCTGAAGCCAGCGAGGGCGAGCAGCGGCAGGGCGGTGCGGAGAAACATAGGAGCTCCAAAGTTTAAGGTTTAAAGTTTAAGGTTTAAAGTTGAGGGGTCGAGCAGCCAAACGACTTCGCGGTTTGAGGAAAAATGGCGGTGCGCTTTCCTGCAATCATCATCGTTCATCTTTGTTCCCCAGTTGTGTCCCAATTGTGTCCCAATTGTGTCTCAGCTGTGTCCCAGTCGAAAGGCTTTCCACCCGTCCGTCCGAAAGAGTTGCGGTGATGTCGGCGTGGTGGAGGATGCGGGCATCGTGGGTGACGATGATCAGGCTGCGGCCGTCGCGGAGGGCGCATTCACGCAGGATCTCCATCACTTGCTCGCCGGTTTTGTGGTCGAGGGCGCTGGTCGGTTCGTCGCAGACGATGAGGTCGGGCTGGTGAATGAGGGCGCGGGCGATGGCGACGCGTTGCTGTTGACCGCCGGACATGTCGCGAGGGGATTTACCGCGTTGATCGGCGAGGCCGACGCGAGCCAGGAGTTCTTCGGCGCGTTGGATCGCGATCTTGCGTTCCATGCCGTTGAGGATGGCCGGGACGCTGACGTTTTCGGCGGCAGTGAGGGCGGGGATGAGGTTAAAAGCCTGGAAGACAAAACCGATGCGACGGCGACGGAAAAGCGTCCTTCCTACCTCGTCCATCTGGTCGAGATCTTCATCCAGAACCCGGATTGATCCGCCATCGTGATTGAGGATGCCGGCGATCACCGACAGCAGGGTAGTCTTGCCGCATCCCGAGGGGCCGACCAGCATGGTCAGCGAGCCGCGCGGAATGTCGAGGTCGATGCCGCGCAGGGCGTGGGTTTCCACCCCGCCGCTGCGGAAGATCTTGGTCAGGCCTTGGACTTGGAGTGCGTGTTGCATCTGGGGAAACCGGGTTGCGGGGTAAAGAGGTAAAGAGGTAAAGAGGTAAAGGGGTAAAGGGGTTGCGGGGTATAAGGGGAAACCTCGTGACCCCGTAACCCCGTAACCTCTTGACTGGGTTAATTGCGAAACACCACCGCCGCTTCCAGTTTCAGGACGCTGCGGAGGGAGAGGGCGGCGGCAAAGGCGACGATGAGGAAGATGGCACTGCCGCTGGCGAGGAGGAGCCAGGGAGGCATGAGAAAGCCGAGGTCGCCGCGGGAGGCTTTGACACCGATGAGCCCGAAGATCGAGGCGGCACCGGTGCCGAGGCCGTAGCCGAGGGCGCCGACAGTGGCGGCTTGAATCATCACCATTTTCACCAGGGTGAGGCGGGAAGCCCCCATCGCCTTGAGGGCGCCGAAATACTTCAGGTTGTCCTGGGTGAACTGCAGGAAGAGCATGCCGGCGATGGCGGTGCCGACGATGAAGCCGAGAACCACGGCGGTGCCGAAGTTGATGGCGATGCCGGTGTTGAAGATGAAGAAGTTCGAACATTCGACGGCAAAATCTTCCTTCGAGCGCGCCTTCAAACCGGTGTCCTTTTCGATGCGGGCGCAGAGCTCGGAGATGTTGGCTCCCGGCTTCGGGTCAACTAGGATGTAAGACAGGCTGCGACGCACCGAGGGGGCCCAGCTCTTGGCGCGGGCCGAAGTGGTGTAGACATAGGAGCCGAAGAAGATCGCCTTCTTCGATTTGACGAAGCCGGCGACGACGGCGCGGTGGTCGTTGATTTCAAAACTGTCGCCGATCTTCAGATCGCGTCCGGCCCGGGCGAATTTTGCGGCGCCGGTGACATCGAGGAACACCGCATCGTCCTGGCGCAGGTCTTCGACGCGTCCCTCGACCACCGGCGGCAGACCGGTCCAGCTCTGGTCGTCGATGCCGATTAAGAGGCAGGCGCGGCGCAGGCCGCCGCCGAGGTTGCACTCGAGCGGAGTGCGCAAATGTTCCACCGCCCAAGCGACTCCCTGGGCCCCGCGGACGCGGTCAAGAGCGGTGTCGTTCATCGCCTGGACGCCGCTGATGTCGATCGATTCCTGGGCGGGATCCATGACCCAGATCTTGGCCGTCGGAGAGTCGTCGACGGCGCCGTGGGCGAAGCTCAGCAGGCCAAGGAAGATCGCCATTTGCTGGGTGATGATCAGCGCGGCGAAGCCGATGCCGATGACCAGTCCGAGGAAACGGATGCGGTCGGCGAAGAGCATTTTGAGGGCGTAGGAAGTCATCGGCTTCTAGGGGTTTTAGGGGTTTTAAGGGAGGCAGTGGTTTTAAGGGTTTTAGGAAGCGAGAAGCCGGCGAGAAGGGTGTCGAGCATGAGGGAACTGCGCCGGTCGAAGTCGTGCCAGGGCAGCCAGGGGTCATTGCGTTTGTCGAGCTCGAGTGCGACGACGCCATGGAGTCCGGCCCAGAGAACTTGCGCGAGGAGATGGGAGTCGAGATCGCCACGCAACAAGCCTTCTTGTTGCGCTGCCTTGACTGTCGCGGCGATGAGGGCGTAACCGTCTTTGCTGGGGTCGCCGTGAATGTCGGGGTGATTGGCCTTGAGGGACTGCGCCTGGTCATTGCTCATCGGCGTCATGAAGAGGAGCCGGTAGTGGTGCGGCTGGCGTTGCGCAAAGCGCAAATAGGCAGCGCAGAGAGCCCGCAGACGCTTGAGCGCGTCGCCGCCTTGCAGAGCGGCGAGGAAGTCCGATTGCAGCTCCTGGAAGTCATGGTGGCAGATCTGGTTGATCAAATCCTCTTTGTCGCGAAAATGGCGATACAAAGCGGTGGCGCTGCAGCCGAGCTCGGTGGCGATGCGGCGCATGGTCACCCGCTCCATTCCCTCCGAGATGAAGAGGCGGCGGGCGACATCAAGGATGCCATCGCGCAGATTTTCTGAGGGCTTGGAACTCACACGGACTCCCGTTAACGGCGTTAACACGGATCCTAGTTAACGACGTTAACTAGGATCGTCAAGAGCGCTGTGACAAGAAACCCCGGAACTTTCGTTCCGGGGCATTTTGTGCGCTGTCCGCAGCTTACTTCTTATCCTGCATGGCGAAGACCTTGCGGAGGAGATCACTGGTGCGGGCGGCGGGGTTGCTGCGGATGTCGGTTTCCATGGCCGCGAGGCTGGCGAAGATGGCGTCGCAGCTGCGTTCGGCGACATAGTCATCGGGGCCGGCTTTGATCGGGGTGACCAGGGGGAGCGAGTTGTATTTGTCGCGCAGGTTGTTGAAGTCGGCGACGGCGCCGACCTGTTCGAGCTCGCCGCGGATAATCGGCAGGACGGCGGCGCGGACTTCGGCGAGGGAGCTTTTGCGGAGGTAATCGGTGGCAGAAGTAGGGCCGCCGTGGAGGATGCCGTTGACATCGTCGATGGTCAGGGACGAGATGGCTTTGGCGAAGATGCTGGCGGCGGCTGGCGTGGCTTTTTCGGCGGCGGTGTTGAGCAGACCTTCAAACTTGTCGACATGGGCGGCGAAGCCGATTTTGCGGAGTTTATCGGCGGGGCCTTGCAGGGATTGCGGCAAACCGATGCTGCGGGCGCCGGAGAAGCCGCCGGGGCGAGCGAGGTCGTTGACCGCTTTCTCGGTGCCTTTGCGCAGCGCTTCGCGCAGGCCGGCGGCGATGCTGTCGGTGCTCGGGATGCCATCGGCACTGAGCATCGAGCTGAACTGCTCGAGCTGGGCGCAGCCGGAGGCGCTGAGGGTGAGGAGGGCGCAAAGTGTGATCTGGGCGGGACGACGCATCGGGGATCTCCTGGGGTTTCGGGTATGAAAGCACGTCACCAGTATACATCCAGGTTGGCAGCAGGAACTCTTGACTGCGATGGATAAGGTGGCTGGCTTGGTCCTCAGCGGCACCAGATTTCACAGGTTTCATGCGGCTCTAAGCTGCGTGAAACCTGCGCTTGACGGCTTATCTTGGCCCGCCGAAAATCAGGAGAACCCATGCCCGAAACCATCTTCAGCAAAATCATCCGCCGGGAAATCCCGGCGCAGATCGTCTATGAGGACGAACTTTGCCTGGCCTTCCGCGACATCCAAGCGCAGGCGCCGCAGCATCTGCTCTTGATCCCGAAGAAGCCGATTGCCAAGCTCAGCGACGCTTCGGCCGAAGACAAGGTGCTGCTCGGCCATCTGATGTTCGCCGCCGGCGAGATTGCCCGCCAGGAAGGCTTTGCCGAGGCGTTCCGTGTCGTCATCAACAACGGCGCCGGCGCCCAGCAAAGTGTCTTTCACCTCCACCTGCATCTTCTTGCAGGCCGTTCCTTTCACTGGCCTCCGGGCTGAGGAGAATCATCATGTCCTACAAAACCGAAAAAGGCATGGGCCGCGATCCGCAGTCCGCCAAAGTCAAAGCCACCTACCTGCGTTACCTCAAAGCCACTGGCGGCGACAAGATCGCAGCGGCAAAAGAAGTGGGTATGGACGACGTCCAGATTCGTTCCTGGCGCCACATGGATGCCGAGTTCCAACGCGCCTACAAAGAGATCGTCGCCGGTGCCGACGAAACGCCGAAACTGGCCGAGCAGAAGGTCAAGATGCTCGAGCTTATCGCCTCCGGCAAATCCCAGCGCGAAGCCTGCGAAGCACTCGAAATCGGCTATCCCCTGCTCCGCACCTGGAAGAAAAAGGACGACCTCTTCAAACAACGCCTGCTCAAACTCCGCGGCGGCGTCGACGAAGACTGAAAAATAAGGGTTTTAAGGGGTGTAGGGGTTTTAAGGGGTGGAAGGACAAACGAAGCCCTTAAGCTTCCAACCCCTAAAACCCTTCCAACCCCTAAAACCCTTCCAACCCCTAAAACCCTTCCAACCCCTAAAACCCTTCCAACCCCTAAAACCCCTGACAGCCCTCATGCTCATCCCCTTCGCCCTGATTGCCGAACAGCCGCCTGTCGCGGGGCCTTTGCGTCCTTTGGATTGGACTCTGCCGGCCGGCTGGAAGGATGGCGGGGAGCTCGCCGGAGTTTGGAGTTTCGTCCTGCCGGATCGGCGTATCCTGGTCTTTTCGGCGCAGGTGGCGCCGAAGGAACAGGCCGAGTTGATGACCGGCATGTGGCAATCGCGTTCAGGGGAGAAACCGCAATCCTTGATCAGTCTAGCGCGACCAGTCAAGACTGCGGCCGGTGGCGCTCTGCTGGTCCGGATCCGCGGTAAACATCCTGTCGATGCCGCTTTCTTGATGCAGCGCGGCCTGCTGTGGACCCTGTGCAGCGACGGCACGCAGGCCCAACTGGACGCGGCTTTTCCGGCCTTCGAATCCTTTGTCCAGAGCCTTCGCAGATCTGATGGGTTCGACCGCGAATTGGAACGCCTGCATCAAGCCACCTTGCGAGGGGATGCCGGGGCCTCGACGAGCCTCGCCGGCATTCTTCTCGACGCTCGTTGCTGCAAGCCGGCGCCGGCAGCCGCCGAGAAGCTGCTCGAGGCCGCCGCCAAGCTCGGCGATCCGCTCGCCAATCTCCGTTACGGCGAACTCCTGCTCCATGAGCGGACAAGCGGTGCCGCCGATCCCCAGAGTGCCTACAACGCCTTCAAAAAAGCTGCCGAGGGCGGGCTCGCCCAAGGTCTCACCCGCATGGGCTGCCTCTTGTTCAACGGTGCCGCCACCGGCAAGCCGGATATGGAGCTCGGCGCCGCCCTTCTGTCGCAAGCAGCGGCGAAAAACGATCCGGAAGCCCTGCTGCTCCTCGCCCGGCTCCAGTTCCGCGGCGGCAGCTTGGGCGAACAGGGACGCAAACGCCTCGAAAAAGCCGCCTCACTCGGCTACCCGCAAGCTCAAACCGAGCTCGGTCGCTTCATTCGTGACGGGATCATCTCCGGCGACAATAAACGCGCCGAGGAACTCTTCCGCGCCGCCATCAATCAGGGTCACGCCGGCGCCTGCCTTGATCTGGCGCTGATGCAGAAAAATCCCGATGACGAGCTCAACTTCGTCCTTCTCGCTTTGAGCCGGGGGGACAAAGAGGCGCTGGTGCATCTCGCCGCCATGCTCCTCAAGGGCCGCGGTTTGAGCCAGAGTCCGCTGCAGGCCAAGTCGCTGCTCAGCCTTGCCAGTCAGGCTGGCTCGGTCAACGCCATGATCGTCCTCGGCGACCTGTTTGAAAAAGGCGACGGTGAGATCAAGATCGATGAGACCGCCGCCCTAGTGGAATTCCGCGCCGCTGCCGCCTCTGGCAATGCCGAGGGCGGCTATCGCGCCGCGCTGATCCTGCTTCGCCGTGGTCCAGAGCAGCGCCCCGCCGCTTTGCGCACCCTCAAAGAGGCCGCCGCCTCCGGCCACGTCGCCGCTGCCAAGCGCCTCCGGCAGGAAGAGCTGCAACCTTAAAGCTTTTTTCGCGCCGCTCTCGCAATCCCTTGATGCCGTGCTAGCTTCGCAGCCGTTCAAAACCAAACCGCTGCTTTTTTTTCAAAGACAACAGGAGTTCACAACCAGTGCCGGAAGATACGATCAAGGCCGAGGGCATCGTCAAAGAACTGCTCTCCAATGGCATCTACCGAGTCGAGCTTGAGGGCGGTCACAACGTCCAAGCTCACGTCAAAGGTAAAATGCGCATGTTCAACATCCGCATTCTCGCAGGCGACCAAGTGTCCGTCGAGATGTCCCCCTACGACCTCACCAAAGGACGCATCGTCTTCCGCAAGAAGTGATCTCCCTGCAGTCCTGAAACAAGCCGCCCCGGTTCCCCGTGGCGGCTTTGTCATGGCGATAGAACTTGGCATCCTCCCCGATCCCGCTCTTCCGTGCCCTCCGTGGTGAAATCGCCTTCCCATCCTATCTTGGGCGGCAACAAAACCGGAAAGGATGACCATGGCCAGCGAGGACAAAGCTCTGACGCCGATGATGCGGCAGTACACCGATCTGAAGGCGACGCTGCCGCCCGGCACCCTGCTCTTCTTCCGGCTCGGTGACTTTTATGAGGTCTTCGACGAAGATGCGGTCACCGCATCGCGCGAGCTCGAACTCACCCTGACCAAGCGCCATGAACAATCGATGGCGGGCATCCCTTACCACCAGCTCAATAACTACCTGCCAAGATTGCTCGAAAAAGGCTTGCGGGTCGCCGTCGCCGAACAGACCGAAGACGCCGCTTTGGCCAAGGGTCTGGTGAAGCGCGAGATCGTCCGCATCGTCACCCCCGGCACCATCCTCGAAGAAGGCATTTTGCCGGCCCGCCGCGCCAACTGGCTCGCCTGCGTCGTTGCCGCCGGACGCGGCGCCTGGGGCCTGGCCCTGCTCGACCTCAGCACCGGCGACTTCCGTTGCGGTTCCTGCGGCAGCGACGCGGCTCTTGAAGGCCTGATCCACAGCGCCGGTCCCGCCGAGCTGCTGCACGCTCCCGATGCCAAGCTGCCGGAAATTCCGGCGAGCACGGTCCTCACTCCCGCCGAACCCTGGCGTTTCGACGGCAAGACCAGCGTCGAATCGCTGTGTAAACACCTCGGTGTCACCACCCTCGACGGCTTCGGCCTGCGCGGTCAGGATGCCGCCGGGCTGGCCGCCGGGGTGCTGCTCGACTGGGCTCGCGATACTCTGCGCAGCGAGGTCAATCACGTCCGTTCGCTGGTTTCCTGGCGCGAAGGCGAAGGCCTGCGCCTCGACCGCGCTACCCGCCGTCACCTCGAGATCGCCGAACCGCTGTTCCGCGATGCCAAGGATTCCACGCTTCTCGCCGTCGTCGACCGCAGCGTCACGCCGATGGGCGCCCGCCTCTTGCGCGAACGCCTCCTGCAACCCCTGGCCGAGCGCGTCGCCATCGAATCCCGCCTCGAAGCCGTCGCCGCGCTTTTTGCGGAACCCGCAGTTTTGCACGACCTGCGCACGTCCCTGGCGGAAGTGCGCGACATCGAGCGCATCGCAGCGCGCTGCACCCTCGGCACCGCCAACCCGCGCGACCTGCAGGCGCTGCGCTCCGCCCTCGTCGCCGTGCCGCGTCTGCGTCAATGGCTCGATGGCCTGCCGTCGCCGCTCTTGTTGGAGGAACGCGCCCGTCTCGCCGCCTTGCCCGAGCTCGCCGCCAGCATTGCCGCCTGCCTCATCGACGAACCGCCGATGAGCACCCGCGACGGCGGTTTGATCCGCGACGGCTACAACGCCACCCTCGACCAGCTTCGCGTCGCCGGCGCCGAGGGCAAGGACTGGCTCGCCCGCTACGAGAATGACGAACGCGTCCGCAGCGGCATCAAGACCCTCAAGATCCGTTTCAACTCGGTCTTCGGCTACTACATCGAACTGACCAAGATGCAGGCCGACAACGCTCCCGCCGACTACATCCGCAAGCAGACCTTGGCCAACGCCGAGCGCTTCATCACCCCCGCCTTGAAGGAGATGGAAGACACCCTGCTGCACGCCGAAGAGCGCGCCAAGTCGCTCGAGGCCGCCCTCTTCGCCGAACTGCGCAGCGCCGCCGCCGCCGAAACGCCTTCCCTGCAAGACACCTCGCGCGCCGTCGCCGCCATCGACGCCCATGCCTCTCTTGCGGAAACCGCACGCCAACTCGGCTGGGTCCGCCCGCAGCTCAACGACGGCGGCTTCCTGCGCCTCGTCGAGGCTCGTCACCCGGTGGTCGACAAGCTTCTCGGCCCCGGCGTCTTCGTCCCCAACGACACCGATATGGACAGCTCGGATTCGACACTGCACCTGGTCACTGGTCCCAACATGGCCGGCAAGTCGACCTACATCCGCCAGATCGCCGCCATCGCTGTGCTCGCCCAGGCGGGCAGCTTCGTCCCGGCGAAAGAGGCCGAACTGCCGGTCTTCGACGCCGTCTTCACCCGCGTCGGCGCCGCCGATGACCTCAGCCGCGGCCAGTCGACCTTCATGGTCGAAATGGTCGAGACCGCCAATATTTTGAACCACGCCGGACCGCGTTCCCTGGTGATTCTCGACGAAATCGGCCGCGGCACTTCGACCTACGACGGCATGTCGCTGGCCTGGGCCATCGCCGAGCATTTGCATGGCGTCGGCTGTTTCAGTCTTTTTGCCACCCACTATCACGAATTGACTGCGCTTGGCCGCAGCCTGCCGCGGGCCCGCAACTTCAACGTCGCGGTGAAAGAGTGGGACGATCAAATCGTTTTCCTGCACCGCATCATTCCCGGCGGTGCCGATCGCAGCTACGGTCTCCACGTTGCCCGTCTTGCCGGCCTGCCGGATTCGGTGGTGAAACGCGCCGGAGAAATTCTTTCTGGCCTTGAGACTGGGGCCGCCCCGGCGGCGCGGATCGAAGAAGTCCGGGAGCCCTCAGTCTCAAAATCGACAAATCGCGCCCCGCGCAAAAAAATCATTTTGGAAAATGATCAGCCGACCTTGTTTGATTGGGGCGGCTGATGGCATAATGTTAAGTGATGCTTCGTAGCCTTTTCCCAAGGAGATCCCCGTGAAACTTCGCTCCGCCTTACTGTCTTTGGTCCTCCTCAGTGCTTCCGCAGCCTATGCCGAAGACGAACTGAGTGCCGAGATCCGCAATACCAAATCGAAGGAACGCGAAAAAATGGTGACCGATGCGGTTGCCTCTATTGATGCAGAAAAACTGATGGCCCAATTCGACCTGGCGGTCTTGCAGGTCAACACCTCTTGCGCCCAGAAGCTCAGCGTCACCACTCGTCCTGACGCCAAGTCGCTGGTGACTGATCTTCTCGGCACGATGCGTCAAATCGCCAAGGAGCGGGCGGACGCGGCGGTCAAGATCCCCACCGTTGCGTCCTTGCAGGCCGATGCAGAGGCGCTGGCGCCGACCTATAGTGTTGGCGATGAGATTTCTTTCACCTACAACTTTGCTCGCCGTCTGCCGGTGAAAGGCAAAATCACCAGCGTCAATAACACGGCCCTGAAAATCGGTTTCAAGGATTTTCTCATCGCCGACATTCAGGAGGATAAGGTCCGCGACGGCTTGTCGCCGGCGAAAGTGGCCTTGGCGCGGAAGAAATTCATTGATGGCAAGATTGGTGCAGCCAAGACCGCGCAAGAAGAATGGATGCGCAACCAAAGCCAGGCGATTTGTGACGAATTGGTGAGCAAAAACGAAGCCGCTGGCTTCATTCTCACCTCGACCGGCTGGAAGAGTCTGCCGGAATTGATTCAGGGCCTGGCGAAGACACGTCAGGAAGCCTTGCTTTTCGCCAAGAACAAAGCCGAAGAAAATCGCAAGATTGAAGAGGCGAAAGCCGAGGCGGAAAAAGAACGCCTGCGACTGAAGAAGCTTGAGGATGATGCCGCCGACGCCAAGGTTAAAGCGGAAAAGGCGAAAGCCGATGCGGTGCGACTCGCCGCGATCGAGGCTGAAAAGCCCAAAGAAGTCAATCTCGATGAAGAAACCGCCAAGCTGCAGAAGATCGAAGACGAGAATAAAGCCAAAGAGGTCGCCATTGCCAAGGCCAAAGCACAGACGGCCAAGCTCAAGAGCCAACAGAAAGAGGCAGAAGAGCAAAGATCGGCTGGCGGCGATTCATTCTCCTTGATTTTTGTTGGCTTGATCGTCATCGCCGCTCTTTTGGCCATCGTTTTTGTCCTCTTCAAGGATAAGATCCTGGCGCGTATCAGGAAGCCGGAAAAACGCGGTTCTCTGAGCTCTCTGACCGGCGCTGGTGTGACGGAACCGGTGAAAGATGACGTCCCGGAGCTCAGCAAGACCATGGCGGAGCAGGCTGAGGCGACTCGCGGCCAGTCGGAAGACGGCGTTCAGATTGTTCGCCCCAGTGCCCCTGTGGCGCCTGCTGTTCCTGCCGGCGAAAGAAAGAAAATCGCCTTCAGCTTCAGTAAAGAAGGGGAGGCTCCGGCGGCCAGTGCCAGTGCCTTTGTCTCGCCGGAAAAACTCGATGAATCGCCTGCGGCTTCCCCACCGACCGCGCCAGTCGCACTTGGCCTCAAAGCACCGGCCGGCTTAACTCCTCCCGGAGCTGGATTTAAGGCGCCGGCCGGCCTGACCCCTCCTGGTGCCGGCCTGACCCCTCCTGGTGCAGGTTTGACCCCTCCTGGTGCAGGTTTGAAAGCTCCTGGCCCGACGCCCCCTCCTCCTGGAGCTAGCCTAGCTCCTCCTCCGGCCCACGGACTCGCTGGGCTCAAGGCGCCAGGCAACGTTCTGCCGCCAAATCCGATGCTGAAAAGTTCTGCCTCGGTGCCGCCGCCGCCGCCCTCGGCCCTGTCTGGCACGATGCAAAGCACCCAGACGCTCAAAAAAGAAGAAGATGGCAACAAGGACATGATTCTCAATCCCGAGCTCAAGCCGGGCGGCAATGCCAAGCTCCGCCTGCGTCAGTAAGCCCTAGTTCATCAGAGCAACGCGGACCCGATGGTTCCGCGTTTGTTTTTGGTCTCCATCGCTGTCGCCCTGTCGGCACAAGAAGCCTATTGGTAGCAGTCGAAGAGACGAAGCTGGGCTCGATGGCCAACCCGGAAGTTTGTGCTATCTCTAGCTCAGCTGATCACTCATTTCGCTTCTTCTGCGGTTCGCTGAAGCTTGACTCGGACTGATGCTAGTGTCACGCTCCGCAAATAACTACACGCGTAATGGCCAGTTTCTGCCGTGATCGCCGTTGGCGGAAGTGACTCGGCGGGTATTTTTTGCCGGCCA